>CAXTTV010000133.1:0-13933 GCA_964247295.1 uncultured Ktedonobacteraceae bacterium | reverse complement strand
GAATTATAATGTATAATTAGAGTACATCAATTTAACCTTACCTATATGCATGGCATGCAAAATCGGAAATCCAGGCTTTTGCCCTTGTGTGTTTCCGGTAGAGCAGATCACTGATGTGCATTCTATTGTCATGGCCACGCATCTCAATGATTTGTGACCCGTTCAGGGACTCAAAAAAGAAAGATAAGATGTGAAAAACTTTCCCTTTGACACCGTGTTATTGAAAAGCCGTAAACCGTTTTAGATTTTCTGTGAAGTAGGATCGTCGATTTTTTCTAACCTCATTCAGGCTTTTCTAGTAAAAAACGAAAAGCAATTAGAGCTCTTCCCGGATTTTTGCTTAAATACTCTGCTCCCTTAATCAGAGGATGCATCATATCATTCTAAATACTAATATATTATTGATAGGTAAGAAGGCTTTCAAGCAGATTTTGCTCTTGATAGGTAGATTGAAGAGCAGCTACATGGGATAGGAAGCAATATATTCTTCTTACGCAACTAGAGAGGGTAATATTTGCACAAGCAATTGTGCGGTAGACCTAATTTAGGGTATAATTAATGTGTCTTATATAAGATATAAGAAACTCATCATATTCCCCTCGATCACCTTCCCCGAGGGAGAAGAGGAGAGAGCGATGAATAATAAAGTCACCTATCGTCAGCAATACACACGTTGTGGAAAAGAACGTTGTCGTAAATGCCGGGAAGGAGAGGGGCACGGGCCCTACTGGTATGCCTACTGGAGTGAGAATGGGCGAACTATCAGCAAATATATTGGTGTACGTCTCCCAGATGATGTGGAAAAAACTCGTAAAACAGGTGATGAAGAACGCTCAACGCCATTTGATGCCGCGATAACTTCCAATCAACCTATCCTACGTATTTATTTGCTTGGGCAATTTCGGATTGAACGACTCACCAATGGCGATTGGCGAGCGGTTACCAATCGCACCTGGCAGCGCAGGCGCGCTCGTGCTCTGCTCGGCTGTCTACTTAGTAGTCCCGGTCGGCAATTGGGCCGAGAACAGGTAATGGAAGCGCTCTGGCCCGATCTCGATATTGAAACGGCTGCCAACCGCTTAAATGGAGCAGTCCACGAACTACGACAAATTTTGGAACCGGAGATCGCCCGACCGGCGAACTCTCGTATGCTCCTTTTGGAACGCGATGTCCTCCGACTGGCCGATAGACAACAGATCTGGGTTGATGCGGAGGAGTTCGAGCGTCTGTTGACTCAGGCCAATAGTGCCGATAAGCAAGGTACAGAGAAGTTGCTCGATGAAGCTTCAGAGCTTTATCACGGCGATTATTTACCCGAGGAACTTTATGCGGAATGGGCCGGCCCACGACGAGATGCGCTCCGTCGTCGCTGGATGGGCCTCTTGCTTAATCTGGCTGAGCTGCGCGCCAGTCGCAATGCGCTTGCCAGTGCCATTGAACCACTGGATCGTCTACTCTCTACCGACCCTACCCATGAGACGGCGGTTCGCCATCTGATGCTCCTGTTGACACAACTTGATCGACGTGGTGAGGCGCTTCGCGTATATCATCGCCTGGAGACGATGCTTCAACGAGATTATGACAGCGAGCCTCTACCAGAGACTCGTGAGCTTTATGAGGCTCTACGACAAGGCCATCTACGCGTCTCTGGCAATTATCCCGTTCCACCTCCGTCCAAACCATCCACCCCGTCTACAGCTACCGGCCCTTCCCCAATGCCAATAGGGGCTGGGGCCCGTCCGACCTTCCAGCCCGATCGCGATAACCAGAGTCCTTTTATCGGACGTGAGCAGGAGATGGAGACGATTCGTCAACTGATGCAGACAACCGAACAAAGTAACAATCCTCTGTTGTCGACCAGTAAGGCGCATCCAAGGCACTCCCCCCACTTTTTGTTGTTGATGGGCGAGGCAGGCATTGGCAAAACACGTCTGGCTGAGGAGTTCAGCAATGAGGCTGTTAACTCGGGATGGACGGTTGTCTGGAGCCGGGCTTATGAACAGGAGGCGACGATCCCATATCGTCCCTGGATCGAGATCCTGAGAACGCTTCTCAATGATTTTCCTTTGAACCAATTTATTCACACCGATCTATCTGATGTTGGCGACCAGGAACTCTCCCAGACGCGGATTGAGCGTCTCAGCCTGCTCTTACCAGATCTGCGAGAGTTTTTCCCTTTGAGCAGCAAAAGCTTGCTCTTCTTACCTCCTGAACAGGAACGTTTGCACCTATGGGAGGCCACGCTAGAACTATTTATGATCTGTTGCCAAAAAGCGCCTCTCCTACTGGTCCTGGATGATCTTCATTGGACCGATGATAGTAGCCTGGAACTGCTGGCTTATCTGGCCCGTCACCTTCAAAAACAACAGGTCCTGCTGATCGGCACCTGCCGCAATCTGGAGATAAAACCGGAGCAGACGCTACAAACATTAATGAATGATTTACAACGTGAACAGGCTATTGTCACACTGCCAATCGAGCCACTGAGCCGCTCGGAGATTGGTTCGATGTTCACTCATCTGCCACAAAATATTGTTCAGCGCATTCAATCTCAGGCCGGCGGCAATCCTTTCTTCGCGGAGGAGCTGGCTCGTTACTCTAGTAGCGCCCCCCAGGCTGGTGGTAAAGAGCAAGAGGTACAGCAGCTTCCCAGTACGATCACAGCCGTCCTTGAGCGCCGCCTCAGCAAACTGAGCGCCGCCTGTCAAGCGTTACTGAGCAAGGCAGCGGTACTTGGGGGATCGTTCGAGCTAGAGCATCTGCTCTTTATGACAGACCAGGGACATAACAATCATGAGGATGAAATTCTCGACCTGTTAGAGGAGGCTCTCAGAGCTGGATTGGTTTGTGAGCGCGGCTCAGGACTGCGCATCTCCTACGATTTCTGGCATCCACTGATTGTCAGTCATCTGTACGAAAGGATTTCAGCCGCCCGGCGAGCCCAGCTCCACCGCCGGGCGGCTCAAGCGTTGCTCCAACTTTATCAAGGGAGTGAGGGAGAAGTTGCAGCCAGCATTACCCACCACCTTAGCAAAGGCGGTAGTAGTCCAACACAGATCGCGCACTATGCCGAACTCGCAGGTAACCGGGCCTACTCAATGTCAGCCTACTCCGAGGCCCATCACTACTATCTTCAAGCAATCCAGATTACGGTTGGGGAGAGCTTCTCTAATGAGAACGAGTCAACAACGCTCCTCTGGTTGAAACAGCAACCAGACTCTCTCCATCTGGCACGATTGCTGGAAAGATTGGCTGAGGTTTGTCAGATACAGGGCAGCTACGATGAGGCCCGTCAGCTTTATACTCGGACTCTGGAACTACGCAGTCGTCCTGGTCAGTTCCCCTCGGTGGAAGAGCGCCAGCAAGAGGCTCAGATCCAGGCGCTGATCTGGCGCGAGATTGGTCGCACCTGGGTTAGTAAAGGTGAGTTTGGACAGGGACATGAATGTTTTCAAAAAGCGAAGGAAGTGCTGCTTGAAGCTGGTATCCAGGAAGGAACGGCCTGGGCAGGTCTCCAGCTTCAAAATGGAGTGATGAGCTGTATTGAGGGGAATTTTGAGGAGGCCCGCCGCTGTGCAAATGAGGCTCTAGAGATGCTGCAACGAACACATCCCAATCTAGAACAGCAAGGCCGTCGCCAGGAGGAGCTTCAGACGCTCACCGCCCGGACCGCCACTGGTAATCCTTTGGAGATCGGTCACGCCCATGAATTAATCGGGGTCATTGCCGCCAGTGAGGGCCGCCTACCAGAGGCCCTTCAACATCTGGAGACGGCGCTTAAAACCTTTGAGCAGCACGATCTGGTAGTGGCTGTGACGCGAGTTTGTGGCAATATAGGTACGGTCTATGCTCTACGATCTGAGCATAATCTGGCTCGTATGTATCTGCAACGCTCTTTTGAGCTGGCCGAGCGAACCGGTGATCTCCCAAATAAAGCCTTTATTATGGGCAATCGAGGGCAGGTGGCCGCTCGCACTGGCGATCTGCACGAAGCCGAAAGCCTGTTTGTTCAAAGCCTGGCCTTTGGTGAACAGGTAAATGAGCGCGAACATGTGGCCTGGAGCAATGTGTCTCTGGCTATTACTCTTCAGGATCTGGGCGAGGTAATCCAGGCCGGTACACATTTACGGCAAGCTTTCCTTTTGAGTCGCGGCCTTCAAAACAGCGTGATTTGCCTGACGCTGACCGCTCTTGGGGATTTCCGCGTCCTACAGGCGATGTTGCTTGTAGACATGCTCAAACGAAAGGACGGGCAGACCAGACAACAGCAACTGATGTCTCAACCACTTAGCCGTCGCCTGCTCTTAAAAGCGCATGCGAACCTCAGGCGTGCACTGGCATTGGAGGGCGTGGAACTGGAGACTGTGGTTGAAACAAAGTATAGCCTGGCACGCGTGCTCTTCCTTTCTGGAGAGATCGAGGAGAGTCAGTATCTGGCTGAGCAGACGCTGGAGGAGGCTCGCCAACACGAGATTACAAGCACGATTGCCCGCACACAACGCCTGCTGGGAACAATCTATGCTTTCCAAGGCCACTACACACGGTCGGAGGAGCTTTTTGAGCACACCAGCGAGCTATTTCGGACGTATGGTATGCGTCTGGATTACGCTCGCACCTTGAAGGCTTATGCGGAGACCTTACTCGACCGGAAACAGGAGGGCGAAAGTCTGGTTCCCAGAGCTATTCAATATCTCAAGGAGGCCCTGACAATCTTTAGCGAATGTCATGCTTTGATCGATGAGACTGAGACTAAACGCTTGCTGGCCCGCCTGGAACATCATTCGGGAGCAAGTGATCTGGTCACTCCTCTCGATAAAGCTTCTAAAAAAAAATCGCGAGGAGAGCTACCATATGGGCGAGAATACCTCCGACCCAACAATCTTGCAACGGCAGGCACAGACACGCCTTAAAAATCATCCATGTCTAAGCACGCTCACGCTACCTATGGATGATGGCTATACAGAAGATGAATGCACGATCGCAATAGTCAAACAATAGTAAATTGTGATGATCTAGCGTATCTTGTTCCAACCAAGGAGTTGCACCGGAGAGGATGATATCTGGGGCAACTCCTTACTTTTCTGCATTCCAGGTACAAAGAGAAAGAGTTTGTGACTCCCATCAGGATAAAATGCCTGAACCATCACCCTCTGGCCGTATGGGGAGACAGCGACATTCTGCTCACAAATGATTTCTTTTTTTGCCAAATAGGGGCAGAGCGAGCCCGCTCCCGGAGCTAGATCCTCTATAATCAGCTGATCTTGATCTACAGTATCACCCAGTTGCACCAGTTGATACCTCGATCCTACATGCTCAACAAATAATAACTCTCCATTGACACCATAACCCACCGGCGCACCATTTATACGGAGTTGTCGTGGATTAGAACCATCGCTATTCACCGCTAATAATGAGCCTGATTCAGGTTGTATATAGTAGATGGTCCCACCGCCAGGGCTCATCCAAAATGTTACTGCCCCATTTACCTGCGCGATAGTTTGTACCTCTCCGCTGTCTAACGACAAACGGACAAAATTTATGATCGAACCTGCTTGTTGCTCTACATATACATAGTTATCTCTAAAAAAACGGACATTGCTTGTCGTAATAGAGGTGATCACAACTGGCTTCTGTGAAGTAGCGGCTTGCGAGTCAAGCTCAATCACTCCTTGATCCCTGGTGGCTACCAGGACATGTCTATTATCTGGCATCCAGATGGAGTTTAGATAATTGGCAATCGGAAGTTGATAAAATACCCGATGTCGACCACTGCTGACGATTGTCTGCAACTTCACCTGATCACCTATCAGATCCTTTGACAGTAATGTCTGCCCATCACTAGAAAAAGTGGAGAAACTAGCGGTGGTTGGTAAAGATGCATAGGCCATCACCGAGATATGACCCGTACGATAGTTATAACTGCTTACCTGCATATGGTAATCATCCGGCTGATAAGCAAAGCCGCTCGCATCCCATCCCTGCGAAATGGCATTTGAGGGGGAGTCGGCAGGAATTATAGCAGCGTTAAAAGCGGAAGGATGCGGTTTAGCAGGAGTCATATTGTGCGGTGAGCCCATCGGACTACTTCGCGGAGAAGGCGCAAAATGGAATAAACGAATCGTAAAAAGGATCAAAGCTGCCACGGCCACTAATGAGATCACACCATTTATCGTTCTGATGCGATGGTGTGTAGAAATTCTAAAACCTGAAGTCTCTTTTTCTTTCCCTGACGCACGAAAAGGTACAATAGCTTCAGGCATGGACTCACTGCGGATCGCGTCCATAATACGCCCGCTTGTTGAAGGAACCATCTGCTCTTCTTCATTCAACCAGGCGAGAAGCGCTGTCCGCTGCCGATCACGCATCTGGATCGCTTTCGTGATCTCTCTATAGCACTGAAGACAGTTCTGAACATGGGATTGCAGGCGCTCCAAACTGCGTTGCTCACGCTCATTGACCACAAATTGGCTCAACTGCTGAGGCGAGAAATGTGCATTGGGATCGAGAGCATCTAGGAAATCCAGGCAATCAGAAGTCCAGGGGCATTTCTCTGGCTCCTTGCGGGCCTCCCTATGGAGATGCCTCATGCCAGAGTCTCCTGCTCCAGGTTCTGGTAAATCTGCCGGAAGGTCTGACGCGCCCGTGACAGACGGCTGCGAATTGCAGGCACAGAGTCCTTGACCGCCTCCGCAATCTCTCGATAAGAGAAACCTTCAGCATCTAAAAGCAGACAGGTTACTGACGATTCGGAGAGTTGACCGAGTGCCTGCTGAACCAGATCTCGCTGCAATACATTTTCTTCAAAAGATTCTTCACTCATAAAGTAATCTTCACCAGGTTCACTTTTTTCTTCGTCCTCATGTCCACGAGCCGTCGCAAAAGACAAAACCGTTACGTGCTTCCGCTTCCGCCACTCGCTCCGTACCTGATTGAGCGCGATACGATAGACCCAAGGAGCGAAATTCAGCTCTGCCCCTTGCATACTCTTCATAGCACGATATGCTGCCATAAACGTCTCCTGACATAAGTCCTGTGTTAATTGTACATCATGAGTCATGCCGTAAATCAAACGCCGGACTTTAGGCTCATAATATGAGAGCAACGTCTCAAATGCTGCTGTTGAGCCCAAACATGCCTCTAGAACAACCTGTGACTCATCTTCCAGAGTTCTCATAACGCCCCATCGTTTCTCCGACCCACTGGCCGAAGTGTCTATATTTAATAATGCGTTCATTTCTTACTTTATCGCTTTACTACTTTGTATTTTTTGTACATTTCATTTTTCTCATAAAATCGACCCGCACGCTATGAACTACGTCACAAAAAAAAGCCTGTTTACCAAGTTTTTGGTAAACAGGCTTTTCAAGAGGTATATTTTACTCAGGGAGTTGGGCCAGACTGGATTTCACTTCCAGATAGCGAGCCAGAATAAAGACTACGTCGGAGAGACGATTCAGATAACGTACAACTTCCGTATTCTCGATCACATGCTCATGCAGTAACTTTACAGCCATCCGCTCAGCCCGACGAATTACCGCTCGCGCAAGATCAAGAGCGGCTCCATCTAATGTATCCCCAGGGATCACGAATTTATTGGGGATCTCTACTTCTTGCTTTAACTCTTCCTCTGTTCGCTCCAACGCCTCTACATGTTCAGTGGTCACCCGAAATCCCATCTTCTCATAGTTTTCTGGAGGAGTCGCAAGCTCCGCCATAAGAAGGTAAAGATCTTGCTGCATCTTATAAATGATGCTTTGCGCTTTCTGGTCACGGGTTGAGGCTCTAGCTAATCCTAATGCGGAAGTAGCCTCGTCTACTGTTCCTAGCGCCTCTGGACGGGGATCATACTTGGGAACACGCTGGTCTCCTAATAATCCTGTATAGCCAGTATCACCTGTCCCGGTCGTTATCTTTGCCATATCTCTTCTTTCTACAGCTAAACCTGCCTTACTTCTACACCTACTTTGGTCTATGTACGATAATAATAGACTTTACTCACTCTTCGCCAATCCGCCTCTTTCCCTCGTACCGGTCTCTCTTCCTCGACTGGCTCTAGTTGATCTGTTGCCAGTAAGCGCCTCCGTATATTTGAAAGATCGAGTATCTCTCCAGGGAAAAAAGCTCGATATAACAAAGCCGCCTCGGCTAGAGTTAGATACCCGTTCCCTGACAAAGGCTCCTTTAGAAGATCCAGGCGACGAGTTTCTCGATTCCTTGTCGGAAAAAGTTCGGTCTGTAACAAGCGTTCTGTGGTAGGAGCTCCCCCCATATCCGCTAAATAGCGGAGCACAATGTCAGGCTCCTGCTGCACTTGCATTCTCAGCGCTTTGAGCGCGAGATCAATGACAGGCCCAACAGAGGCATCTAAACCTCGCTGCCCTGTCTCAATTTCTGTAACAGGGGTCCAATTTACCTGAAGACTGGGCACCCTTTGAAGATGGAGGTCCGGTAACAACTCATCGCGGTTCGCTCGCAATAGTAAAGCGTAAATTAAAGAGACTGCACCCCCTTGCTCCGAACTTCCCCAGACATGAACATCTTGCTCTAACCATCCTGCTTTGATGTCTATGAGAGACGCCTGTAAAGGCCACAATAAGAGCGCTTCTAGCGTTCTTTCAACCGAAGCCTGTAACGACTCACGACCAGAAACTACCCGCATGGGAGGTCCCCACGGTCCATTGCGCAACAACACCCAGAGCGCCCAATCACGAATCGCGAACAGGACCACGCTGGTCGTCACACGTAAAGAACGAGCCGGCTCCAGGGGTGAGGGACGAGGAGGAATTGCTCGCCCTCGTCCACTAAACGTTTTTTCTGAATCCATGACGCGCTCCACATACTCGTAAAACCATAGCCTTTTCCCAGGAATTGTACCTGCTGTTCCTTCATAACACAAGGCAACAAGGGACCACGCCTGAACTTTCTTTTCTCGATTTCTTAAAAAAAAGCAGGTTCCCTACCCCGATTTTTCGGTAAGGAACCTGCTTTTGTACAAACACCGATCCCGCTCACTTTTATAAGAGCAGGTCAGAGAAAGAGCGCTATGGACATGGAAAGCTTAGTGCGCCAGAATCTGATAGGCAGCCAGAGCGATTGCTGTCGAGACAAAGCCGGCAAGCAGTTCTAACAGACGCAGACGCTTTAAATCTTCACGTTTGTCGATGGCTACAGCCTTCGATCCGCTTGTACGCCGAATTTCTGGTTGCTTCATATTTTTTACCTCTAAACAGATGGCCTTGAGAGTACCTGACGATAGCACTCTTATTGACTATACGATATACAGAGCCCTTCGGTTGCGTATTAACAGAAGTGTAACATATAAATGAGAAAAATGGGATTTTTGCTCGATCAGTACTAAGACGTTGGCCTTGCGGAATTCGTAGCAAGCAATCGGGATTCTAGCAAAAGTGGAGGTGAACTCGATGAGATACACCTCCACTTTTTTGAATGGACCAGCATTTTTTCGTACAATACGGTTCATCCCACTCTGGTTAATTAGATGTGGGAAGGAACAAAGATGCTGGCCTGCACCTCAGGATGGCTCTTTAATAAGAATGTGTACGTTTGATCGATATTGCTTATACGTCCATTGGAGCTTCCTCCAACAACTATAAATGCGCATCCACCAGGAGCAATGGTGCGATCTTGCGAAGGAGCAAGCTCATTCTGGGAGATAAATGAGACTGTCTGCACCTTATCCGTCTGATTAGAGAGCGCGAACTGGATAATCCCTAAAAATGCTGGATCAGATTTTTGAGGCAGGTCAATTGTGAGTTTTCCATCTTTCACTTGATTAATGGTAGCGAGAGATGTAATACCCTGATCCAAATCCTCAACCGACGTTTTGCAATCCACAGGCGTAATACGTGACGCGGCATATACAGATGAGCTGTGGCTAACAGCGCTTACTGCAAATAAACCCAACGCACATGAAACTGAGAATAACAATATTAAAGCTGAACCAACGAACGTTTTTTACTCATATATACTCTATACCATGCTCATCTATCTAAAAAGGCATGGTGTATTCCTTTCTATTAAGACGCTGATGATAAATCTTTTACTGATTCTTTTAATAAAACCAATAATAGTGATATTTGCATCTCTTTATATAAAATAAAACACTAGCCTTCTTTTGTCAATATAGTAGAAAAAGAGAGACCCTTTGACTATATAGGTGTACTTTATGAAAGCTCTTACATTTTCGTTAAAAATCAAAAAATAGCGGGAGGGTCACAAGACGACCAGAATATTCGGATGAAGAGATCTCACTGGCACACGCGCTCGGCAAGTTTGCGGCCCTTATTCTGGAGCATCAGCGATTAATTCAGAATAAAGTAAAAACTCAGGCCTCGGAGATGGCTCTGCGCGAGGCAAACACTCGTATGAATGAGTTTTTGAGTATCGCCAGTCACGAGCTCCGTAACCCCATGGCAACTATCAAAGGAAATATTCAACTAGCAAGGCGTCGCCTCGATACATTTATTGAGCAGGCCAGTATTTTTTTAGTCATAATCGGACCAGAACAAGTGGAATTCTGCTGGCTCTGGAACGCGCGGATCAACAGATTAATGTTCAAAAGATCGGCTGATAGAGGATCTTATTAACGCTTCACGCATTGGGATCAATAAATTGGATCTAAAGTGCCGCACTTTTGATCTTGTTGGCCTGACGAGAGATTGTGGAAAATTACCAGACAATCCATCTTGACCGTTTGATTGAATTAGAAGTGCTCTCTCCCAAACCATTACTCGTCTTTGCCGACTCCTCGCGTCTCGCGCAGGTTATTACCAATTATCTCATCAATGCCTTAAAATACTCTGATGAGAGCCATCCGGTCCAGCTCCAGATACAATCCACATATCTTGATACTACTGTGACGGTCGTCGATCAAGATCCTGGTTTGAGTCCCGAGGAGCAAAAGCATATCTGGGAACGCTTCTACCGGGCCAAAGATGTCATAGTTTTGAGCGGCCACGGGATCGGTCTTGGGATCGGTCTGTATATCAGTCGCCATATTATTGAGCAGCATCAGGGCTCTGTAGGGGTCCGCAGTCAGACAGGCGTAGGATCGGCCTTTTGGTTCAGCTTGCCTCTGCCACAATCTTAGTCGCTTTTATAAGCGGTAGACATATCCTGTACGCAATCACAGCAAATGACCTTTGATTAAATTTTTCAATATAATATGGTATACTTTCGATAGTTGGTGCCCGTTTTGCGTATCTAAAAGCCTCTGTATAATCATCCACGTATTTAAAGGTTATGCTGTCTGCATTCCTTTATGGAAAAGCAATATCCAGGATTGCGAAAGGTGATAACTTCTATGGTACAGACTGTAAAAGATCGGATTGAATCGGTGATTGCTCCAACAGCCAATCCAGCGCCTCTAGGCTTAAGTGCTTTCGCCCTTACAACCTTTGTTCTCAGTTGTATTAACGCTAATCTTATCTCGACTCTTCCTAATATTGTTGTGGGGCTGGCTCTCTTCTATGGCGGCCTCTGCCAATTGCTGGCTGGCATGTGGGAGTTTAAGGCAGGCAATACCTTTGGAGCAACTGCCTTCTCTTCCTATGGAGGCTTCTGGTTGGCATTCGGCCTTATCTTTATCCCTGGAACTAATATTCTTGGGGCTTTCGGCACGAACACTGCCCAACTCCATAGCGGACTAGGACTCTTCCTGCTCGGCTGGGCCATTTTCACGCTTCTGATGTTTTTGGGTACCTTAAGAAGCAATGGAGCCCTGATCTCGGTATTTGGTCTGCTTTTCCTGACTTTCTTATTCCTCTCGTTGGGAGAGTTTTCGGGTACGGCGATCCTCGGTCAGATCGGTGGCTGGCTCGGCATTTTAACGGCCCTGACGGCATGGTATACGGCGCTGGCTGGTATTCTTAGCTCAACGCGTTCGGCCTTTACACTGCCCACCTGGCCGGTCAGATAGAACCACTTCGTCTTGTTGGGGAAAAGTAAGAAAGATTATCTTACCCCTCTCCAACAAGGCAGTCCGTAGCCTTCTGTTAAACGGCAATTCTGGGTGCGGGAATAGGCCGATTCAATTCTCTGGCTGTTTCAACCCATAACTCAATGACCTCAACCGCATTTTTGATTGCCTCTTCGTACGTCTCTCCATGCGTATGGCATCCAGGTAATTCGGGAACGTTGACGAGAAAAGCCTGATTTTCGTCGCTCCACTGAATGGTTACAGAGTAATGTAATGGGGTCATCTATTTTCTCCCAGGCGTTTCAAGACATTCTGCACATCACCAATCTGATACGGTTTCGCATCTTTTCCATCATTGCCTGAAAGGGTTATAGGCATATCCGGTAGTAATGGATGTGACCAGATTGTGTGACTGCCTCGTGTCCGTATGAGTTTGAAGCCAGCTTGTTTAAGTGTTGCTTTAAGTTGTCTAAGCTTCGGTGGCACTTACTATATACACCTCCTACTCATTATACTACTGTTTAAAGCGTTTTTTTGTCGCTATTTCCTCGGGGAACTTGACCGTAAGCAGTCCACTAAGCTATAGTAACGGCATCATTATGCTGAGAATTTTGGAGTGAGCGAGGGGCAATGACGACACAAAGTGAGACACAACCTATTCGAGAGTCCGCACCAGAGGATATCTATTCCTATCTTTTAGCACTTATTAGACAGGCAACACGCCAGTATCTTTCACAGACCGCCCTGGAGATTGAGCCAGAGCAGTTGCCGTTTAATCTTCAGTTTTCGGCGCAAAATACCTTTGGGGATTATTCAATGCCGGTGATGGCCTGGTCCTCGAAAAAGCTGCTTGGCCGCCCCCCATTCCAGATCGCGGAGGCCCTGGCTGATCTTCTAACTACCGGCGGTCATCGCGGGGTACAGGAGATCACGGTTACGAAACCCGGCTATCTGAATTTCCGCCTGGATCGCCCTGAGATGGGTCGCGCGATTATTGCCCGCGTTCACGATGCTGGAGCCAATTTCGGCCAAAGTAAAATCGGGACTGGCGTAAAGTATCTTGTTGAACATACGGCTATTAATAGCAATAAGGCGGCGCATGTCGGCCATTTACGCAATTCCTGCCTGGGCGATACGGTGGTACGGATGCTGCGCTCACAAGGATATGAGGTAGAGGTCGATAACTATATCGATAATACTGGCGTCCAGGTCGCGGATGTGGTGGTCGGCCTATTTCTGATCCGCGAGAACAAGCTTGAGATTCCCGGTGGCAATGAGCAGTTGCCCGACGAGAGTTTCGACTACTACTGCTCCCGCGTCTATGTGGCGGTTGGAAAGGCATACGAGACCGATCCAGAATTGCTGAAGCGCCGCAATGAGGTATTGCACTCGATTGAGCATGAAGATGAGACGGGCGACGAGCACAACTACGCGGCTTTCGCGGAGGATCTGTCTCAGAAGATTGTCCGTTACCATCTGAATACGATGGCTCGCCTGAATATCTCGTACGATCTACTAACCTGGGAGTCGGCCATTATCGGAGCTGGCCTCTGGCAACATGTTTTTGAACGCCTGAAGACGACGGGGCTGCTCGAACATCCCGAGTCCGGAAAGCTGACCGGCTGCTGGATTCTGCCCTTTGGAGACGAGAAGGCGGATGACGCTGCCAATGAGGATGAGGATCATAGTAGCGATAAGGTGCTGGTGAAAAGCAATGGGACGGCAACCTATACAGCGAAGGATATCGCGAATCAGGCCTGGAAGTTTGGTCTGACTGATGATATGGGTGTTGAGTTCCACTTTATTCCCTGGGCGGTCCAGCACGATGGGCGCACGGTCTATACGATGCGCTCGCGCCTGAAGAAAGACGAGGAAGTTTTACAGTGAGATCCTAGGAAATTTGGACATGCGAACCGTGTGGTAAATGTGATTGATACGCGCCAGTCCTATCCTCAGCAGGTGGTCTATGAAAGCCTGCGCCGCCTGGGCTATGTG
>CAXTTV010000132.1:0-13946 GCA_964247295.1 uncultured Ktedonobacteraceae bacterium | reverse complement strand
ATAATGATGAGTATGTCTCGCCTGCCGATATGCTTCAGCGCTTGATGGAAGATAATAACAAGCTGGCAATCCATAAGCGGGCGACAGTCGAGCTCTGTGAGAAGAACCGCGACCTTCCTACCGCGAACCTGATTGAAGAGCAGTTGGATGCTTGCGAGAAGCGTAAATGGTTCCTGTTTGAGACGCTTCAAGGTGAGAAAAATACCAACTAAATTTTGTATCGCCCCTTGCCCTAATTGGTCTACTCGGGACAGATGCAAGAGCCTGTCTGCTATACATCTTAGAGATGCGGCGAGACAGGTTCTTTTCTTTTATGGATTATAAACGCACGCGCCTGAAATGGTCAGGACGTTTCAGCCAGGGGCCAGAGCCTTTGACCACAGATATTTTCAGGGATCTTCTCGCTGGGTCTGCCCAACAGGTATCCCTGAGCGTTCTCGACCCCCATCGCCCTGACCATTTCTAACATCTCCTGCGTCTCAATGCCTTCCGCGATCACAAACATCCCACCCTCATGAGCGATATGCTTAATCGCCACAACAATACTGCGAGCGGTTTTATCATCGACGGCTTGCCAGACAATCTGGCGATCGATCTTCACAAAATCTACGGGCAGATGGCTTAGCATCTCCAACCCAGCGTTACCAGCTCCCGTGTCATCCAGAGCCAGATGAAAACCAATTTCCTTTAAAAGCTTGGCCTGCTGAACAAGCCTTGGCAGTTCAACAATTGAGCGTTCGGTGATCTCCAGAACCACACGTTCAGGCTTGAGGCCCGCCAGGACAACCTCGTTCAGGAGAACGGCCCCTGTGAGTAGATCATGGGCGAGGGATTGCGGGGAAAGATTAATAAAAAGCAGTGTATCGGGTGGAAGCTCTGCGGCCCGAGCCAGGATCGCTTGAAAGCACACATAGTCTAATTCGTGAGCACGACCAATTTTTTCGGCGATGTCGAATGCCTCTTGAGGCCCGTCAAAACCATAGACATTGGAGGGTCGGGTCAAGGCTTCAAAAGCAGTAATTCCGTCCTTCTGGAGATCCCATATTGGCTGAAAAGCGATGGTCAGCTTCTTCTCATTTAACATTTTTCGCAGTGCGATTACTTTAGAGAAAGAGAGGATCTCCGCGCTCTCACGGATATCATCGAACACGACAATGGTATCCCGGCTCTTCCGCTTCGCCTCAGTCAGGGCAGCCTCGGCCTGCTCTCGTAAGGTATCGACTCTACCGTCCTCAGATGTATGGGAAATCCCAATGCTGACACTGGCTTCACAAAGATTTCGGATCTCCTGCCGCACTTGTTCCATCTTCTCTATCACCTGAAATTCGCATTCGCCTGGAAAAATTACCGCGAACTCATCGCCACTTAAGCGATAGGCATAGGTCGTATGGAGAAACTCTTTAAGCACATTTCCCAGGGTACTCAGAATATGATCGCCATAAAGATGTCCATGCTGGTCATTGATCATCTTTAATTCATCTACATTGATCAGAGCCAGATTCAATTGTTCGTGGTTCTGTAGCGCGCCGGCCTCTAACCGCTTAATATCTTCCTGGTAGGCCCGGTGATTACCCAGTCTGGTAAGGGTATCGATAAGAGCAAGTTGCTCCAGGCGTTCAATCTCTCGCTTCTGCCAGATCTCACCTTTTTTGCGATAAACGGTCAGTAGCCAGAAATAGAGGAAAATAAAGATGATTCCACTGCCAAAACAAAGAAAAAAAGCCAGGAAAATCATATGTTGTGTGTTACTTAGCCTTTGGAGTCCCGCTTTTGTGCTAGAATAGTGGCCGTTCGCGTATTTGTATATTTTTTGTTCTAACTGAATAAAGACGGGATCTATCTCTTCAATATGAATATGCGCAACCTTAGCCTCATCCCTCTGATTTTCAGCATTGATAAGGTGCTGGAGAGAAACCCACAGTCTGGCATTCAAGCTAAGCATTTCATTGGCGATCTTGCGATCATTTATATCCCGCCCCTGAGCAAGCTGATGCAAGTTAGCAGTAGCATTTTCGGAGATGCTCTCACAAACACTAATTAATGTCAGACGATAGCTGCGATGATAATATTCGCCGATACAGAAATCTTCAGCACTAATAGCTCTTTCCGTCTGCCGGAAAAGATTACTAACCTGGGCATAATCAATGGCCTGAGTATCAAGTTGATGCGTAACCCAGACCATCCATGTCGACAATCCCAGTAGTGCGATTAGCACTCCGACCAATCCGATTGTAGCTACTTTATTGACGATTTCAGCATGCTTTATCACAAAAAGGAGTCCTTATCAAATGCTCAAAGAGAAGCACCATCGGGCAAAAGAATGCTCATCTTTGTTCATCGGCCTGCCGGTCAGGATAGACAACCCCCCGAAAGTCCTGTACACCTACCTCTTTTTCTCATATTAACCACTTTAGCAATTTTTGATTTCGACACATAAGAAGAAGTGAACCTGGAACGTTCCAGACTCACTTCTTTGAAAGATCGCTAAGCTGTATTAGACGAATAGTGGCTCCATCTGTAACCGATCTATAAGCGCCTGCATTTCCTTATCATCTGGCTCCTGCCCCTCCTGGTATCTGCTCGCGGCATCCAGAAATTTGGGCAATAATGTGAGATCACCCACGGTATCTAAAAAGATCCCTGGCCTCTTTAAAGCCCAATGAACCGCGAGATCGATGTCTGCCTGCTCCTGTAATGGTTCATACCAGGTTGATTTTGTATGCTCTTGATCTCGCCAATTTTTGTAGGCAATCGACTTGATAGTTTGAACAGCGACGTTTTTCTTTTGACACAGTTCAAGCAAAGCTTCAAAATTTTCAGCATAATAAGGCTTCTTATAAGTAAGATAGTTGTAGGGGAGCAGGACGGAGTCAAAGTTAAATCTTTCAAGACTGCGTCGATGAGTGGCAGCGATCTGTAACCCATGCCCTGTGATGCCAATGGCGCGGATCAACCCCTGAGATTGGGCTTCCTTGGCCGCGTCCAGCACACCTCCCCGACTTAATGCGACATCCCACTCGATTGGATCAGCCAGATTATGGAACTGCCAGAGATCCACATAGTCCGTTTGCATCCGCTTCAAGGAGCGCTCCAAATCCTCTCGGGCCTCGCGAGCGGTTCTAGCATCTGTTTTCGTCGCCACGAAAAATTCGGATCGGTGCTTCGCCAGCCAGGGGGCAATCCTCAGTTCGGCATCTCCATAGCTGGACGCGACATCAATATGATTGACGCCATAATGGAGCAGCACCTCTAAAGTCTGGTCGGCTTCTTTTTGTGAGACGGAACCAAGGGCAGCCGCGCCAAAAATTGTTTTTGTGCTCTGGTGTCCTGTCCTCCCAAATGCCTGTTTTGCTATGGTCATTATGGTTACGCCTTGCCTTTCTCGACAAATACATTGCATGCTAGTTCATTTTGTGTATTCTCTACACGCATTGAAGGTGACTCTTGCTTCACCCGTTTTATGAAGATGCGCATCACGCCTTTTCGTGGTATGATAGAAAAAGGTAAAAGCGGATAACTGTCCATTTATAGAAACTTTATGATGAGGTAATTTCTTATGGCAACTGAGACTACCAAACAGGAACGTGTACCATTTCGTCCTCCCCAGTTTTTGAATCAGACAATACAGTATGTGTTGCTCTCCCCTCTGCATCGGCTGGTCAGCAAAAATCTGTTGCTGGTAACCTTTAAGGGGAGAAAATCGGGTAAGATGTTTACGGCCCCCGTTGGCTACACACTTGAAGGCAACACCGTCACCATTTTTACGGATCATCAATGGTATAAAAACCTTCAAAATAACGCTCCGGTTCTACTCCGAATTCAGGGGAAGAGCTATCGCGGTACGGCGCATGTGGTAGAGAATGATAAAGGTGTGGTTGAGAAGGGGCTGACCGAGTTTGTAAAAAGGAAATCTGGGGCGGCCCGCGCCTATGATATTAAGATGGACGCGAATGGCAACCCAATTCCGGAAACGGTGGTTGAGGCGGCCCGTTACTTTAAATTGATTGAGATAAAGCTGGATCGGCCCCCGAGCTTTAAATAGGAGCGCCCGCAAAGCGTGAGCAAGAGATTTGGGTCGATGGTGGGAACCGGAAACATGGCGCAGCTCTCCCCTTCCCACCATCCATTCTTCAGGGCGACGTAATGCGTCCTCTTACTACAGGGTCCATATGTGCCCCCATCTACGTGCCTTTGCACGCTCCCGCTTCATATGAAGATCGGTACTTCCCCTTGCTACGGGTCCATACGTGACCCGATCTACGCACCTCATCCAACCTCGATCGCCTCCCACCGGGCTCGCACGCATCCCAACCTATCTCAGGGTAATGGTGCTGTTCGGTCGCGGGAAAACGACAAAGGTTTTTATCTCAAATGGTCGAATACTGCTCTCAAAAGATCTCCCATCTAGCGCCAAATCTACCGGCTGGCCCTGATTCTCTAATAGATTGGTTTCTTCCACACGCTCTACCTCAAAGGGGAAGTAAAGGTGAAACTGTCCGCGCCTCCTGGCACTTTCATAAACGCGTACAATGATCCCTTCGCTTTCTTCAGCACGCTTCACAGTCTCAATCACTACATTGGGTACGTCAATCTGGACGACAGCCATACTTGTTGGCAAGACACCGGGATCACCCTCTTTAATTATCGAAAGCAATGGATAGTTGAGCTCATAGGCCTCCCGCTGTACCCCACCCTCAAACCAGCTTCCTTGATGCGGGAGCAGGCTATAGGTGAAATCGTGTTCTCCCAGATCGGCGGTGGGATCAGGCCAGACCGCGCCTTTTAATAGGGTCTGGCGCATGACGCTTCCATGAATGTCATAACCATACTTACAATCGTTAAGCAGGCCAACGCCGTAGTCACCCTCGGAAAGATCTACCCATTTGTGGGCACTATACTCAAAGCGGGCCTTTTCCCAACTGGTGTTGCGATGCGTGGGCCGCTCCAAATTACCAAACTGAATTTCGGCGGTCGCTCGATTGCTGGAGATCTCTACAGGAAACGCGACTTTCAACAGGGTCTGGCGCTCATGCCAGTCCACATGCGTCATAAAGTCAATTCTGCGGGAGTGCCGATACAGACAGACCCGCTGGGCTATCGCTGTTCGTTCCTGATATACCCATTTGAACTCTAGCGTGGCGCGCAGCGGCCCCTGTTCAAGCACCTGGACGCTAACAAGATTATCCAGCTCCTGGCTTTTCTGTTCGTAGTAGTCGTTAATATCCCAGGCATCAAAGGCCAGAGGCTTGTCTTCAAAAAGAGAGAAGACGTTTCCACGCTCTCCAGCTATCAAGACCTCTCGACCAGCGCCACCATTGGCCTGCTTATCCAACAAACTGGTAATCTGACCCCTGTCGTTAAATTCTATCCGATAAGCTTCGCTCTCCAACAAATTCTTCTCGACTGTAAAGGTGTTAACCGGAGACTCAACCGACGTTCCCTGAGCGTAAGCTCGATACCCCAGAGAAGGGACGGAACGGGCCTCAACCAGTATCCGAGAAGACTCCGCCAGTTCCTGTTTTGGAAGCAACAGGTTCTGTACCGACCCACTCTCCACTTCAATTAGGCCATCGCGCGTCCACCCTGTAGGATTACATACGACCAGGGTTCCCGGCTGGGTATCAATGGCGCTACTGATAGCTTTTATAGCTTGATCGCTTCTACTCTGGGCAAAGGCGCGGATCTCCTGAAAATCTTTTAGCGCGTCCTGATAGACTTCAGTGATTGAGGAGCCTGGAAGAATATCATGGAAATGGTTGGTAAGCAGCGTTCGCCAGATCCGATGGTATTCCTCCATAGGATATTCCAGACCGCAGAGGTGCAGGGCCAGAGATCCCAACCACTCGGCATTGTGCATATCTCGCTCGGAGAGCCGATTCTGACGCTTGGTACGCGCCTGACTGGTGTAGGTTCCCCGGTGATACTCAAGATAGAGCTCACCAACCCACGTCGGTAGATCAGGATTTTTCCCTACCCGCTGATCTAACCGCTGCATAAAGTTCGCGATAGTTCCCGGCTCGACTGTTGGAAGCTCACGACTGATTGAGTGATTAAGATACCCCTCGGTGGCTTCAATCTGATCGCTTGTGGGGCCGCCGCCACCATCACCATAGCCATAGGCGACCAGGAGTTCGCGGTTAAGATCCTTCTGGCGATAGTTATTCCAACCATATTGAAGCGAGCCCGGCTTAAGATAGGCGTTGTAGGTATCATAGCGCTCACGCGCTTCGTTTTTCACAGTAATAAAATGCGAGAGGATCTCGGTTCCATCAAGGCCCTGCCATTGAAAGGTATCCATAGGGACCCGATTGATCTCGCTCCAACTGATCTTTGTAGTAATAAAATACTCGACGCCAGCCCCTTTCAAAAGTTGTGGGAGCGCGGCGCTATAGCCAAACACATCTGGCAACCACATCACCATAGATCGACGCCCGAACTCTTCTTTAAAGAAGCGCTGACCTTCAACAAGCTGCCGCACAAGGCTTTCCGCGCCAGTAATATTGGTATCTGGTTCGACCCATGAAGCGCCCTCAGCCTCCCACTGACCCGAGGCGACCTTTTCTTTAATCCGGGCGTAAATCTCTGGGTGATCCTCTTTTATAAACTGATAAAGTTGCGGCTGGCTTTGAATATAGCGGAAATGTGGATAGCGATCCATATGATGCAGGGCTGTTGTAAAGGTATTAGCCGCCTTCAGACGCGTATGCCTGAGCCGCCATAACCATGCTACATCGATATGGGCATGGCCGATAGCAAGGTAATGCGGCTGCCAATCTGACCCCCGACCGATTTCTTGCATCAATGATTGTAAGTGCTCGTTTAAGACCTGGTACGCCTTCTGACAAGAGGAGTAGAACTCCTGTGATCGCTTGTTTCGATAATCAAGCTGAAGACAGCTAGCCTCCAATCCCGTTAAAAGGGCGTGATAGGTCGCGGAATCCGCTGAGGTGCCAGTAAGCTGATCGTACACCTGCCCCATCAACTTATAGAGGTGGTCGGCGGCCTCGTCGATCCAGCGTACCTCGGCACACGTCGCTGTATGGAAATCTTCGTTAATTCCGGTCCAGAGATGAATCCGCCCGTGGATTGGCCCCTGCTCAAGCAAATTTCTGGGTACCATCATCTCACGATGATAGCGATCAACGGCATGAAAGGGTTGATCGTTTAGATACACCAGACCCTCAATGGTGTTAATTGTCCAGGCATCTGGCAGTTCGGAAAGATCAAGGTGAAGGGCGACCTGACCGGAACGCAGCCAATCTTTGGGTGGATCAACCGTAAAAAAGACGTTATAGAGAGCGTCTCGCTCACCCCAACGATCCCCAATTCTCAGATCAAAACGCTCTCCCGCCCCACCATTATCTATTTTCTGGACAAAAAGAGAGTTGAGTGGTTGTTGGTCTCGATATCGGAGTTTTGCCAGTTCATCTATTCGCTGACGGATCTTCTCAACGCTAAAGTACATAGTAAGCTCCTGACTTCCGAAATCCTAAAAATTTCCGCGTACATTTTTCACTAAAAATGACGATAGTATATATTGTCAATCCCTCTTCTCAATCACGTTTTGTTCCCTAAAAATAACTACATTTTGCCTTTTATCATCCCTGCCTTGAAGGAGCCACACTATGAGCAGCCAAGAGCAAAATCTGATAGATGTTCAGCCATTGGAAGAAGTGGCTGAGTCAGACCCGAAACAATCATCCCGATTGGAAGATCCCATAGAGCAGACCCAGAAAAAACGGTCAGAAAAGGAGAACCCGACCCTTCAATGGGTAAAAAAGACAAGAGCCGCTTCAATAGATCGGCTGTACAGTCGCCCTAAAACGCCCTATCTTCTACAACTTCTGGAACCGCCATCCACCATGTTACTGTCAGTAACACTTGCGTGCATACTCCTTTTGGGCAGCCTTACTGCATGGCAGGTTTCTAGCACCGTCTCTCGTTACACAATAGAGATGGCAAAGCCCAAACCGATGGTGACCCTGGATTTAACGCCTGTATCCACGCCGACGAAAGGAAAACATCCATAATCACGAGTAGAATAACAGCTTGCTTCCTTAAGAATGGGTTGCGCCTTCGACCTGACTATGGTAGAAATCGGCCAGATGCTTTTCATTCTTTGTAAGCTCAATCTCTATCGTGTTGAGAATCTCAACCGTTCGCGGATCGGTGATGCGGTTACAGATACCGTAGATCCGACCGATCCGCTGCTGAAGATCTCGCAACATATGCAGGGTCATTAAACGCTCATCATGATATTGATGCCAGTCCTGGACCGCCTCTTCGGCTCCATCAGCAACCGGAACAAAGGCTTTGGAACCAAGATCCGCCAGACGAGAGGAAAGATACTGTGTATCACGCTGGGCGTTAGTACAAAGCTCGCCAAAGGCGCGTTTCAGGGCTTCGTTAGTGGAGCGGCTCACATGGCGATTGCAGAGATCCAAAGCATAGCGCTCGCCCGCCAGAACAGAACTTACAGCCTCGATAATCTCGGCCCGGCTTGATCCACCCCATTGCTCGGCCAATTGCCACCAGTTCGCGTTCCGATTCTCCACGTTTGGCAGCTCTATCCCCTCGACATTCAGTTTGAGAATCTTCAGCAGGGCCACCGTAAAAATAGGAAGATCACTGACCCGCCGCGTGGTCAGGATGTGGCCATCCAGAGTGATCGGCTCTTCAACAATTGTAGCACCAGCATTCTCCAGATCTTTTTTGATACCACTGTAGGCGGCGACCCGCGTCTCTTTTACCAGATCGGCCTCAATCAGCACCTGCAAACCGTGACCGATAGCGGCGATTAATCTTCCTCCCCTGGCGGCCTCACGCACAAAATCCACCGTTCGCATATTAACTCGCATCAGATCTGGAGCCAGTCCGCCAGGGATCACAATCGCATCATAACTCAGAGGAAACTCTTCAGTTGTTGTTGCATCGGATAAAACCGTGACTTGCTTGCGCACCCCCTGATAACGTTCCTCACCCCGTGACCCAAGCACCACAATCTCCGCGCCAGCCACCTCTAAAGCCTGTCGCGGCACCTGATAGGTCAGATCCTCAAAGTCATCCTCGATCAAAAAAGCGATAGTTGGTGACCTCTTCTCCACCATAGTAATCTCCTTTGGAAAGCGCATTTTAAAACAATACTCTTTTGAATTGTCTTAAAAAATTGCTCCTGCATTTCAGTCCCTATAGTAGTTACACGTGCCCTTTCAATTCTTTGTGACATAAAAACATACTGAACATAAGGAGAGTTACCCATTTTTGCTGAAGAGTTTGTCACTTGTATGGTCTCTTCCACGTATAGAGGCTGAATACATAATTACGTACGCTTCATACTATTTGTGATTTATGAAAGGGGAAATGTACTTAATATGGCTAACTCATATATGCGTTGGAGCGAGATCCATCGTCTCCCGGTGACAATCCCGTCCGCCGGTCGCCAAGTGGGCATTGTCGAAGACTTCTACTTTGGCGTGTATACCAGTGGGATCGCCGCGCTCCTCGTCAAGGCAGATATCATTGGTACCCGTCTGCTCACAAGCACATATATCTCGGCGATCACGCCGCAGGCCGTCACGATCCCTGGAAATGAAGTGCTGATCGAGCGACTCCCAAACAGTTCAAACACGCTTCCCGGCCATCAGCTTCTAAATTATACACTGGCAACGGAGAGTGGGCGGGACCTTGGGAAAGTCGCGGACCTGCTAATCTTGATTGAACCCACCTCGGCCCTGAGGATCGCTGGGATCATCCAGGCTGGAACCCCCGGCATCTTAAATCGCCGCCCGAAAACCTTTTCGACCGATAATATCGTGCATATTGAACCAGTAAATAACAAGATTATCCTGTTTGATCAAGAGTCCTGAGCCTTTTTTCTATCCCGTCACAAAGCTCACCTGCTGCTCCTCCTTGAGATCGCAGGCGAGCTTCTGTAATCAACCAGGGATAGGCTGATTGCCTGGTGATCCATCCCTGGTGTTTCCATCAAAGGTCTTTTACCAGGCTCCAGAGAGCTTTTTACCTCTGTACCGCATTGGATAGGTCCAGACGATTTTGCCACTTTGAGGATCTCTCACTTCAACATTACCCTGTGAGGTTCGCAAATATACCTTGTTGCCAAAAGTTTGAATTAACCCCGGCATTTTTGAGGGTAACCGGGTGCGCCAAAGCTCTCGACCATCCTTTTTGTTTAAAGCAACCATACTGTCTGAACCTTCATCTATGAGGAGGACACCACTACTCTCCTCCGCGAAGATATCTCGCTGAACAATCTTATGCTTCCACAGCATGGTTCCATCCTGGATGCGAAAAGCGCACAGTGAAGCATCCGAATTATTTTGAAAATTCCATACACTAATATATGCCACAGATGAGTCAGCATAAACTACGCTGGAAGAGATTGTTCCCGTCAGAGGCTTGAGCTGATTTATCCGGCGTCCATTATCGGTAGTTACTACATCAATTGCGCCGGACATTGTTTTAATATAAGCGAGGCCATTAGTAATATCCGGTTGAAATGCCAGAATATCATCTTTATAATGCCAGAGTTCCTGCCCATCTTTCTGGTTAAGCACTTTAACTGAGCCGTCCTTACCGCTGACGTAGATTTTCTGGTCCTGAGCAAATGGCGTCCAGGATGTTGGGCGCTCAGGCTGATAACTCCAGACAATTTTTCCAGTCTCGATATCCAACGATTTGATTGACCCACGGGTAGACATGATAGAAAGCCTCTGGTTATCTACCTCCCACACACCATAACTAAGCTCATCGGAAGTATAATTATACGTCCATAATGTCGCGCCATCCCTGGCCCGCAGGACTATTAGCTCTGTCTGGTCTTTATTATTTCCTTTACGAACCGTTAGATAGATTTTATCTTTAATTGCCTGGAAATCGGTAACATCCTGAGTATCAGTTTTTTACTGCCATAAGAATTGACAATCGCTGGCACGAAAAGCCGAGAACACCGAGACCAGGGAATTAAAATCGTGGCGGGCGTACGCTTGAGTACCGTCAACAATTAATTGATTGAACAGGGGAAGAGCTGTCTTTTTTAGCCAGATCTGACGACCACCATCCGCCTGTAGGGCCTTAACAATTGAGTTGGGCCCATCCTGCGACCAGACATAGACAACTCCATGCTGCACCAGTGGCATCACATAGATCGAGGCCGGAGCTCGCCACAAAAAAGCTCCATCCTGATCTCGAAATACCTGCAACATACCGTCAGCAGTCACAATATAGGTCTGGTTATCCACCGCATTTATAGAGACAATGCCATTTTGTGTATCCCCTGCGATCGGAGTAGAGGTTGGTTTACGAGATTGGGGTGCGATTGCCGGCCAGATAGTTGAGCCCAGAATAATCAGCAGGACCAGGCCCACCAGGGCCAGCAAGCCTGCGATCCAACTTCGGGTCTTGCCGGAAAAATGGGTACCTTCAATACCTCCCCACTTTCGTCGGGAAGTGGGTGGATCTAAATCCTCAATCTCTACCTCGTCCTCAAACAGGGGATCACTCATACTTGCACCTTTGTATAGAATCGCTGTACGGTGTCTACCGTGTTCCTAGAATTATCTCAATGCTAAGCTGGTCAAGCTTCTCGTATTTATATCCACGGCTCGCTAATTTCTCGATATCAAAGGTAGTGTGCTGCAATTGCTGGGCCGTTTCTTTAGTATATCTATGTAACAGGCCACCATAGCTTTGATCGCCACCGTTGATCTCTTCCAACAAGGCTTTAATCTCGGGATCGGCGTTAAATCTGCGAACCTTCTCCTTCAACATATTATAGGTGCGCATACAGCCCAATGCGAAGTCCCAAACACCCTGGGGATCTTCAGTCCGGTACGAATGAGCATCGAAGTGGCGCATCCCATCATAGCCGCACTCCTCCAGCAGCTAGACAAGGAAAAAGGCCGTCTTCATACTCTCGCTTCCAAAACGGAAATCCTGATCGTAGCGCGGCCCCTTCTGATCGTTCAGATCGATATGAAATAGTTTACCAGCCTCCAGCGCCTGCCCAATCCCATGGACAAAGTTGAGACCAGCCATCTGCTCGTGCGCGACCTCAGGATTCAGACCGACCATCTCAGGATGATCCAAGGTATAGATAAAGGCTAAAGCGTGCCCAATGGTCGGAAGATAGGTATCGGAGCGGGGCTCGTTCGGCTTGGGCTCCAGAGCAAAGCGCATGTCATAGCCTTTATCTTTCACATACTCACAGAGAAAGTTAAGAGCATCTCGCATCCGCTTTATAGATTGGCGAGGATCTTTGCTGGCCTCAGCATCAAGGCCCTCACGTCCACCCCAGAATACATAGGTTTTCGCGCCCAGCTCGGCTCCTAGATCAATCGAGGTCATTGTCTTCTGCAAGGCAAAGGCGCGCACCGCCGGATCTACCGCCGTAAAGGCCCCATCCTTAAAGATTGGATGGAAAAATAGATTAGTGGTCGCCATCCCAACAACCATCTGGTTATCGTTGAGAGCTTTTTTGAAATCAGAGACGATCCGGTCGCGCTCAGCCGCGCTGGCTCCAAAAGGCACCAAATCGTTATCATGGAGGCTAATCCCATAGGCTCCCAATTGAGAAAGCTTTTTCACGCTTTCCAGGGGGTTCAGGGCCGGCCTGACCTGATCTCCAAAGGGATCGCGGCCAACGTTTCCTACTGTCCAGAGGCCAAAAGTAAACTTATCGGACTTTTTGGGCGCATACTGATCACTGGTGCTTTCGTGCGCCTTCGCCTGAGAAATTGAATCTACCATTACTGTGTCTCTTTCATTTTACAAAAATACATTTACCTACTAAAGATTATATCTCACAGGCCCTTCATTGAATATTGCTGGAATTATGATCCATCCCGACCTTTGCTAACCGCTTTGAGGATTGCAGGATCAACCCGGAGGCCATGGCACTACGCCGGGCAGCCGTAGGACGGCTGGTGATTAATATAGACTATAAGCCACAGGTTAAGCGTATCCAGGGAAGGAAAGAAGAGACGCGAGTATAATTCTCTATGCATCCATAGAGGCCAACCGGTTGATCAAACGTCTCCCGCCAGGAGCTGATGCCGGCAAGCAAAAGACCCTGATCTGTGCGAATAAAGGCAGGTCCCCCACTGTCTCCACGCCCCGCAACACCTTCCAGATCTGTCCCACCAGGAGGAGCATCGAAGCGAAACTTAAGCCAGTAGGTAGTAACTTCATCAATACTATTGGTCGCCTGACGCAAACCCCGATCAAAGCCCAGGCCGCCCTCTAGCCCATTGCCAAACTCACCAGAACCAAGAAGCAACACTTCCTGGCCCAATTCATCCCTAGCCTGATAAAGATTGAACGGCTCCACAGCCTCTACAAACGTTTCTAGCTCAACCGCAGCCAGATCTACAAGATCTGGAACCTCACCTTTACTCTCGTCTTCCCATCTACTATCAAATTCTGGATGTAAGATAACCTGAGCAATCACATAAGGCTTTCCAGCGATCTCAAATTTTGGATGCTTATCTACTGGAATATGTCTGGCGACGTGAGCCGCTGTAAGCAACCATGTTGAAGAAATTAACGTCGCACAGCCACGCCCACGAAAAAAGCTGGTAAGGGCCGGCCAGTTTTTTTCTTTAACTACACTGTCCTTCTCTGAACGATCATGTCTCAAGATCATCTAGCACCCACTTTCCTTATCTTACCCTTTTAACACTTCAGGATTGAGAATATTGATAGGCTTGTCCTCCGCGAAGGCCAGAACTTGATCAAAGGCAATACCAAAATACATCTCATAGCTGTCCTTCTCTACATACCCTAGATGAGGAGTGCAGATCACATTCTTCATCTTAAGTAAGGGCGAGTCGATCGCCGGTTCGCTCTCGTACACGTCAATGGCGGCCTTACCCGGTCGGCCATTGCGCAGGCTCTGCTCTAAAACGCCTGGTTCAATTAGAGCGGCCCGA
>CAXTTV010000131.1:0-14206 GCA_964247295.1 uncultured Ktedonobacteraceae bacterium | reverse complement strand
GCTTTAAACGTGGCGTCATATGGTTGTTGCATCACTACCATCCTCCCTTCATCACTACCATACATTATAATATTTTATCAAGTCTTTTACCATGAAATACCTCGAATAATGGAGAAGATTTGATAGATAAAAATCAGGCTCCCAAATATAACCTTTGGAAGCCTGAATCTGATAGTGTGCTATCGACCAAGGATGGAGAGCCAGACCTGGAAGGCGGGTAGCGGGCGGGCGCGCATGCTAACCGCGACCGGCAGTTCTCTTGGTCGCTCCTCTTGTTTCTCCCGTTCCGTCGCGATCGCGGTCGGTGGGTGGAGTGCCTTGCGTCTCCTATCTGGTCGTGCCATCATGACCGCCAGGATCGGGAAGGCGGTGCAGGCAAAATAGGAGGGCAGGCTGCGCCACGCCAGGAAAAGCGGTAGCACCGCCAGCAGCAAGGCTGCCTCTGGTCGCTGCTTACACATTCTCCAGTACACACCGAGGTAGGCTAGCACCCCCAATCCCTCAAGGATGGTGTAGACGATCCCAGGAAGGAATGGAATCAGGTTGTGGACGCTCAAGCCGACGATCCCAACGCCCATGGGGAACATCGGATCGGCCTGTGGGGCCAGGACGCCCGCGAGATAGGCTTGTGGGTTCCAGAGAAAGAAAGGCAGGTTAATAGAGGCCGCCAATATCCCAGCGATCCCCAGACGGTAGCAGGCCTCTTTGAGCGAGAACTGTCGCCAGATCATCATCAGGAAGAAGGGCGCGAAAAACCAGGAGATCTGCTTGGTCGCGAAAGCCAGTCCCAGGGCCAGGGCCGAGAGCCAGCGGCGTTCACGGCTCAACCATGCTCCAACCAAAAGCAGGGTATAGAAAATGTCTAGATTCCCCCCGATGATCGATCCCAGCATTGGCACGTTCGCCAGACCAAGCACCAGAACCCAGGGCCGCATCTCTAGTCGCGCGATGCGCCATGCGATGCCCCACAGCGCCAGATAACAGAGCATATAGAACATAATCACGTTATCGGTGTGCAGCAGGTGCAGTGGCACCAGTGATAGAAACGAAAGCGCGGGATAACTAACTTTGGACTCAATCTCGGGCGTGTTGCCATGCTCTTTGGCTTTATCAAGTGCGATTTTCATCTCGGCATCAGTTGGGTAGACAAGTGTATTCGCGAACATCCCGACGCGTAACGGTGTAGTCCAATCAGGATCAAGGTTATATTTTTGGGCGATCTTCCCCATCTGCGAGTCGGTATAGGGATTTTTTCCCTGTAGAAGCAGAGAGGCGGCATTGCTATCCAATGAGGCCCCATCGTTTGTGTACTGTGGTGGTTGAACGCACAGATAAACGATCCGACCGATCTGGACCGTACCAGCGACAGTCAGGGCCAGCATCGCTATAACCACGAGGCGTTGCCAGTAGCGTGGCTGTAGAAGGATCACTTGCGTCTGTTGTTTGGGGGTGATCGGTCGGACTCCTTGCCAGAGCGCGACCAGGCCGCTCAAGGTCAGCATAAATTGCAGGTAAGGACCGAAGGGGCGGGTATAGGGAATATAGAAACGCGGATCAACCTCGTTCAACGTCTGAAGCAGAAGCGCCAGCCCGATCCAGACCGCCCGGTATTGCAAGGTCACAATCACACGGTTATCTGGCGAGATGTCCGTCGTAAGAAAATGACGCATCCACCGATATTTTATTGTGGCAGGCTGTACGGGGCCTGGAGAAAGAGTCTGAGTGACGACAGATCGTTGTTCCATAAATTCGCGCGTGCCTCCTGCTGTTGGAACGGAGCAGAGTACCGGGGAGAACCGCCTGGAGCACTAGACGCAGACAGAGAGTTCTTCACGGCCTGAGGATTAAAACGAAGCGAATTGGAAAAGCGTCACAAAAAGGGGAACGCCTGCGAAAAACAGGGAAATCAGAGTGGCAGGCGTAGATACAGTTCGCGATGTTGTATAGAGAAGCCCAGCGACTCATAGAGGTGGAGCGCGGGAGTATTGTGTTCCCAGACATACAGATCCAGGCCAGTCAGTCCCGTTTGTTTACGGGCAAACTCAATAATATAATTCATCAGGCTGCGGCCCAGGCCATGTTTTCGATGTTCAGGATGGGTCACCACCCGCTTGATGTAGCCAGTCTGGTTGTGTGCCTGTGAAGGTGGCAGCATCAATTCTGCTTTACCCACAACAAACCCTTGGGACTCGGCCAGAAAGATCACCGTGTGCTCGTGGGTGGAGGGATCGACGGACCCGAAATACTTCTCCACATCCCGATGGATATCGCGGGTGGGAGAAGAGCTAAAGCTATCGAGAAGCTCAATGGTTTCGATATCGGTCAGAGTCGCAAGGCGGAACGTCAGATCTTCGGTAGGAGACGTATCGACCATATTTTCGTTTTCCTGACGTGCCATTACGGTACATTTTTTCGGGGGAGCAACAGGATAGAGAACAGAGCATATCCCGCGCATCCCAGTAAGAGAAGCGCATAGATCACCGTCTCCGCATCTTTGCCCGGCGAGAAAAGCATGGAGAGACCCCACCAGAGGAAGCCAACAAATACCGTAAAGAGCAGCAGTGTGCTCACAATTTTCTTGTTCATGTGCGCCAAAAGTCTTTCTGAAAAAAATAGCAGACGGCCCGGAGGTAAGCGAGGACGAGATGCACGTTGACTCATCCTCTCGTATTATAGCATAACCGCCTCGATGCGTATCAAGAGGCTATAAGCTGAGCATTCGGAGCATATCCAGGGCAATCCTGACCCCGTTTTCAAGCGATAAGTGGACTCGTCCGCCCGTATAGCTATCGCCAGCAAAAGCCAGACCCTCGGAAAGTGTGAACCGGTTCAATACGCTATTGTTACGCGTTTTCGATGGCAGGGCGTAGCGCCAGCGCTTCACATCGTGAAACGTAGAACGGGGCAGGTTCTCTTGCAAAAGCTTATGGACCTGGGCGGTCACATTCTGTATCAGCAGATCGTCATCGTCCTCCCAGTGTTGCTGACTATAATCAGGAGCCATCTGAGCGATCAGCAGGCCATTGCGAGCGGGGGTGCGTTCGGGGGCCTTTTCATGCTCCCAGGCCAGCCAGGAGATCGAGTGTTGTTTATCTGTATTTACCAGGGCATAAAAAGGTCGTTGGCGAGGTTGTGGGCGAACGCCCAGCATAACAGAGATCAGAGAATTATGGGCGATCTCCCCCAATTGCTCACCGATCCCTTGTTGAAGCTGTGGATCGATCGTGCTATCCTGAATTAAGTGTTGGGCCTGGGCGGCTGGCAACGTGATGAGCACCTGATGAAAAGGGCCGTATGTTTCCTTTTTTGTATCGAGTAGTTGCCAGCCGGTAGGCGTCTGTTGAAGTTGATGAATACATGTGTCCAGACGAACATCCAGCTCCTCAACCAGAAGCTTTGGCAGGGTATTATTGCCAAATCGATACGTCCAGCGCGGTTCCACGTTCTGTCGCGGATCGCCCTCGCGGATCTTGCCTTGCTGATCAAAGGTCCAGATCGGCTTTGGAATATCGATCAGATCGGGAGAGGCAAAGCGTTTGGTGATCCAGGAGATTGAGAGTTGAGAGCCCGGCTTAATATATTGAGCTCCATCGTCGTAGGTGAAGCCTTGATTGCGCCGGGTCGCCAGGCGGCCACCAACATCGTGACTCTTCTCAAAAATCACGACTCGCTGCCCTGCGTCCCGCAGACAACGAGCAGCCGCCAGGCCACTAATACCGGCCCCGATAATCGCAATAGAAACCATCGCTCTCAGTTCCTTCCAAAAGGTGAGATCGCCCCTTCCTCTGGCAGGATGACGAAATCCACAAAATTATTTGTTTGCCAGTTGCCTGTTTCGATTTTCTTTCCAGAGATCAGAGCCAGCCAGCATCTCTTCGGCACTTTTCATCGAATACTCGGTGACATTGCCCCCCATGATATGCGCGATCTCGCGCACGCGCTGCTCCGGACGTAGTTCATTGACAAGCGTGATGGTGCGGTCATCAAATATTTGTTTGTTGACATTGTAGTGCGTATCGGCAAAGGAAGCAATCTGAGGTAGATGTGTAACACAAATAACCTGATGGTTGTGTGTCAACATCCACAGCTTCTCGCCAACAACCTTGCCGCTGCTGCCACTGATACCGGCGTCGATCTCATCAAAGATCAGCGTTGGGGTTGCATCGGCAGCCGAAAGAATCGTTTTTAAAGCCAGCATCAGGCGCGAAGTCTCGCCGCCCGAGGCAATCTTTGTTAAGGGTTTAAAAGGCTCGCCCGGATTGGGCGCGATCAAGAACTGGACCTGATCGATCCCGGTCAGATCGCAGGCGTAGAGCCCTTCTGGCTGATCATCAATGCTCGCGGGAACCCCATGGGGTTCGGGCGTCTGAGCTATTTCCACAGAGAAGCGCGCGCGCTTCATATTGAGATCATTAAGCTGCTCCTCCATAGCAGTGGAGAGGCGCGTCGCCGCTTTGCGTCGCCGGGCGGAAAGCTGCTGGGCCAGAGTCCCGATCTTGCGTCGGTACTGCTGGTCCTGTTTTTTCAGCTTCTCGACCGTTTCATCGCGATTGCCGAGCGACTCCAGCTCCGTTCGTGACGTACTGGCGTACTGAATAATCTCCTCGATTGTTGCCCCATATTTGCGTTTGAGTCGCGAGATCAGATCCAGCCGCTCGCCGATCTCAGCCAGCCGGGCCGGGTTGTCCTCAATATCGCTCTCGTAGCTGCTAATGCTCGCGGCCACATCCTCCAGGCGGTAGATCGCCTCGGCTAGATTTGTCGCCTGTTCCTGGAGACTGGTATCCAGGCGGGTCAGTTCATCCAGGCTACGTTCAGCCGTATTAAGCTGATCTAGCGCGGGTTGGAAGCCATCGCCACCCAGATCGGAGCCCTTCACCAGGCCATAGACCATAGTGCAGAGTTCGCGCAGGCGTTCCGCATTGCTGAGGACCGTCTGCTCCTGATCCAGCTCCTCTTCCTCGCCCGGCTGAAGCTCGGCTTTATCGATCTCTTCGACAACAAAGCGCAAGAACTCGGCCCGGCGCGTTTGCTCACGCTCATTCTGAAGCAAGTTTTGCAACTGCTTGCGAGCATCGCGCCAGGCATTCACCTGTGCAGCCAGCTCCTCACGCAAAGGCAGGCATTCAGCGTAGCGATCCAAAAAATTCACATGCTGATCTGTTCGCAGCAGGCTCATATTCTCACTCTGACCATGAATATCGATCAGCCAGCTAGAGACCTGCTGAAGCACATGGAGTGAGACAGTGCGGCCATTAATCCGTGAGACAGTGCGACCGGAGCGAAAGATATCGCGGGTCAAGATCAACTGTCCCTCTTCCGGCTGGATATCGAACTCGCGCAGCAGCGCGGCCAGAGCAATCGCTGGATCGGCGCTTGTTTGCTCCTGGGAATATTCATGTTCGCGACTCTGCTCAAAGGCCTCGAATAACGAGAGCTTTCCTTCCTCCTCGTCTGGTGACGGCCAGGGGTTTGGCATAGGCAGAGGCGCGACCTGAAATATCCCCTCGATACTGGAGCGTTCGCAGCCAGCGCGCACAAACTCCGCCCCGATCTTGCCGCCGAGAAGAGCGTTGACCGCATCAATAATGATTGACTTACCCGCGCCCGTCTCTCCAGTAAAGACATTAAACTGGGAATTGAGTTGAAGGTGCAGGGAGTCGATAATCGCGAAATCTTTAATGCTTAATTCAAGTAACATGGCGTATCCGGTTGCCTACTCGTCATCTCTCAGTTTGGCATTAATGATCTGATAAAAAGAAGTGGGTGGTCGTCTTCTCAAAAACTGAGTTACATACTGACTTTTATGAATAGTAATAATCGCGCCCTCTTTAATCTTACGATTCATCTGACCATCGGCGGAAAATACCCCATCCTGGTGATTGGTCGAGATCTGTAACTTAATTTTTGACTCTGGCAGAATGATCAGTGAGCGATCGGAGGCCAGATGTGGAGCGATCGGCGTGAGCACACTGCTTTGCACCTGTGGGTGGAGCAGTGGACCGCCCACCGCCAGATTATACGCTGTGGAGCCGGTCGCTGTCGAGATAATCAAGCCATCAGCGTGCGTTGTGCTATAAAAATTATCATCAATCCAGATCTGGATCTGTACCACACGGGGCCAAGTGCCGCGCGCAATCACAATATCATTCAGTGCCAGAAACTCCTCGCTCTGACCATCCTGTTCAATCACGGCCCGGAGCATCGAGCGTTTATCGGTCCAGACCGAAGGGTCTCTCTCAAGGTAGATCGGGAGTTTATCCAACAACTCATGGGGGTCCAGTTCCGTTAAAAAGCCGACCCGTCCAAAATTCACTCCTAATAGAGGAAGATCAAGGCAGGAACAGAGCCGGGCTGCATGCAGAATCGTTCCATCGCCTCCCAGAACAATCACCAGATCGCTTCCCTCCAAAGAAGAGTCGGTCGTGGACTGTTCCTCGTTGCGCAGGTCAACACCAGCGACCTGATAACCCTGCTTTTGCAGATAGGGGACGAGACGGGTAGCGAGTTCGGAGGTATCCTGTTTGCGGCCCTGGTAAAGTATTGCAATTGACTTCACAAGTATCTCCCTGAAAGCAGATCTGGACGATGGTGAAAGAAGCCACCGAGATCGCTTGAACTATTTGTATGGTACGCTAATCAGGAAAGGTTGTCAACCAACCTAGTGCCGTTCCGGCGGTTCAGTTTTGATCGTACTCTTTTTTGTCTGTAAAAGCTTTAACTGCTCTTCGACGAACCAGAGAGCTTCAGTTTTCGACTGTACTTTCCGCTCTGTTTGAGCCTCAGAGAGCAGTTCCAGCAACTGGCCGATAATCGGGCCCGGTTGTATCTGGAAGTGCTGGATCAGTTCCTGAGGACTGACGAGGCGGGGTGGTAGAATACTGTCTCGCTCACAGATATAGCTGCGGAGCAGTAGATGGACCAGTGCGAGGTGCATTGGCCAGCTTTGATTAAACTCCTGAGGTCCAATGGTTGCCAGGTGGTCGGCCAGTGAGATCAGCGCGACTGGAATGCCGACCGGACCCAGATCCACAAAGTAGCGGCGGACCGCGCGCGTAGTGACCTCTGTCAATTGCGCGAGATGGCCGGGGCGCATATGCTCGGCTGCGACTTGCTGGGCCAATCGGCGTTCTTGCGTGCTCGCCCCCAAACGCTTGAGGATCTGCGGCAACATCTCGGCCCCCTTTTTAGGGTGGCCGTAGAAGTGAACGTTTCCCTGCTCATCAACGGTATAGGTTGGTGGCTTCCCGATATCGTGCAGCAGGGCCGCCAATCGCATTGGCGCTGAGGAAAGCTCCGTGACTTTGAAGATGCCTTGGTCGTTAGCTTGCGCGAGCAGAGACTGGATCTGCTCAAAAATTCGGCGGGTATCCTCATCTCTAAGATTGAGTCGGAAGCTGTCGGGCCCTTCTACCAACGCCTGGGTCAGCATCTGAAGCATTCCTGGCGTTTGAAGTGAGTGCTCCAGGACATCCCAATGGTGGGGGCGGGGTTGCCGTAGACCGCGCGCATTCTCCAATGCTGGGATCAGCGTTGTCAGCACCTTTAGATTATCCAGTAGATGCAGATGTTCTAACGGAGAGTCGGCATCAAGGATCAGCATCAGCTCCTCATGAATCCGTTCAACCGCGACCTCTGTCAGCAGGGAAGCCTTGCTCTGGATCTGGAAGCGCGTCCGTTCCTCGATCTTGAAAGAAGAGCGGCTTTGCAGACGGACTGCGCGTAGTATCCGCAGAGGATCATCTTGAAAGGCTGTAGGTGATGCCTGTCGAATAATGTTACTCTGTACATCGGTGAGGCCGGCCAATGGATCTATGATCTCGACTGGCGTGCCCGCCTGCATGGATGTCAGAAACGTGTTTAAGGGGAGAGCCATCGCGTTTATCGTAAAATCGCGCAACCGAAGATCCTCTTCTAACGACCCTCCCTTCAATGAAGCCAGATCAAAGGTCACCTCAACTGGCTCCTTCACAATCACGCGATCGGCCTTCTGATTGAGACGTGTATAAAAGCCTCCAAGCGTGCTCGCCAGATCTCGTGCCAGCGAGCCAGGATCGCCGGGGACCACCAGATCCCAGTCGCGGCATGGCTGCTGTGAGAGCAGATCGCGCAAGGAGCCCCCCACCAGATAGACTGGTCGGTTCTGATGCTCAAAAAATTGGGCCACCCGTTTAAGAAGAGGTAGCGCCGGTTGTAAGAAAGAAGACTGATTATCAAACATAAAAGCAATCACTACTGGCAAGTAAAGTATCTGAGTAAATCAACGTCATAGTAGTACACTCGTATGATATCACCCATCTCGACAAAAGCCGGAGAAATGGCTAGAATGCTGAGAGACCTGAGAAATTTTGAGGGGTTTAAGAACTTTTCTCCTGATATTTCGTATCTTTGGAATAGCATCCGATGAAGATCGTGTCTTGTTGTATGTAATGGATGCCGCATGGAAGCTGTGGATCTGAATGATCACGTGAGACAGGGAACTTAAGAAGCATGAGTCGATACTATGGTGTGTTACGTGTAATCAGGGTTCGTGCTCCAGCGGATGCCCCTGAAGAGCAGAGTCGTTATCCTGTAGGCTGGTTACCTGAGGAGGGACTAGTTCACCTCCTGACAAATCGAGAGACAACAATTGGTCGTGCGTTAAATAATGATGTGATTTTGATGGACCCTACGATCTCTCGCGAGCATGCTCGTCTGAGGGTAGATAGTCATGGCTGGCGCGTCATTAATCTCACGACTCAGAATGTTGTTCGCGTCAATGGTCAGGTAGTAGGACGAGGCGAGGCGCACCCTCTGAAGCCCGAAGATCTCCTGGTGCTGGGAAGTACAACCTTGCAGTTGATCGCCCCCCAGCCCTCGCCGATGGATTATACAAGCATCCCTGATGACATGACTGATATCTATCCGGTGGCCCAAATGAGTGGAAAAGAGACCGCTACCCCTACGCCGGGTTTACCACCGGGGCTAGTGATTGAGTGGGGGAGGCCGCATACAGGACCATTCCCAGGGTGGCTTTTTCAAAAGGGACCGACGGATCTGCCAACGCCACCCGAGTCGCCAACCATTAATCTTAACGAGGGTCGCGCGGATAATTATCGGCCTACCCTGGCAACTCCGTTTCCGCAACCGCCGGAGTTGGAATTATTTCCTCATGCCTGGGACGAACTGGAGCAGGAGAGCCTGATCGGACCAGGCGTTACCATGCAGTTCGCGCTTCCTCAGAAAATCGGTCTCAAGACCCGCTGGCTGGTCGCGGGCATCGGACTGGCAATTCTGCTTAGTAGCGCGATCATCACCGTTGTATTGAATAGCATTATTGGTATTGAAGCGTTGGCCCAGGATGGCTTCTCCAGCATTCTGGCCGCCCTGACAATCCCCTTATTACCTGTAATCGGAATCTTTTTTCTAATCAACTTCATGGATCGCTATGAGCGGGAGCCCTGGTTTCTGCGGCTTGCCTCCTTTCTCTGGGGAGCTATTATCGCGATTCCTCCAGCTTTCTTTATAGAGAGCAACGTTGATGTGGTCATCCAGAACATTCTAGCCCCGCCGGGCTCCAGTTCAGTGTTACGCTCCCTATTGCAAGGGCTCAACGCCGGCATCACCGAAGAGACCATCAAAGGTCTGGGCCTGTTGTTGCTCTTTATCATTCTGCGCGACGAATTTGATAACGTTACCGATGGCATTGTCTACGGAGCACTGGTCGGGGCTGGCTTTGCCATGGTTGAAAACTTTAGTGTTTTCGCCAATAATGCCGGGAAATTTCTGCTGGTCTTAATTGTTGGCAGAGTGATTCTGGGCTGGCTGGGCCATTCCACCTTCACCGTCTGCATCGGAATTGGCCTGGGCTATATCCGCCATACGCACTCGCGCTGGCGGCAGATTTTTGTCCCGCTGATGGGATATCTGATAGCCGTTGGTCTGCACAGCTTTTTCGATTTTGTCACCTATCAGGCTACCGCCGCCGTCACCACGGCCCCCCATAATCCCACTGTCGGGACCTACTCATTGATTGCGATCATCTGTGACTACATCCCGCCATTTCTGGCACAGATGGCGATCCTGATTGTGCTGATCAAAGGGCTTGCGCACGAGGCCGCTGTGATCCGCGAGTTTCTGGCCGTCGAGGTCAGCGAAGGGGTCGTCCTGGTGAATGAGTACGCGTTATTGCAAGACTCGTTTTTGCGGACAAGAGATGAGCGTCGCGTCTTAATGACCCATGGGGTTCGTCAATGGCTCCGTGTCAAAGCTCTGTACCAGACGGAGATTGGCCTGGCGTTTCGCAAGTGGCATGTCAGCATGGGAGATAAACCAAAGCTGGGCTTTCGACAGCCAGAGGACGCCTACCGGCGGAGGATTCAGCGGCTCCGTCAGGAGATTATCGCCGCCGAGCGTCAATCCTTAAAAAGAAAGCAGATCGCCCCCGCTAGTTAAGGATTTTCCAGGGGAATAAACAGGCAAGGAAGCTGTGTTAAACTTGACACCCCTTTGAGCAGCATGTTAGCATGAGCGCAGATATGTCTTTGTCAGCGCAAGTTGAAGACGAGAAATGTTCAGCCTGGTCTGAAAAAGCACCGGGATAGCTCTTCGTTCGATGATGAAAGGAAGTGCGGCGTGCTTTTCCCGGCGGCAACGGGCGTAAGATCTCGCATCTTACGTATTTCCTTGCGTCTTTACGCATTGTTAGATATGCTACCGCTGTCGATCTGTACGCCGTATAAAAAAGGTGATACTTATGGGACTGGAGCGGGCCGACCTGCTACAGATCTATTATCTTATGCGCCTCACGCGTGCGATAGAAGATCGCACACGCACCCTGTTTCTCCAAGGCAGGGTAGTGGGTGGAGTTTATACCGCCCAGGGACATGAGGCGACAACCGTTGGGGCAGCGACGACGCTTCTCGATGGTGACTGCATTGTACCGCAGCATCGAGATCTGGGTATGCATCTCACGCGTGGGGGGTCCCCGCGCGCGGTGATGAGTCAATGGCTGGCACGCGGTGACTCTCCCACCCTGGGGAGAGATGGACAGATGCACATTGGTGATATGCACCGGGGAGTTGTTCCAATGATCAGCCTGCTGGGCGAGTCATTGCCGGTGGCCTGTGGTGTCGCGTTAACCTTTAAGATGCACAGGCGTCAGAACGTTGTGCTGGCCTCCTGTGGAGATGGCGCGACCAATACTGGAGCTTTTCATGAGGCGTTAAACTTTGCCTCGGTTCAAAAGCTGCCGGTAGTCTTTGTCATTGAAAACAATGGGTATGCCTATTCCACACCAACCTCAAAACAGTTCGCGGTCCAAAATCTCTCTGAGCGAGCTCAGGCCTATAATATGCCCGGCGAACATACTGATGGAAATGATGTCCTCGCCGTGATGGAGGCAGTAGGCCGCGCGGTTGAGCATGCTAGAAGTGGGCGGGGGCCTGCCCTGGTAGAATGTAAGACCTTCAGGGTCCGTGGGCATTCCGAGGCTGATAAAGCCGACTACATACCTCAGGAGCTGCGAAAAGAGTGGCTGGCGAAAGATCCCATCGCGCGTTTCGAGCGCTATCTCACCGGGCAGCAGTATCTGGACGAAGCGCGCAAAAGCGAGATAGAAGCCAGGATAAAAAAAATTGTCAATGAGGCCGTCAGCTCAGCTGAGCAGGGGCCAGACGCAGATCCTGAAAAGGTCGCGGACTACGTTTTCGCCCCCAGTGGTCCGATCGCGATTGTGGGAGAGCCAGATGCCCTTAATCCTCGCTATGTGAACGCTCTGGATACCCGGATCGGCCAACCCTTCAGCGCCATGTCCGAGAAGGTATCGCGGGAGGTGGTGGGACGCGTATGAGTGCCGTTACATATTTAGAGGCCATCAGTCAGGCCATGCGTGAAGAGATGCAGCGGGATCCCGCTGTTTTCTTGATGGGGGAGGACGTAGGCACCTATGGTGGTGCGTTCAAAGTCAGCGCTGGCTTCCAGCGAGAATTTGGGCCAGAGCGCGTCATCGATACCCCGATGTCGGAGGACGCCATCATCGGCTCGGCCATCGGCTCCGCTATGATGGGGATGCGCCCGATCGCCGAGATGCAATTTATTGACTTTATCACCTGCGGCTTCGATCAGATCGTCAATATGGCGGCGAAAATGTATTGGCGCTCCGGTATTCCTGTCCCGATGGTGATTCGAGGCCCCTCCGGCGGCGGTACCAGGGGTGGCCCCTTCCACTCTGGTAGCCCCGAAGCCTGGTTTTTCCATACGCCGGGTATCAAAGTTGTGGTTCCCTCTACCACGAGTGATGCCTATAGCCTGCTCAAGGCGGCTATTCGCGATAATAATCCCGTTTTGTACCTGGAACAGAAGCTGCTCTACCGTAAGCCCGAGTTGCGTGAAGAGCTTTCGACCGGAGATACTATCATCCCATTGGGAAAGGCCATCATTCGCAGGCCCGGCGAGAGCCTGACGCTCCTCACCTATGGATCAATGGTGCATGAAAGCCTGAATGCCTGTGAAGCTCTGCGACGAACAGACGATCTGGAGATTGAGGTCATTGATCTGCGCAGTTTGGTGCCCCTGGACATGGATTGTATTCGTGAGTCTGTGAAGCGTACCAATAAAGTGCTGATCGTGCATGAAGACACGCTTAGTGGGGGCATTGGTGCCGAGATTGCCGCTAGAATTGGCGAGGAGTTGTTTGAGTATCTGGATGGGCCGGTGACCAGAGTCGCGGCACCAGATGCCGCCTTTCCATACGCACCTGTATTAGAGGCGGCCTTTTTGCCGAACAGTCAGAAAATCATTCAGGCTGCCCGCGAACTTGCGTCCTATTAAGAAGAGAGCAGTGACAAGGAGAAAGAGATGCCAACGTCGGTTACAATGCCCCGCCTGGGAGAGTCAGTCGCGGAGGGCACAGTTGGTGCCTGGTTGAAAAAAGAAGGGGAGTGGATTGAGCGAGATGAGTCGCTGGCCGAGATTATCACAGACAAAATTAATGCCGAGCTGCCCTCGCCAGTCGCGGGCAAGATTGTCAAAATCCTGGTCCAGGTAGATGAGACGGTGCCCGTAGGTGCCGAATTAGTCCAGATTGAAGAGAACGCCGATATCGCCAGCAGTGCTGTTCAGAACTCACCTGGAGCGCCCGGCCCCGATGCCGCCCCGGTAGAGTCACCAGCGCAGGCCGAGATCCCCGTCTACCACCAACCGGCCAATCAAGATAATGGCAACACGTATATACCGGTTGCGGAGGCTATCAGCGCTGGCGCTCAGGAAGAGCGCCAGCGCATCTCTCCCCTTGCTCGGAGGCTGGCTCAGGAGCATAGTGTTGATCTTAATGCCATCGCCGGTACCGGTCTGAGTGGCCGGGTGCGTAAAGAAGATATCCTTTCCTACGTTGCCCAGCGCCAGAATGCGCCAGCCGTGACCGCTGTTCAGACCGCTCCGACCCCGCAACCGATTGTCCAGCCAACCGGGCCCGCCGTTCAGCAGCAGACCTCTGTTTTTCAGCCAGCCGCTGTGAAACAGCAAGAGACCACCAGCGTTGGCAGCGACGAAGAGCTTGTTACCCCCAGCAGAATGCGGCTGGCGATCGCCGAGCACATGGTGCGCAGCAAGCACACCTCGCCGCATGCCACTACCGTCGTCGAGGTTGATATGACCAACATCGCCAAATGGTTGGAGAAAAACAAGCAAGAGTTCAAGCAGCGCAACGGTTACGGCATCAGCTTTATCCCCTTTGTCATGAAGGCCGTCTGCGAAGGCATTCGCAAAGTCCCGATGATGAACTCAAGTTGGACCGCCGATAATAAAATCATCATCAAAAAGCGGATCAACCTGGGGATGGCCGTTGCTACCGGTGTTGGTCTGGTCGTCCCGACGCTCTACGACGCCGATCAGTACACCCTGGCGGGACTGGCGCGCCAGATCTCCGAGGTAGCGCAACGGGCGCGTAACAACAAACTGACGCTTCAGGATATGCAGAACAGCACCTTTGTAGTGAATAATCCCGGCACATTTGGTACAATTATATCTGTACCGATAATCAATCAGCCGCACGCGGGTATCCTGAGTATGGATGCGGTGGTGAAACGCCCGGTCGTGATCGAGGATGATGCGATCGCCGTCCGCTCAATGATGTACCTGTGTCTTTCCTTTGATCATCGTATCCTCGATGGTGAGGGTGCCGCGACCTTCTTACAGACCGTCCGGGGACGGTTGCAGAGTTATGGGC
>CAXTTV010000130.1:0-14260 GCA_964247295.1 uncultured Ktedonobacteraceae bacterium | reverse complement strand
ACCAATGTGCATGGCCGCATCCTGATCACCGAGCTTCCTGGTGGAGATGCGCGTCATGCGAAGATCTATGAAGGCCCGACCCTGGTGGAGCCGGGCAGTACGGAAACAGTTCCACTGCTCACCTTTGAGGATGCTCAGCACAACGGCCATCCCGTGCTGCTGCTGCATCTCAATCAGATCACGATTCGCTGGACCAATACCGGGACGGGCTTTGTCCCCGAGCCCACCAAAGAAGGAGCGTCCCAGTCATGAGCACCGCTGATCTCATTGCCCAGATTCGTACCCAGGCGGAAGCAGACCATCCTGATCTTGAGATCCTCGCGATAGAGGAGACACCCGAACTGCTGTGCGATCTCCTGGGAGCGATGCGCGGCTCGTCCGAGACCAGTTCGAGAGGAAGACCTTTGCCGGGGTTGGCCTCTCGCCTCTCATACTGGAGCAGGAACCAGACGGGCGACTGACGCTGGAAGCGAACCAGGCGCAGCTCACACATCTCTCCGTAGAGCGCTGCGCGGCCCTGCTCGGGGACCTGGGCCTGGGACTGTGGTGTACGCAGTGGAAGCCATTGCAAGAGCAGTAGCACACGGACGATCCCGAGCGAATGTACGCTTGGGATATCTCACGAGAACGGAAAGGACCGCACAATCATCATGCACACGAACCATCACCGCACCCCAGCACAGCAGACCCGCACTGGTCTCGTTTTCGCGCGAGAGCAGCGAGTGCTCTGGTTGATCACGCAGTGGTACCGGGCACAACTCACGATCCACACCCGTGACACGACCCCGGTAGAACTCACCGTCAATGGCCTGAGCATGCCCCCGGTGGGCATTCGTGCCCTGCCGGCACTCCTGACAGTGCTGGGACTTCCACCCCTACAAGAATGGGAGGATGGTCCCCTCTCCCCTCCCTATGCGCACCTGAGTATTGTCCTGTGCGCCCTCTATCTGCATGGCGCGCGTCACCTGATCCTGACGGGACCTCATCCCCGCGTTGGGCTCAGCTTGCACGAGGAGCCGCCGCGAGACACGCAGATGTTCTGTCTGGATATCTCTGCCAACGCTGCAACGGTGACCGAGCTCCCGATAGATCAGGCGGTTGCGATCCTGTTGGCGCTGGGTTTGGGGCACGAGACCTGCTGGCACCATCAGGCGAGGAAATAGGCACAGGAGTGAGGAGAGAGGGATGGTCTTCCGCTGTATGCGAGGTTCTCGTCCTTCTCTCCCTGTCTCTATGCTCAGGAGAAAGGAAGAACCAGATGATCCATCTGCATCCGAAGGAAGCAAGACACCGTCCCGCTCTCGTTGGAGGGCAGCACACGAACCCCTCTTTTCCCGATGTGGAAGCCCTGTTCGCACGAACGTACCCGACAGCAAACGTGCTGGAGATCGTGCCCCTGGCGTCCCGGCTCTGCGCAGCGCGGCAGGCAGTTTGTGGCTGGAAGATCACCTTCCATCAGAACGGCTATGAGTCAGAGGAATATGCGTTCTGGCTCGGAACGCGCTTCCATCTGACGCGTACACTGGATATCAGAGAACGTCTGGACGAGAGCGAAAGCCACTTTCAGGCAACGCTCCTACCGGGAAAAACCATCTGGACGCTGGGATATCGACAGCCAGGAGGAGAGGGTCACCTGATGCGCCTCACAAAGGAAGGGTATCTCCTCCTGGATATTCGCAAACGGGCCGGTTCGCGCTTTGATCGGGCCTACAACCGAGGACAATTAGTCACACGCTTTGGGGATTTCTATCACCACATTCCAGAACTCGGCAATGTGAACTATCCGTGTCGGCCTTTTGTGCTGGTGGATCAAATGACTGGCCTGGAAAACGCAGTATCGCTCTTAAAACAAGCGCCAGGGGTGATCTTGCTCTGTGCCTGTGCCGATTGGCACGAGTGTCATCGATCCCTTGTGGCCGATCTCCTCAAAGAACGATTTCCTGCGGTTCATATACTGCATCTTGAGACTGATAAGTAGGGAGAGAGAACGACTTGTATAAGAGATGTGAGTTATCTCATTTTTAAGAGGAAAGGAGGACTCCTCATACATAATGCTTGTTACCAAGAAAATCAAAATCTATCTGAGCGCAGAGGATACTGAAACTCTGGAATGGATGCAAGGCAAATGCCGGGGCCTTTATAACTGGTGGGTGATGCGGCTCCGGGATGGGGAACGCTGGAGCTTCAAGGCGATCAAAAAAACGCTACAGGAAAGCAAAGCGTATGACCCTGAACTTCAAATCGTCTATGGTAAGCTCCTGGCGGAAGTTTACTTTCGCCAGGACAAAGCCATGCAAGCCTTTTTTCGTCGGGTCAAGGAAGGTGCGAAAAAGCCTGGATTCCCACGAGTGCGCCCCCGGCATCAGTTTTTTACCCTCTGCTATCCAGCGATGTACCTTAATAAGTTTGAAGGAAAAACCATCATTCTCCCTACGGGAGGCAAAGGGCGTAACAAGCGCTATCCCAACATCACAGCGCATTTGACCGAAGCGCCACCACCCGGATTTCGCGAGGTAGCCGTTTCCCGTGATGGACGGGGCAATTACTACTGTTCCTTTGTCTATGAGGTGGCTGAACAAACTTCTCATTCTAAAGGCATTCTCGCCTTTGATCTAGGGATTAAAACGCTGGCAACGGGTTATGATAGCCAGGGTCGCTTCTATCATATTGGTGGATTTAAAGGCTACCGATGGTATAATAAACAACTGGACAAGATCCGCTCGAAACGAGATCGGTGCAAAAAGAAATCTCGACGCTATATCCATCTCTCCCGTGTGTATAAGCGGGTCTCGCAAAAGAAGCGCAATAAACAACAGGACTGCCTGCACAAAGCATCCCATCTGATCGCCGTCAAACTGGCTGCAAGTGCTGTGGTAATTGGCGATCTTTCCCAACGGCAGATGGTCACTGAGAAAAAGGATAGAGAGACCCCTAGAGAACGACGTAAGCGGCATATTCGTAACCGTCTGGTGTATAATGATTGGGGCCTCTACCGCTTTGTGCAGATGCTTGTGTATAAGTGTCTGTTGTCTGGGAAAGAATTGCATTTGATAGATGAACGTGATACCTCCAAGATGTGCAGTAGGTGTGGACATAAACAAAATATGCCCTTGCACAAGCGAGTGTATCATTGTGGAACGTGTGGGCTGGTGATGGATCGCGATGAAAACAGCGCGATCAACATTTATCAGCGGTTCCTTGCCCGGCTGGGGCCACGCATGGATGATTCCATGCGATGTGCGGACGTTTTCACCGCAATCGAAAATCGGTGTATGGAGGTTTCAATGTCACCGACCAATGTGTTGAATGCATTTGAACGCATTTAGAAAGGCAGTCGTATCGCATGTATGAAGATACCCTTGCGCACGTAGACCTTTTTTCCAATTTGAGTAAGAAAGAGATCCAGGTGCTGGCCAAAAGCTGCCAGGAGCGCAAATATCTGGCGGGAACCACCCTATTCTCTCAGGGAGATGTTGCGGCGGGTCTCTACATCTTGACCGCCGGAAAGGTGAAGATCAGCATCGCCTCAGATCCTGATCGGGCCGAGGAAGAGGTTGGGACTGTGGGAGCGGGCGAGGTATTGGGAGAGATGGCCCTGCTCGACGAGCTTCCACGTTCGGCGACCGTCACCGCTATTGAGGATGTGACCGCCCTTCTATTGCCAGTTTGGGATTTCCGTTCCGCGCTTCAGTCCAATCCTGATATCGCGGTCAAGTTGCTGGCCGTTCTCAGTCGTCGGTTGCGAGAAGTAGAGAAAAAACGTCTCTACTAATCCCGACATCTATGAAAGCGTATTTTTGGGCAAGTTGTTCTCATCTAAAGGAATTGCTTGCCTGTACTTCTTGCGGTAAACGTACTATTCAGTTTTCTCTCTATTCAAAAGCTGTTGAATTTCGTCAAACATAGTTTCAACGTCTCCAAAGGAGCGGTAGACGCTGGCGAAGCGGATGTAAGCGATCTTATCCAGCTTTTTAAGCTTCTCCATTACCAGCTCGCCAACCACACTACTTGGGACCTCTTGCCGTCCCTGGCGGTAGAGCTCCTGTTCAATCTCTTCGACAGCATTCTCAATCTCCCCGACAGGCATAGGACGTTTCTCGCAGGCTTTCCGCAAGCCGACAAGCAGTTTATCGCGCTCGAAGGGTTCTCGCCGCTGGTCGCGCTTGACAATCATCAGAGCGAAGTGTTCGACACGTTCGTAGGTGCTAAATCGCCCTTTACAATGTTCGCACTCGCGTCTGCGATGGATAGCGTCCCCTGTATCACGTGAGTCCTTGACGCGCGACTCACTTCCTCCACAAAATGGACATTTCATGATCGCCCGGTCCCGCTGGCTGATTACTTTCCAGGAGCGGACACCGCCTCCTTTCTATACACATAGAAAGTGAACTTGTATAGGCTATAGAAGTAGCCCTATTCTACCACAACCGATCTTCGTCGGCATTATTGATGAAGCCTTGAGGCCGACACTTCAGAATTTTAAAGAGGCGGCTTATATAGGAAGAAAGAGGGGCAACCACAGTCTATTACAGATGTGGTTGCCCCTCTTCACGTTTTTTAGACGCTAGTGGGAGCCGCCTCCCGTGTTGTTGAAAGAGAATCTTTTGTTTTGTTGATGTTTGTACGCGCTGTGGGGCAGCCAGCCAGATGAGGATGGATTTTGCCGATATAGCCGGAGCGCAATCTCGACCCTTCTCTCCAATAGGCGTACCAATAGGGTCCATGTCCCTGCCCCGAACGGCAGGTGCTACACGATGTTTTCCCACATTTGCGATACTGTAACTGATAAGTAATATGTTGGTCACTTGGTAGCTGCGTCATTCGTCCACTTACCCTTCCACTATTCAGAAAAATGTGTTTCTGATTTTCCCTCTTACTGTACCCACGCTCAGAGCAAAGGCCTGTGATAGCCCTTTTTCGGTTGCCTTTCGGGCCCTTCCTTTGGTAGCAAAACGTTCTTCTCGCATCTGTTAAAGCTTTATCTGTTTTTGCCTACCAATGCTCTGCCTTCAGCATACCATTAATGGATGAATATTCGATGAACATATTATCAAGACAATGAGATATTATTCATAATTTGAGCCGATTCTGGACTATCAGTCAACTAAATTTTTGAATTATTCTTCATCTTAATACAATTTTTACACATTTCATGCTGTTTTGTTGTTTTGTTAATCTGACATTTGTTTTATCTATGCTTGCAAGATGTATTTGTTTTCATAGGTTCAGTATAACCATAACAATACTTTTCTAGCACATTTTTTGTTGTTTGTTTGGCAAAGGTCTTCTGAGGTGAGTGTGGTTCTCTTATCCAACTGGATAGATGCTATAATAATGCATTACCACGCTTTGCTTTTTGTGTGGAGGTGTGGATAGACTTTTTCTGTTTCTTGTCGTGCTCATATGCTGGAAAGAGAAGGTAGACAAAACCATGCAAATCATTATTAAAGGTCGGCAAGTCGATATTACTCCTCGTCTCAATGATCTTGTTGAACATAAGGTGGAGCGTCTCTCTCGTTTGTTAGATGGTGAGGATACGCGCATTGAGGTGACCATTCTGGAGGAGAATACTCGCAACCACAATGACCATTATGGTGTGCAACTGGCGGTGATCCCTTTTACTCCGGTCATTCGTAGCGAGGCGCGCGGAAGTACGATTACCGCCGCACTCGATGCAGTGCTTGCTAAAGTGACAACACAATTGAGTCGGCATAAAGATCGACAGACCAGGACGATTCGTAAGCACACGCCGGGAGTGAAGGTGTTAACGCTCTCGCGTACCGGAGATCTTGCCGCTCTGGATGAGTCTGAGACTGAGTTGGAGGAGGCTTCTACGTCATTCTCGCCCCAGATGGAGGAGGATCAGAACGAGCAGATCTGGTCACAGATCCAGGAGATCCGTCAGGTTCCGTCAAAGCCCATGAACGATAAGGAGGCGATCGCGCAAATGGATCTGTTGGGGGCGTCTTTCTATCCCTTTTTCAATGAGGCGACCAATACGGTGAATGTAATTTACCGCCTGGATCAGGGGGGCTATGGCCTGCTAGTTCCTTCTCTCGAATAGATCCCTTTTCTCTCATCAGAAAGGGTGGGATGCCAGAAGTATATCACTGGCATCCCACCCTTTTAGTATCTAAATTAGAGATGGACCTCGAAGCTCCATGGCTGAGCCGGCTCCTCTTCCAGGGCGCTCAAGGGATCTGCGACCTTGATGGTAAGTTTCCTGCTATTTGTCGAGGGCGGGGGACGAAAGCGAACATTCCCCTGATAGACCGCCAGTCCGGGATCACTCGCCAGTTCGGGTCGTGCGCGCATGTTTCCCCCGCGATCTCCCGCCCATTGCTCGCCAGTATCATCTCGAATAGCGAAAAGGAGCCGGGGCATAAACGCGAAGCCTTTGGGGAGTGGAGGCCGCATCCAGACATAATGGATCTCAAAAAGGTGCTCGTAGATTTTCATCTCGTAGAGCATCAAAGTGATCCCCTGCTGTTTTTGCTCTAGATCTAGTGATAACGTGCGCTTCGCGCTTTTTTGAGGTGCAGGTACATCCAGGTTTAACGCTGGCGGGGCCGCGATTACAACCGGCGGGCGAGCCGCCAGCTCCAGGGCCTTTGGAGAGAAGGGGGCTGGATCGTTGATGATCTCCTGACAAAGTTCCAGGCAGGCATCACAGATATAGGCTGCGCCCGGCCCGGCTACCATTTTTTTGACTGCTGGTGGGCGGCGACTACAGAATGAGCACCGCGCCTGCGATCGGTCAAAGCTCATAGCAGATTCGGCAGATTTCTCCTACGGGTCGTGCCGCAGGCTCTTGCCGCCTCCTTTCTTATCAGCTCTTCACAGGGGACCTTCCCGGCAAGAACGTCCCAAACCGTCTATCTTTACGGTTTACGCACGCCTCTTTACGTCTTTAATGAACGGTAGCCTTTTGCCTTTTAGCTTGCCACGCTCTGCAAAGCCTCATTTGCTTCATTGTAGAGCCCCAACTTTTCCAGCATGGAGGCGTGAGCGCTCCATTCCAGATGGTCATTGAGTGGAGAAAGAATCGGGCTGTCTTCCTTTGCGTCAGCGAGAGGCTGTTTCTCCTCCTCTTCCAGATCCTCGAACAGGCTGATTTCCCCATATGTACGTTGGAGTGCCAGCTTGATCAGGTGATCTGCGAAGTGCGGATTCTTTGGTAGCAGCGAGCCATGCAGGTAGGTTCCATATGCGTTACGATAAATAGCACCTTCGGTATGGTCCTCAGCGTTATTGCCATTTCCCTTGAGCACGCGGCCCAGGGGTTTAGCGGTTCCCAGATAAGTGCGCCCCCCATGGTTTTCAAAACCGACCAGCGTGCTTCCATTCCAGGTAATGGCGACGTTACCGATACAGCGTGGTACCTTAGCCCCTTTATGAATGGTCCAGGCATCAAAGACCCCTAACCCCTTCATATCGGGCCCCTCGGCTGGACGATAATAATGAGCCAGGAGTTGATAGCCGCCACAGACAGCCAGGGTGGGCATATTATCTTCAATCGCTGCCCAGAGGCCGATCCCTTTGATCTCATGAAGATCTTGGGCGACCGGGGCCTGCTCTTTATCTTGCCCCCCTCCAATAAATAACATATCGTATTCATCGGGCGCGAGGGCATCTCCTACCCCTAGCCCGACGACCTGTAGCTCGATCCCCCGTCTGCGGCAGCGTTCCTGAAACGTCAAGATATTGCCGCGATCTCCATAAAGGTTGAGCTGATCGGGATAGAGATGACCGAGTCTGAGCTTATAGCGGTCACCATGTTTTGTTCCTTCGGGATGTCTCCCGTTGCTTATGCCCATCCTGTTTTTCTATCCTTCCCAGTACTGAGGTGCGAGCCCCCGCTCAGCGAGTATCTTACGCACTGCTAACATACCTGTATAGGTTGGCACTATAAATAGTGTCTGGCCTTCTGGTGTCAGACGGATCGCTTCATCCAGCGCGGAAGCGATGCCGTAGAGTTTTGGGGTACCGGACTCGTTGGGGCGCTCCAGTGTCTCGATGGCTGTGCCTGTCTCGGGCAGCGTCTCTTGATTGTTTTTGCGATGACCACGAGAGCGTCCTGTACTCGCCTCATTTTCAAGCTTTTGAGCGCGTAGCGGGGCCGGTGGGACGATTACCATTTGCTCCTCTGGAACACCTGCATACTTCATACGGACGCCCAGATCGAGGGCTCGCAGCCCTCCAATCACCAGACTTTTGGTTCGGCCAGTGGCCCGCTCATAATCAACATCCCAGATCCAGGAGATATCTTTTCCATCGGCTGTATTATCGTTGAGAACGAGAAAGGTATGCTTTGGCTCTTCATCGGTAAAGAGGGTGCGAAGCACCTCGTTAAAGCCGGTTGGATTCTTCGCCAGGAGAATCCGAATGGTGCGCCCATTTGCCTCGATGCTTTCGCCACGCCCAAAAGCCGGTTGGAAGCGCTCAATTCCCGTGACAACGGCCTGCCAATCCAGATTAAGAGCGTGAGAGGCAGTAATCGCTGCCAGAGCATTATAGGCGTTATAGATACCCGGAAGAGGAACAACAAGCTGATGTTGCTCTCCATCCACAGCCACGGTTAGACGGGTGCGCTCAAAACTATCTGTTTCGATGCGTAGGGCCCGAACACGAGGCTCAGGTCGCGTATAGCCACAGTTGGGGCAGCTATAATGGCCCATATGGCTAAAGAAACGCATTGTATATGTATATTCGCTGCCGCAGCGAGAGCAGGCACGTGTATCGATTACCTGATGGCGCTGCGAGGGCAGATCCTGATCTCCCAGGTTCAGATTGGGATCGTCGATGCCAAAATAGATAACCGGCCCCTTATGATCTTCCCCAAGCTGAGCAATCGAGGGATCGTCGGCATTGAGTACCAGGGTCGTCTCCGGTGTTAATCCTTTGATCGCTTCCCGCCAGCGCGAGCTTACAGCGTCAACCTCGCCGTAGCGATCGAGCTGATCGCGAAAAAGATTATTAAAGACCATAACGCGTGGCCGCGTTGGTTTTACAATCAAAGGGATAACGGCCTCATCCACTTCAAGGACAGAGATGGCTTTGCCATGGCCCCGGAGCTCCCCATTTGGTTGTGCCCGCATGACCAGAGAGCCGGCGATACCCCGTGTAAGATTGGAGCCTTCGCGGTTGCGCCAGACGCGCATATGAGCACTCTCTAGAATTGAGGCAACGAGGCCGCTGGTTGTCGTTTTTCCATTGGTACCGGTAATCACGACGCTTCCATGCTCTAATTGTGAGGCCAGATGACTGATAATATCGGGGTAGAGGCGTTGTGCTACAATGCCAACAACGCTGGTGCCCCCGCCCATATGAAGGCGGCGACTCAAAGCTCCTGCTGCTCGCCCTCCAATCACAGCAAATCCCGCACGGATCGAGGAATGGTGGGTGCCAGCCTCCGCGATGGGAGTATCTTTGAGGTGGTCAGTGGACCGTGTGCGATCTGGCTTTCTTCTGCGCCATCTACGCATATCTCTGGAAATTGGTTGAGATGGCTTCTCTTTTCGCATGCTGTTCCTCCAAAATCCAGCATTCTTCATGTTACTATTCTCAATGCAGCATAGCATGCGCGTGAATGCTGGTCAAGATAAAGGAGATAGATGTCTGTCAGACTAGGAGTAAGAGGGGAGATTGGAAATTTTCTTCCTACCCCTGTTAGTTATACTAGGTATTGAGAAATGTCGAGCAAAAGCGTTGTAGCATATCACCTTGTCAGAGTATGCTATCCTATGCTCTTAGATGGTGCATATTGTGTTTGGCACCTCTTCATAATAAGTTAGAAAAAATCAGGTTGGGCTAATGGCAAAGAAACTTGTAATCGTTGAATCACCGTCAAAAGCCAAAACTATTGAAAAATTTCTTGGCCGCGACTTCGAGGTCCGGGCCTCTAAGGGCCATATTCTCGACCTGCCCAAAAAGGGCCTGGGGGTGAATACTCGAAAAGATTTTGTGCCTCACTATGTGGTTATTGAGAAGAAGGACCAGCTCATCGATGAATTAAAGGCCGCCTCTCAACGCGCCGATGAAGTTTTCCTTGCCCCCGACCCTGACCGTGAAGGTGAGTTTATTGCCTGGTCACTCAAGGAGGCTCTCGGTCTGGAGCATCCCCGGCGCGCGGTTTTTAATGAGATTACCAAACGCGCCGTTCAAGATGCGATCAAAAAGCCACGCGAGATTGATGAGGATCTGTTTAACGCCCAGCAGGCGCGTCGCGTTCTTGACCGACTCGTGGGCTATAAAATCAGTCCACTGCTCTGGCGGCGTATCCAGTCAGGTACCAGCGCGGGCCGCGTTCAATCGGTTGCCTTAAAGATGATTTGCGACCGCGAGGCGGAGATCCGCGCTTTCGTGCCGGAAGAATACTGGAGCATGACGGCGACGTTAAGCAAACAGAAGGATCAGGCGCGGTTTGAGGCTGCTCTGGTCTCCCGCCTGAAAGATCTCTCGGCTCTAAATTCTGAGGAGGCAGCGGAGGGTGAGGAGGCTCCCCCAGGTACAACACCCGGTACAACACCCGCCAAAAAAAGCAATAAGCAACGGATCAAAATCTCCTCGAAAGAAGAGTCCGATGCGATTCTGGCTGATCTCCAGAACGCGGAGTACAAGGTTTTAAAGGTAGAGGAGAAGGAGCAGCGTCGTCAGCCATACCTGCCATATACCACCAGTACGATGCAGCAGGATGCTTCCTCTCGCCTGTATTTTAAGCCGAAAAAGACGATGAGTCTGGCCCAGCAGTTGTATGAAGGTATGGAATTGGGATCTCGTGGGCACCAGGGGCTGATTACCTATATGCGTACCGACTCCACGCGCATCTCGGAAGAGGCTCAGGTCAGCGTCAAAAAGTATATTGAAAACGAGTTTGGGAAGCCCTATGTGGGTGCTGGTCGAACCGGAAAGGCCAAGGCGACCACTCAAGATGCCCACGAGGCGATCCGTCCGACGGACGTGACATTAACGCCTCAGGAAGCAAAGCAGTATCTTTCCCCAGACCTTTTCAAGCTCTACAATCTGATCTGGCGGCGTTTTGTCGCGAGCTTTATGATGCCAGCAATTTTTGATACGGTTCGCGTAGATATTGTCGCGGCTCAGTATGTGTTCCGCGCCACAGGATCGAATCTCAAGTTTCCAGGCTTTTACGCGGTCTGGCAGCGCGAGGAAGATGAGCGTCAACTTCCCGCACTGGGCGTCAATGATCTGCTGGATCTGCATAAATTGCAGCCAGATCAACATTTTACGCAGCCGCCTCCCCGCTTCTCTGATGCCAGTCTGGTGAAAGAGCTGGAGGAAAAAGGCGTTGGTCGACCCAGCACCTATGTACCGATCATCAGTACCATTCAAGATCGTGGCTATGTGGATCAGGAGCAGCGCCGATTTATCCCCACATGGTTGGGTGAGACCGTCAATGAGGTGATGAACAAGCACTTCCCAGAGATTGTGGATACCGGCTTTACTGCTGAGATGGAGCGCAAGCTGGACTCTGTGGAAGAGGGCCGTCAGTCGTGGGTTGAATTTCTCCGCACCTTCTATGGAGATTTTAAGATGGTGATGGAGAAGGCCGAGTCCGAGATGAATAAGGTTCAGAAGCCAGTTGAGGAGACTGATGAGGCCTGTCCGGATTGTGGTCGCCCATTGATTATTCGGACGGGGCGCTTCGGGCGCTTTATCTCCTGTTCCGGTTTCCCTGAGTGCAACTTTAAAAAGTCATTTGTAACTAAAACTGGAGCTCTGTGTCCCCAGTGCGGCGGCGATCTGGTTGAACGTAAAACGCGGGTCAAGAAGCGGGCCTTCTATGGATGCAGCAACTATCCCACCTGCAACTTCGCGATCTGGGAGAAGCCAGTGCCAGATCTTTGCCCTGACTGCGGTGGCTTGATGGTGATCCCTCGTGGTAGTCAAACTCCGGTCTGTTATCAGGAAGTGATTGCCGCGCAACAGAACGCGGAAGAGAAGCCACAACAGGGCGAGAAAACCAAAAAAGCGCCGCGTGCCAGATCCGCTGGTACCGCGACAAAGACGACTCGATCTCGTGCAACCACTGCGAAAAAAACGGCCTCTTCTCGCAAGAAAACCGCGACTGTGGGTGTTAGTAAAACGTCGGCGCGATCCTCCGCAACCCGAGCGAAAAAAGCCGTGGTCGATGCCGATGGAGATAGTACGGCGCAGGAGCTATCTGTAGAGCCGCCAGTCGTGAAAAAGGCTGTAGGGAGAGCGAAAACCCCCACAAAAGGGAAAAAGGCTACTCGCAAGCCTGCCGCGAAAAAAATCACTCCCGCCTGATTAGGGGCGGGTTGAGGTATAATAAGCCGGGACTTATAGGTAGGATTGCTGCTTGTGATATAATCAATGACCGATCAATCTTTTTGATTGAATTGAATCTCTGCTGTTTTGGAGGATTTCAATGTCCTACGCGGTTACACTGATTCCCGGCGATGGCACGGGTCCTGAAATTACGGAAGCAACCCGCCGTGTCTTAGAAGCCACGGGCGTCCAGTTTAATTGGGAAGTACGCGAGGCTGGTATCGATGTCGTCGAGCGTGGGGGCAAGGTGCTCCCTGCTGATGTGATCGAGTCAATTAAGCGCACAAAGTTGGGCCTCAAAGGCCCTATCACAACCCCTGTGGGTAAAGGTTTCCGAAGCGCGAACGTCGAGCTGCGTAAGCGCCTGGATCTTTACGCTAATCTGCGCCCCGCGAAAACGTACAAAGGTCTGCGCTCCCGTTATGAAGATATAGATCTGATCATTGTTCGCGAGAATACAGAAGATCTTTATGCGGGCATCGAGTTCCAGCGGGGAACCCCTGAACTTGAGGAAGTGATTGAGACGATCGCGCGTACTACGGGGACGCGTCTGTCGAGCGAGTCGGCGGTCAGCATTAAATTTATCTCAGTGGCTGCCAGCCGTCGGATTGTCAAGTTCGCGTTTGATTACGCGCGCAAGAATGGTCGTCGCAAGGTGACTGCCGTTCACAAAGCCAACATTATGAAGTATTCCGATGGTCTCTTCCTCTCTGTTGCTCAGGAGGTTTCCAAGGAATATCCAGATATTCAGTTTGAGGATCGTATTGTCGATAACATGTGCATGCAGTTAGTGCAGAAGCCAGAGCTCTACGATGTGCTGGTTCTGCCAAATCTGTATGGCGATATCATCTCTGATCTGTCCGCTGGCCTGATCGGTGGGTTGGGTGTCGCTCCTGGGGCGAATATTGGCAGCGAGTATGCCGTGTTCGAGCCAGTCCATGGAAGCGCTCCCAAGTACGCCGGTCAGAACAAGGTGAACCCGATGGCGATGATGTTCTCCGGTGTGCTGATGTTGCGTCACATTGGGGAGGTCGCAGCCGCCGAGCGGATGGAAAAGGCGATGTCAACAGTGATCGCTGAGGGCAAGAACGTCACGTATGATCTAAAGCCCCGTTCCGATGATCCAACCGCTGTTGGCACCTCTCAGGTCGCTGAAGCGATTATTGAGAAGATGAAGCAGTTCTAGTCTCTATCTTTAAAAGCAAGCCCACCATTTCATCAAATGGTGGGCTTGCTTTGTATTGGCTTTATACCAAAGGGTGGAGGTATTTTATAGAGGCTGTGACAGGCCAGATCTGTCGGATGAGCGGTGCCATTTGTGGCGCGCCTGGATATAGCGGACTGTGCCTGAACGGGAGCGCATCATAATCGATGAGGTACGCGCGCCCCACCCAAAATATTGGATGCCGTCGAGCATATCGCCGCTGGTAATTCCGGTGGCCGCGAACGAGATATCGTGTCCGCTCACCAGCTCATCGAGCGTGAAAACTTGATCTAAATTGATGCCCTCGCTCGCGAGCTTCACACGTTCCTCATCGGTGCGCGGCCAGATCTTGCACTGCATCCCGCCTCCAATACATTTAATGGCGGCAGCCGCCAGAACGGCCTCGGGGGCTCCACCGATTCCAAACAGGACATCGATGCCGCGATAATCTTCTGAAGCGGCCTGGATCGCGGCGGCGACATCACCATCCCCGATCAGGCGGATGCGCGCGCCCACTTCACGAACCTGACGAATAATCTCCTCATGCCGTGGGCGATCCAGGATCACCACGGTTAGATCATCTACCCGTGACTCTTTGGCGCGGGCAATCCTGTCTAGATTGACAGCGACGGACGCGTTGATATCGATAACGTGTCGGGCGACTGGACCAACGGCGATCTTCTCCATATAGTAAACGCCGGGAGGGGCGGAGTACATGGTACCGCGCTCAGCGATCGCCACAAC
>CAXTTV010000129.1:0-14308 GCA_964247295.1 uncultured Ktedonobacteraceae bacterium | reverse complement strand
GCGAGCGTTGAAAGATACGCACTAAGATAGCCACCAGCTCTGGTCTCAGCTTCGCGCTCCGCTGGTCGTGAAAATAAAATTTTCAGGCCAAGATAGACCAGGAATGCCCCACCAATCAGGCGAACAACACCTTGCAAGCTTATTAGAGCAGAGGTGATGGCTGTCAAACCCAGACCCGCGATCGAGCCATAGATACCATCTGCTGTTGCGATTCCCAGACCAGAAACCAGACCATACAGCAGACCCCGACGGAGCGTCCTTTGAATACAGAGCAGACTCATAGGGCCAACTACGGCTGCGATTGAGAAGCCAATCAACAGTCCACGTCCAAAAAAACTGAAATCCATTGTAGTTTCTTTCCGCATTCCAAAACAAAAAAACCGCCAGACCTACTTTGAGATCTAGCGGTTATCCTGTGTCAGTGATGCTTAATTACTATCATAAAACACACGAAGCGAACCAGACCTCAGATTAGGCTGGCTCTGTTGCTGGTTTCTATATAGGATAAAATTTACAAAACAGGACATGTTTTTTCAATATATAAGAATGAACAGTTAACTCACAAATAAAGTATAGCCATTTTGTACCAGTATTACAAGTTTTTTATAGTTCAAATAACCTTTTGTATTCAATTTATTTATGATCAGGGTTATAATATTATAAATAACCTTTGGGCGTTATTTGTTCATTCAAACCCCTTGTATAAATTAAAGATCTAGCTTACAAGAAAAGTAATCCAGTAAGAGTTAGATTGACGGCTACAACACAGCTCAATGGAGAAGCAACTTTATGACGTATCAGGAAGCCAAACAATTAGAACAGGAGATCCGTTTGCACGCAGCCATTCAAAATTCTGAGATTAAGCAGATCTCAGATGGGCCGGGAGGAGAAAGCAACTCCTTTTTAATCACCGTCCATGTCGAAAGCGCAAGATCGCCAGTTGATCGTTTTGTCGTAAAGACCCGCGAGGATTGGGAGGAGCGTAGAAAATTAATCTAAGCTCCTTTTCACCGCTTACAGTATTATAGAAGCTTCAAACGAGCGAGGAGCTGCTGTATTGGTCCCAATTCCTCAACACCCAAAATCTTAGTGACCCATAGATAGGAAAGGAAACCCAGTAAAAGTTCAATGCTTAGCTTTGCCAGAGTTAGCAGTGCCCCCCTCAAACTCCCCTGACTGCTCAATTCTGGTCCTGTTGTACTCCAAACAGAGTCAAGTATAAAACGTAGACCCAGTAATATAAAGCACATCGCACCAGCGGCTAACATCACTCGACCAAAGAACATAAGCAGATCGCGGTTGAGTACGGAGCCGATTCTGCGATGCAACAAAAACAGCAGAGCAACGGCCTCCAGCAGACCGGCGATCGATGTTGCCAGCGCCAACGATCCCATCCCCCACTGAACACCCCCGAGTAAAGCGAACAGCTTGATCAGCCCCAAACTAAGCAGGATCTTCAAAAGAAACTGCCCAACGCTAATAAACACCGGAGTTCGACTATCGTTCAAAGCATAAAAAGAGCGGGCGAGGATCTCCACCGCCGCATGGCCCGGCAGACCAATAGCGAACAGGACCAGCGCGATCGCCGTCCCCTCCGCTTTATTCAAATTAAAAGCGCCATGGGCCAGTAGTACCTGAATAATTGGCAGGGCTAGGACCATCAGACCGACCGCCGAGGGAATGGAGAGGAACAAAATGGAGCGTAACCGCTCCAAAATTAATGCACGCGCACGCTCTATCCGACCGCGTGCCACATGACTGGCAAGTGTAGGAAAAACCGCCGTCGAGACCGACATCCCAAAAACGCCTAATGGCAGCATCATCAATTGAAATGCCTGAAAATACTGCGTCACCAGACCATCTACCATCCCCTTATCCACAACTATCGCACTCAACAGGAGAATCAGTGTGCGATCCACAAAAACCGAGGTAGAGAGCATCGAAGCATTGAGAATCCGGGGAAGCATCTGCTTACCGATCTGACGCACGCCTGAGTTGCGCCAGTCAAAGGATGGTCGAAAGCGCATCCCCACCTTTACCAGACCGGGCAATTGGATGCCTACCTGTAACAAGGCTCCCAATACCACTCCCACGCTGGCCGCATAGATCGCAAACGTTGGATTTGGATGTTTGGTAATGGACAGGAATAATCCCGGCAGCAGGCCGATAATAATCCCGATATTGTAAAGGACTGTCCCGAAAGACGACAGGATGAAGTTCTGGCGTGCATTCAAAACCGATGTGACAATAACACCGCTTCCCAGGATAATCGTCTGAAAAAGCATAATCCGCAATAAGAACACAATCAGATCAATCTCAGATTGAGCAACCCCTGGGTTATACAAAGGAACAAGAAGAGGAGCGCAAAGCATCGCTAGGGTAGCCAGGACCATCATAATACCCGTTGCCAGCGTTAAAGATGTATTCGCGATATGCCAGGCCATCTGCTGCTGACGACTATTCAGATATCTAGTAAACACCGGAATAAAGGCTGAGCTTAGCGCGCCCCCAGCCACAATTGTAAAAATTGTATCGGGAATCAGAAAAGCCTGGAGGTAGGCGTCGGAGATCGGACCAGCACCAAAGATAGAGGTAAACAGCCCATTCTTCAGCAAGCCCAGGACTCTGCTCACAATGAAAGCGACGGTCAGCAGATGCGTCGCCTTCCGCATATGTATCCGCTCCATGGCCCCTGTATCCTGAAGATTGGGGGCATTCGGTGGAGCGGGGGCAGTATTCGCGAGCCCGGCCAGGGGCTGGGTAAACAGCCTCATCGGACTAAAAGGAAGGACCGTTGAGCGTAACCGCTTATTCCACAGATTGTGGCGCAACCGTAGCGAGCGCCATTGCTGAAGCCGATCCCGATGCTGGGAAGACAACGTACGGGCAGGATGAGAAACTATTGCATCAGCATCATCCTTTTTTTGAACGACCGTGAAACCATCGGCATCGGTCAGGGGTGGAGGCTCTTTCTTATTATCCATGGCTTTACCTTTTCAAAAGCATAATTGAATGCCCGAGATATAGTATTTCATTGCTTTTATATATATTTATCAACCTTTACATATGGTAACAGCCCCAGGAAAAAATCGTCTTTCTCTTAGTATAAACATGACTTTTGACTCTTCAATATAGTTATTTTATGGTAGTAACGCTGCTTCAGACATGATTGAGAAAACGTCTTTACGGCACACTGATGCCACGAACGCCTCAGAGACAAGGAGAGTCGATTAAGATTCTGATAGGAAATAGGGATGTGGGACCGAAAAGGGCTCGTTCACGCGGCGTAGACGGGCCCTTTTCTGCCAGATGCGCAACGGTCTTCGCGACGCAACCCATGGGGTCGAAAACGCCCTTCAGGCGCGGGAGGAGCGCTTCGCGAAGCGTGCGTATGCTTTCGGGATCGCAGGATCTCCCCGGAGGCATGATGCGGCGTAGGACGGCCCGTCTTCGCAAAGCGCTCGACGGGCATTCTTCGATCTTTCTCCGAATTTCCCAACAGAGTCGCAAGCAGCTCCCCTACATGTCTTGCTTGCTCTTCGAGACCGTTTAAGAATTTTTCCTTTTCCCATTGAATATAGGAAAAGGTTTTGCCTATAAGAAGAAACGGATTTCTGAGTTTTTATGACTCTAAATAAAATGAGGTGCTTCATCGTACATCTTATTTCAAGTTGACTCAATAATTTTCTATATTTGCCGCGTATTCTATTTTAGGGGCTTTGAATGTCTCCATCTCGATCCATACTGTAAAAGGAAGAAGGGGAACTACTTTTATGAAAAAAATGCTTTGTTTGGTTTCTATCTGCGCTCTCTTGCTCCTGGGAGGCTTTACCTTCGCTTTGCAAGCTCCGTCCAGCGCTTCCGCTGCCTCCGCTACCGCGACAACTAAAGGCGTGAATGGCAATCCCTGGGGCTACGATTTTAAGCCCGGCAAGACAATTACCGCACCTCCCAAAGATTTCTGTGGCCGCTACTTCCATTGCATCCCCAACTTCTCGAAGGGCAAAGGCTATGTCGTTCAGTGCCACGATAACCAATACTCGAAAGCTGGCGGGACAAAAGGGGTTTGCTCAGGACATAAAGGACAGTACCATATACTCTATCGCCACTAAACATTTTCTACATATCCACACAGCAGCCAGGGAAGAAGCCACTTTTTGTAAAGTGGCTTTCATTCCCTCTATTCTATAGAGAAATAAAAAAAACGGCAGCATACAGGATGCCACCGTTAAGAAATGATGCTGCCGGTCAGGCCAGACGTTTGCGATTATCCAGGCTGGCAACCTGCCCATTCAGAGATCCCTTAGCAGCCAGTGGATCGCTGCCACTGTTTAAGGTAAGCCTTTGCTGAATTGAGGGGATCGGATCGGCGGTACAGACGTTGGCCGGCTGGTTCTTCGTAACCTTACAGATCGCTGCCGTTAGATAGTTGGCCCCGCCCAGAATGGTCTGGGTGGTGTCTGAGGTTTTGTCAGAAAGCTGGTTCGCAATATCTTTTTGCGACATGTTTTTCATGGAATCAGGTACATATAAAGGCTGACTGGAAGTGTACTGGTTCGCGATAGAAACAAAGGGATAGCCCGAAACATTATAATGCGTTAAAATTTCTTTCTGGTCCGCTGTCGGCGTCTGCAACGGCTTTCCATTCCGATCCTGCTCCTCAATCGAAACAAAGTCAATATAGGAACTGGTGTATTTTGTATTTAGGAACGTAAAGGTACTGGTATTTGGATAAACATCGGTGCCGGTGGACATTGTTAAGGGGAGTTGGTTAAAGCTCCCAAAACGGCTCAAAGCCACAGCGATGGCCCAGCGCTCACCCGCGCAGTAGGGACAATACTCCGCTCCATAATAAAAAATCTCTGGCCTGCCACTCCCACCTTTGAGAGGCGGATCGGTGGTCTTTTTTATCTGGTTAGTGGCTCTACCGGTCCCAACTGCTGCCAGGATCTCCGGACTAACACTGCTCACCTGCTTCACAATCGTTGGATCAGATGGACCAATAGTCCCGGCGGGCTTCTGCGACTGAGAGATAAAAACAAAAATACCTACGATCAGCGCTAAAGCTAGAACAACACCAATGATGAGAAAGAGGGAGCTTTTTGACCGCCCACGGCTCTGAACCTTGCGTCGCGCAGTCTGAGCACTCTGCCTGTTCTGCTCACGCCGTTGTGCGGTAGTTGAAAGGGCCGCTGTCGATGTACGTCCGCTTCCATTGACTAATGTGTTGCGATTCTTCTTCTTAGACATCTTGTCCTTCTTTAGAAAAAAGATAACGAGAAACGGCTTTCTCTTACTATAGTAAAAACAGATCAAAGAGATCCAAGAAAAATGTAAAGAAAATGTAAATTTGTTAAAATTGACAGGTGATAACTACGGCACTCATATCGTCGATTTTGGCACGTATAGACTCGCTCATATCTTCCTGTGAACGCGCCAGAGCCTTTTTAACCAGTTGCCTGGCACCCGTGGTTTTAGCAGACTTCAACAGGATCGCTTCCATCTCGTCATCTGTCAGATTATCGTGAATACCATCGGTACAAAGCAAGATCTTATCGCTGGGATGCAAAACGACGCGGCAGAGATGCAGGATCAGGGTTTGATCCGCACTATCCCCCAACGCTTGATATATTCCATTCCGTCGATGAAAGTAGCGCTGTTCCTGATAGGAAAGATCCTCAGGATCGGTAGCCTGATCTACCCTCCAGGCATCCTCAGGGGAAAGTATCTCTTCCTGCACCAGCCGGGTCAGAAGGCTGTCATCATCAGTTAAACGGCGCAACGTCTTCCCCTGACGTAATAGATAAATGCGACTATCTCCAACGTGCGCGCACGTCATGGTATACGCATTTTCATTACGAGTCATAATGACCAGAGCTGCCGTTGTAGATGGGCAACGCTGGATATCATGGATGTCTTCAAAAACCCGTTCACCCTCTAGCTGAATCTGGTGCTGAGCCTCTCGAAAGATCTGCTCTAATTTAACACGCAAATGGAGACCATGTTTTTTCTCCAGGATACCGGTCTTACCACCCTGGACCCCCTTTAGAGCCTTCTTCCATTCACGTTTGAACACTTTCGCGGCTGTTCGTGAGGCCAGCGCTCCAGAGATACTACCACCAACTCCATCAAAGACGGCGGCCAGACCATGTTGCCGATCAACAAGTGCTTGATCTTCGTTCTCATCAGGATGATCTTCGCTAGCAATGGAAGAGCTTGTATAAACAAAAGGCGGGCTTGAATTGACTTTCTTCAATGAGAGCTTGACGGTTGGCCGCTCTCCGGGCCTAACGAGAGGCTGCGTTCTCATGCACTTCCCCTTTCTTAAGAATCTATTACTGCAAGTTTACCATATCTCTTTCTCTATACTATATAGTTACTGCTGAATTTAGAAAAATGGCTGCTTCACGCACTTTCCCAACTGTCAGAAGCTTCTTGTGTTGAAATAAGGGTCGAGTCCGCTCTTTGAGAAAGGGATGAGTATCCCTCCTGGGATCTAGTTGGATACATCCCGCTTCAAAATAATGCAGGTAGTTGTCGCATGAGCATATAATTTATTCTGAGCATCGGTAACATAACCCTCAGCCGTTGCGACACGTCCCCCAACGTGAATCACTTTCCCTTTACAGTACACTTTTCCAGTGAGAGCATTCATAGCCCTTATATAATTTATTTTGAGTTCAAGCGTTGTATAGCCGGTTCCCGCTGGCAACATGGAGTAGATTGCGCAACCCAACGTCAAGTCCAACAGGGTCGCCGCCAACCCACCATGCACGGTCCCAATCAGATTATAATGGTATTCCTCGGGAACAACGGTAAAAACTACCCGGCCTTCCTCTATCTCGCTAATCCCTATTTCTAGTGTGTTCGCGATGGGAGGAGGAGGCAATTCACCGGCTTTGATTGCCTTTAGATACTCTATCCCACTCATATATCGTCCCCTCTCCGCACCTGTCATAGGATCATCCCAGCTATACGTCCGTGTCCGACTCTGTGCGTCGTCATTCATATCAGGTTTCCTTCCTCTTTAAATAACGCCGAAAACCAAACCAATTGATCGGTTTTTATATCAAAAACAGTAAATCAACTAGCCTTAAAAAAGAAGTATATCGAAATTTAGTGTAATGTCAATTTTTTGATATATCTCTAAATTCCTTGATTTTTAGGGATAAATATAGTAGTATATATTCATACGATCATAAGGAGCCAGGGAAAGGGCTCTTTTTTATGCCTTTCTCTATCTGAACTATTCTCGTACCTGCTTTCCCTCTCCTCTCACCACTCCCTAATAAGATAAAACAAAACCTGTCGATAGAAAGATATATATCCCTGTCTGGTGTACATAAGGATGTCCCTGATGCTCTATCGAGACCGGTTCTTAAGAAGTTTCGGGCTACTATGTATGCCTATAGGTATCAAGATTCTCATGGTGGGCTTTTTTATGAATACATCACCTATCGCTTTTGATGATCAACAGGCCAGATTAGAGCCAGAAAACACGTTCTCGGGCTCGGGCTATTTGAAGATCGCGGTTCCAGCCTACTTTTATCCCGGTCAGGACTGGCTTCCATTGGAACAGAGTGCGTCTGCGACCGGGATCGCGATTGTTAATCCCAATAGTGGACCAGGGATGGCTAGAGATCCTAACTACGCCCGTCAGATCACCACTACCAGACAAAAAGGCATCCGAGTAATCGCTTATGTCTCAACCTCTTACGGTGGAACTGTGAATGCCGTCAGAACATTAATGGCTGTGGAGAAGGATATTGACAGATATTATCACTGGTATCCCGATCTGGATGGGATCTTTATCGATGAGGTGGGCACCGATTGTGGGCTCCGCGACACCTATTATCAGCCACTGCACAACTATATTAAGCGAAGGTATCACGGATTGGTTGTGCTTAATCCAGGCACCAATCCCTCACAATGCTATATGAATGCCGGGGATATCATTATAAATTTTGAAGATACCTATGCCGCTTATCAGCACTGGAAACCGGCGGATTGGGTTACGCATTATGCAGTCAATCGCTTCTGGCACCTGATCCACGCTACCAGCGCCACGAACCTACAAAGCGCGATCGCACTCGCTCGGAAGCGTTACGCTGGCTGGGTTTATGCGACCCCCTATACGGTCGCCTCTAATCCCTGGCGGGCCCTGCCCCCAACCCGATACTGGCAAAAAGAACTGGAGATGGTTACTCACCCGTGATCAAACAATAATCTGTACCCGATTAATAAAGCACTGTTCAGCGAATGCTTGTAGTAGTTGATAGTCAAGGGAAAGTGCTTGCCTCGCTCGGTGCACATCCGGTCCCTAATGTGGCAGCGATGCAGACGAGATTGCCGCGTCAGGCGATCTCCCACCTTCAAAAGGCGCTTTCTCTTCCGGTTGGTGACTTTGTTGATCCAACAAGGCAAACATCCGCTGAGGCGAATGAGACGCTGATTTCAGTTATGCCGGTGTTTAAGGATAATGATGCCGTAGTTGGCGCGGTGATTCTGATGGCTTATCATCCACAGATCTCACAGGATTTCTTTACCTCTATTCTGCCTGACCGGCTTTACCGTTCTCATCCTGATTTTCAGTGGTTTCTGTGGGACACTCTTTGGCTTTTTCGCGGCGAAGATCTTTACGAAACGCTTCCGTCTCCTCTCGGTGATTGTAGATAGATGGAGTACCGGTGATTTCTCTACCTTCGCAAAGGACAGCTCCAGCGATGAGGTTGGGCAGCTCTCTCAACAACTCAATCGGATGGCGGAACAGCTTCAAAATGTTCTAGAGACCCGGCACCAACTAGCAGTATTAGAGGAGCGCAACCGTCTGGCTCGCGATCTCCATGATAGTGTCAAGCAACAAATCTTCGCGACGACGATGCAGGTACGCGCGGCTAAAAAATTGATGGTCCAGAATGCTCCTCAGGCTCAATCCCGCCTGGATGAGGCGGAAGAGCTACTACGCCAGACGCAACAGGAGATGACCTCACTAATTAACGAGCTCCGACCGCTCACGCTTGAGGAGAAGGGCCTGCCCAGGGCGTTGCAGGAACTCATAGACCGCTGGTCACGACGTACAGAGATCTCGGCCCATCTTCATTTTGGGGAACTTCTACCTGTTACACCTTCGGTTGAGGAAGCCTTATCAAACGTGCTCCGCCATAGCCAGGCGCATAACGTCCAACTCCTCCTCAATTGTGATCAGCAGATGGTGACGCTCTGCATTGTGGATGATGGTAAATGCTTTGAGTTAGAAACAAAAGATGGGCGGGGAGTGGGCCTGCGTTCTATGCGCGAGCGCTTAGAACCCCTGGGAGGCCAGCTTGCGATGCAAAGCAAGCCGGAATCTGACACAACCCTAGTGATACGTTGTGAGCGAGAACCTGTCTTAATTAATCAGCAGGTGATGTAAAAGTAGAAATATATAAATACATACGTTCCTGAGCAGAAAAGAGGGCAACGATGGACCAAATAAACATTTTACTTATCGATGACCATAAATTAGTACGCAATGGTGTACGATCCTTTCTGGAACTGGAACCGGATTTCACAGTTGTGGGCGAGGCAGATTCGGGAGAGATGGCGATCCAGATGGCTGCCAATCTGGTACTGGATGTGGTGCTGATGGATCTGGCGATGCCGGGTATGGGCGATGTCCAGGCAACTCGACAGTTAAAATAGGTCAGTCCCCATACCAAAATTATTGTCCTTACCTCATTTCACGATGACGACTATATCTTCCCGGCTCTGCGGGCTGGAGCCCTCTCCTATGTTCTCAAAGATATCGACCCGGACGATTTGATCGATACGATCCGCAAGGCTGCGAAGGGCGAGTCGGTGCTGCATCCTCGCGTAGCTTCACGGGTGGTTCGCGAGCTTCATAGAGATCACACAAATGGCCCGAATATCTTTACCGAATTAAGCAAGCGTGAGCTTGAAGTGCTATGTCTGATCGCCGACGGCCTCTCGAATGCCTTAATCGCTCAGAAGCTGATAATTAGTGAGAAGACGGTTAAGGGATATATCAGCAATATTTTTAGCAAACTTCATATGGTAGATAGGACACAGGCAGCGGTAATGGCCTGGCAACAGGGGTTGGTTCGTAAAGAAAATCGAGGCTAAAAAGGCCTGCTTCCCACGTAGCTTGATGGCCTGTACTCGGCAGTAGAAGGAGGGGATACGGCAACTCCTTCATCATTTCAGGTATGATTACCTATATGAGGTGCATTTTTTATAGGATGCACTACGACTATTTCATCAGGGAGGATGATCTGTGAAACCACCCATTCCACCATTGCCGAGGATTGAGAAAAACCCCGCTCACTGGCCCACTGAGGTTCTACCGCTTTTTGAGCAGGCTATTACCTGCGAGTTTACAACGCTGACCCGCGCCGGCCTGCCAATCACCCAGCCACTTACGCCCTATATCGGCGATGATGAGCAGACGCTGGATGTCTCAACTGGCCTGACTTATCCCGCGAAGGCCGAGCGAGCGCGCCGCAATCCTAAAGTGGCGATGCTTTACTCCGATCCCATCGGGTCCGGTCTAACACAACCGCCGCTTGTGCTGGTGCAGGGGCTGGCTTCGGTACGCGATGCCGATCTTCAGTCAAATATGGACCGTTATCTTTATCTTTCACTTATCAAGTCGCCTGCCGGCCTTAAGGGCGCGCCAGCTCTGTTGCTAAAGCAGTTGCCCTGGTATTTCACGCGGATCTGGCTCCAGGTCCAGCCCACAAAGATCTTCTGGTGGCCCCTGGGGGATCTCTCTCAGCCGCCACAGATCTGGCATGCCACGGAAGCTTTCAAGTCGCGCCCCTCAGATCCAGCACCTACTGGCAAACAGCCCCCAGCCTGGCGAGAGGCGCCTCAAGATTGGCACGCGAATGCTACTCACGCGATCGAGATGTTGGGTCTACCAACCCTCACAACCGTCGATGAGGAGGGTTATCCTGTCTCGCTGAGAGCCGAGACCATAACTGTAAAAGATCCAGGCTTTAGGCTTCAGATGCCAACCAATATGCCTTTTGCAATGCAAGGATCAGGCTGCTTGACTTTCCATACCCATCCCGAGATTTTCGCCTCTCAAGAAAATAAGACCTTTGTGGGATCAGTTGAGGCCGAGGGCGATCATCTTATTTTTCAAGTTGAGCGCGCGCTGGCGGATTGGAGTATCAGCGGCTCACGGATCAGTGGAGGGCTAGGATTTCTTCAGAATGGCTTTACACTTACTCCCCGTCTTAAGGCTGAGGCCGCGCGCCGCGATCAGCCGATTCCCAGAGTCCACGTACCGGCATTCTGGTAGGATCTAAAAATGGTACACATGAAAATCCGGATGTCTGATCGTATGCTGATGATCAGCGGCCTGCTCTATATTTTGATTGGGGTGCTGCCATTGGGCCTGTTACCGCCACCACCGGTCTATGGGGCTCCCGCCACCGAGCTTATTAGCTATTACCAGCAGTATGGTACGCGCTTCCAGATTGTGACGTATCTGGGGATTCTGGGAATTGGCCTGTTCTACTTGTTTCTAGGCTATCTATACGGAGCTTTGCGCCAGACGGGCCAGAACAGAAGTCATCTACAAACAGTGGCTCTGCTGGCGGGTCTGGGCTGGGGGCTGATCTATCTGATCTTTAGCGGCCTGATCCAATCTCTGCCAGGGCTGGCAAGGACCGATGCAGATCCGAGGCTCCTCACCTTTTTAGCGGATCTCACAGATATGGGCTTCACCACCAATACAGTGTTGGCGGCGGTCCTGGTAGGGAGCGCCTCACTGCTGCTCTCGCGCGGGAAATCACTGGTGAGATGGCTCGGGCTATTTGGGATCGTCCTGGTTACGCCGGTGCAGATCCTCGCCAGCCTCTGCCTGATGATCCACAATGGACTCTTTCTGCCGGCTGGACCGATCTACAACGGCGCGTTTATTCTATTCGAGCTCTGGCTGCTCCTGGTCAGTCTGTTACTTAAGCCCCCTTCCCGCGAACCATAAGCTCTGGGAAGGGGCTTTCACGGGCGCAGCACCAATATTTTGGTACGCATGCTTCGCGGCGTTCCTACTAATACGCGCGGGCGAAGATGGCTTCGCAGGTGGCCGGCTTGCCAGTGTAGATACACTTGCCGGTCACCCCGCCCTCTGGCTGCTCCAAGGGGATACAGCGCAGAGTTGCTTTGGTCTCTTCTTTGATCGCCAGTTCGGCGGCGCTATCCTCGGCCCACTTGACGCGAACGAAGCCGCGCTTCTCGGCGATAATCTCTTTGAACTCCTCGTAGCTCTCGGTATAGTGAGTATTCTCCTCGCGGAAGGCCAGGGCGCGCTGATACATATCCTTCTGGATCTGCTCCAGCAGCTCCGGCAAACGAGCCGCCAGGCCGTCCACCGGGACCGACTCCTTGACGCGGTTATCGCGGCGGACCAGCATCACACTATTATTCTGAGCGTCGCGGGGACCAATCTCCATCCGCAGCGGCACCCCGCGCATCTCCCACTCGTTATACTTCCAGCCCGGCGTATTATCGGTCAGATCCACCTTGATACGGACCTTGCCCTTGAGGATCTTGCGGACGCGCTCAATCATCTCGGTCACGGCAACCTTATCGGCTTCTTTACGCCAGATCGGCACAATCACCACCTGATACGGCGCGATGCGCGGCGGCAGCATCAAGCCCGACTTATCGCCATGGACCATAATGATCCCGCCGATCATGCGGGTGCTGACACCCCAACTTGTGGTGTGGCAGAACTTGCGCTGCCCATCGGCGTCCAGAAACTGGATATCGAAGCTGCGCGCGAAGTTATCGCCCAGATAATGGCTGGTCCCGGCTTGAAGGGCCTTGCCATCACCCATCAGCGCCTCAATCGAATAGGTACGTTGCGCGCCGGCGAACTTCTCGTTCTCGCTCTTGCGGCCAGCGATTACCGGGATCGCCGCATCCTCTTCGGCGAACTGACGGTAAACCTCAAGCATCATCCGGGTGCGCTCCTCGGCCTCTTCAGCGGTGCGGTGGGCGGTATGTCCCTCCTGCCAGAGAAACTCCGAGGTCCGCAGGAACAGAGTTGTCCGCTTCTCCCAGCGCATCACATTATTCCATTGATTGATGAGTACCGGAAGATCGCGGTAGCTTTGAATCCAGCGGGCGTAGCTATGACCAACAATCGTCTCGCTGGTCGGGCGGATCGCCAAGGGTTCCTCCAGTTCCTCACCACCACCCTGAGTCACCCAGGCCAGCTCTGGCGCGAAGCCCTCGATATGCTCGGCCTCTTTCTCAAAAAAGCTGCGTGGGATCAACAGGGGAAAGTAGGCATTCACCACATCCGTCTCCTTGAAACGGGCATCCATCAGCGCCTGAATATTCTCCCACATCGCATAACCATAGGGACGAATAATCATGCAACCGCGAACCGGAGCGTAATCGGCCAGCTCGGCCTTACGAACCACCTGGTTATACCACTGCGAAAAATTATCGTCCTGATCGACGATCTCCTCAACAAACTTGGACTCGTCTGCCATAGATCCCTCTCTCACTCTTTCTAGGAACTTTATACGGTCGACACATCATGGCCTTTAACAATTTGATCCGGGTATCAAAAAAGCTCAAAGCATGCCCTGATTTAAAAGGTAAGGAGCATAATATGTCCAATGGAATATCTGTGAAAACCCAAAGATGTACCACCTTCTATCGAAAAACAGAGCATATATTCTATCAAAAAAAAGAAACATAAAAAAACCCGCCCCTCGATAAGGACGAGCATTCCACCCGTGGTACCACCTTTTTTGATCCTCGATTATTAAGAAAAGAGGACCCACTTTTTATGTCAGCTTATTATAGCTGGCAAACTCAAAGATAACGGTCGAGGACAGGGACCGGTCAACTTCTCAAATCGTTGACGGCTCACAGGTGGGTTCGACGGGCGGGCTGGATCGCCGGCTTGCACCATCCCGGCTCGCTGTTGAAACGCGCAGCGTCTACTAATCCTGTTCTTCGCGACATATCTGTTTTTCAGTATTAAGCTAAGCATATACGAAGAGCGGATTACTGTCAAGCACCATCATAAAAAGACGTTTTATACGTTTTGGATGCAGTTCATTTTTTCCAGTAGCAGAAAGAAAAGGCTCCTTCAAGCGGTGGACGGTGGAGCCCTCACGAGCCAAAGCGGCATGGGGCTCTGCACTCACGCCGCAGCCGTTGCGTGACCAAGAAACCCTTCATGGTCATTTGAAGAGCCTTTCCTTGTGCTCCAGGTGCGTCTTGTGGGTAGAAAAAGCCTGTTTGGGCATGGGCCCAGCCTTTCGGGCCGCCGCAGCGG
>CAXTTV010000128.1:0-14362 GCA_964247295.1 uncultured Ktedonobacteraceae bacterium | reverse complement strand
TAGCAAGGGAATAGGGTTTGGGGAGGTAGGTTGCAGGGAATCAAATATCTATAGAATCAGGTATTTCTTCGCGATAGTGATGTGCCGGTGTATGGCGGCCTGAATGGGCCATGAACTAAGCTGCCTTAAGGAACGTGGCCGGGTGGTGTGGAAGGCAGGCCAGGAAAGCCAGAGTGGATGGGATCTGTGGTGTGTGAGGTGCTTCCTGGATGGTGGAACTGGTGGTGTGATGAAGAGCGTTCAGGTGTCGTCCATATGTTCTGAACTAGATGTCCAGACTATACCGGCACTTCAGTATCGCGAGGGGTTATCTATTTTTCCTCCTCATTGTGGGTCCAGGACATCATACAGATGGTGACATTGGGAGTAATCTATTGACCTGAATGGTTAAGGTATGTATGATGAAACCAGTCGCCATAGAGAATAGTGGCTACATATGGTGTGGCATGAGGATCTTCATGGAGGATTGATGAGCGAGCAGCAGCTACAAAAAGTCAAGGTGAAACGCCTGGCGCATGTTGGTCTGTGGACTACGGATATTGTTGCCCAGACACGCTTCTACAGGCACGTGCTGGGATTTGACATGCGGACCGCCGAAAGTAACCCCGAGGCTGAAGAAGAGTCCAATGTATTTTTATCGTTGGGTGATGAGTATCACTGTCTTGGCTTATTTTATGATACGCGTAGCACTGGTGTAACGAACCGGCGCGGTGTGCCTCGATCTCATCTGCATCATCTCTCCTTTGAACTGGATACGGATGCCGAGCTGGCGGCGCTTGCTGCTCGCCTAAAACTGTCCGGTATTGATCTTCGGCTAGAGACGCGTGATGGCGATAGCGACCTCGGAGAGACACTCTGGTTCTCCGATCCCGATGGCAATCAGATTGAGATCTCGGTCTCTCTTGACGATCCTCTCGCAATTACTCCGGTTGCCGGTTTATCCGGACGGGGGCGTCCGCGCCCGACGCGTTTACAGCATATTGCGCTGCGGACAACGCGCCTGGAAGAGATGGTTGAGTTTTATGTGGATGCGCTCGGCTTTGATATTTCGGACTGGTTACTGCGTGAATGCGCCTGGTTGCGTTGTAACAACGATCACCACACCCTGATCCTGGTGCAGGGTCGTCAGGAAGTTGATCACCTTGGTTTCTCGGTGACACAGGAAGGCGAGATTCTTCGCTGGGCGGATACCTTGAGTCGTCAGGGGCAGACGATCCTCTGGGGGCCTGGCCGCCATGGGGCTGGTAACGATCTTTTCCTGCGACTGGCCGATCCCGATGGTCTTCATACTGAGCTTTCGGCGGATCTTCAGCAATACTTTGATCAGAATGTTTCGACTCCGCCGCGCCAGTGGCATTCGCGCTCAATGGCCCTCAATATGTGGGGTGCCTTGCCAGCCTGGATTCGTGAAGACTCGCGCTCATAACGTCTGGAATGGAAAAGACCGTGGTAGATCAAAAGGATCGCCCCGGTCTTTTCCCATTTATACAACGGGGTTTCGTAACGTGCCGATCCGCTCGATCTCACTTTCCAGCAGATCACCGGGATGAAGAAATTCTGGTGGCTTGCGCGCAAAGCCGACCCCGGAGGGGGTGCCAGTCGCGATGATATCTCCTGGTTCCAGTGTCATCCCCCGCGAAAGGGTCGCGATAATCTCTTTTACTGGAAAGATCATCTGACTGGTGGAACCGTCCTGCTTGAGCCTAGTATTAACGCGCGTGCGTATAGAAAGCTGCTGGGGATCGCCCAGTTCATCTGCTGTAACAATCCATGGTCCCATTGGGCCGTAGCCATCCAGGCTTTTCCCCTTAAAAAACTGTCGATGCTGGTTTTGAAGATCTCTGGCTGTCACATCATTCATAATGGTATAGCCAAAAACATAATCCAGGGCCCGGTCCGGCGAAATGTTTTTGCCCCTTTTGCTGATAATTACCGCCAGTTCAGTCTCCCAATCGATCTCTGTTGAGACCTGTGGATCAATCTGAAGCTTGCCATAGGGACCATTGACAGTGGTGGGGGATTTTGTGAAGAACACTGGATATTGTGGCGTGGAGGTATCAGTGCCGCGCATTTGGCCAGACTCCTCAACGTGTTCACTATAGTTCAGACCCAGGCATATGACGTTTTTGCGGGGCCGTGGGATTGGCGCGGCCAACTGTACCTGACCGAGTGGACTGACCGCTCCGACACCCGCGAAGGTTTTGACTTCGCTAAAGCGTCGACCCTCAGCCTTTTGAAGCAGCGATTCCAGGATCGGACGGGCTGTTTCAAAGGAGTCAATCAGCTTTAACATCTCATCGGGGATCTCTTGACGGGTGGCGCGAGCGGCCAGATCTATATCTAAGACCTCATCCTCTTTAACCAACCCTACATGTACCTTTGGCAGGGAGTCTGTTGAGTAGCTTATCAACTTCATAAAAAAATAGACCTCCTTTTCAAATAGGGGACATCAACTCTGTTATCCTACCACATAGACATCACAAGGACGAAAAACGTCTTTTACATTGACTCTTTACGTTCAGTTTAGCATTATGGTACAGTGAAACCTGTAGAAGCCTTGCACAGTAGAGAGGGCCAGTATGCCATTATTTAAGGAACAACCTCAGCAGCAAAGCGATTTTTCCTTGCGGGTCGGCCTGATCGGTAATCCTGTTGCCCACTCGTTCTCTCCACGTATGCAACAGGCCGCTTTTGATGTTTTAGGCATCAATGCTCGTTACGAGCTGTGGCAGACGTATGACGACGAGTTACCTACGACGGTGGCCTCTCTGTTACACCCTGATTGTTTGGGGGCCAATATTACGATCCCCCATAAAGAGGCGGTTCTGCCACTGGTGGACCTGGTGGAACCGATGGCGAGCAGCATTGGGGCCATCAATACCATTGTGCACCAGGGGGGCTACCTGCATGGCTACAATACAGATGCGCCGGGTCTGTTGCTGGCACTGCATGAGCAAGGTTTGGGAACGCTACGGGGAGAGGCCGATGTTTCCTTAAAAAACCATACTGTTTTTCTATTGGGGGCTGGTGGCGCGGCCAGGGCGGCGGCCTTTGCACTCGCGCATGCTTCCGTGAAGCGCCTGATTATATTGAACCGGCACCTGGAAAAAGCCCAGAGGATCGCCGCTGAGGTTCAGAAAAGTTGTGATTGTTCAATATTTTGTGTAAGTGATCCCGAGTTTCTTATCCCGCATTCCCAAGCAATTATTATTAACGCGACCTCCGTTGGTTTACATGAAGATGTCAGCCCCCTCTCCAGTGAGGTTTTAGAACGCTTTGATCAGGAGACCTTTGTCTACGATATGATTTATAATCCTTCGCAGACGCGCTTGCTTATCCAGGCCGCCGCCCTGGGCTTGCCCAACGCTAATGGCCTCTCGATGCTTTTGCACCAGGGAGCCCTCTCGTTTAACCTCTGGACCGGTCATCCGCCCCCGCTAGAAATTATGCGGCGCGCCCTTTTTCAGAGCGCCTGATAGCAGGCAATCAGCCAGCCGGGCAAGTTTCCATATGATACTATACAGGGGGGTTTATAAGAAGCCTGTTTGAAAGGGTATGGAGAGAAATATGGCTGTGAATGCACGCCTGGCCTCGGCGGTGATGTTGTTGCGCGATGGAGCGGCTGGTCTGGAAGTATTTATGGTGCGCCGCGTGGTGCAGAGCGACTTTATGCCAAATGTTTATGTGTTTCCCGGTGGCTCGGTTTCGGAGGACGATAGGAGCGTGGAGAGGATCGGTGGGATCTGTCAACTCGTACTACCCTCTCTGGCTGATCCTGAGAACCGCACGGCTCTCGGGAGTGGGGTGCGTGCCGGGGCGATCCGCGAGCTATTTGAAGAGGCTGGGGTGCTGCTGGCATATCATCAGGGGCAGATGCTGGCCTTAACGCCCGAGAACCTGGAACGCTTCACTCGATATCGGGACGCCTTTAATCGTCGTAATGGCTCGCTTGTGGATCTGGCGACCGAAGAAGATTTAACGCTAGCAACCGACAAATTACGCTATTTCTCGCACTGGGTTACCCCTGAAGGGATGCCTAAGCGTTTTGATACCCATTTCTTTCTGGCGACCGCACCGGTGGAGCAGGAAGCGGCCCATGATCAACTGGAGACCAGTGATGGAGTCTGGGTAAACCCCGGTCAGGCCCTGACGCGCTTTGATCATGGACGGTTTCCGCTGGTTTTCGCGACCATTTATCAATTGCGTGAACTGGCGCAGTTCCTGAATGTAGAGCAGGCTCTGACCTATGCTGAGAAGCATCCGGTAATGAGCCGCCTGCCGGTCATGGTTGAAGAGAATGGGACGGCCCGTGTCCATCTACCTGAGAACCCGACGGGGAACTGGGATGTTCCAGATTACATGACTCGTCCGCGCTAGTCTTTTTTCAAATGTAAGGAGCGATTACATGGAACCGTATGGCATTGTGCTGGCTCCTAACCCTTCAATAATGACTGGAACGGGGACCAACACTGTTCTGGTGGGGCATGGAGGCGATGGAGCGATGGTGGTAGATCCGGCGGTGGACGATCCTGAGTATGTTGAGCGGCTGATCCAGGAAGGAAACAGGCGAGGTGGTATCCGGCGGATCTTGATCTCGCATCGCCACCCTGACCATACAGGCGGCGCGGCAGCTTTGCAACATCGACTGGATGTACCGATCTATGCTTTTGAGCAAGAGGGAGAGCCGCGCGCGGATCAGCCTCTGGTCGATGGTGAGCGCTATCGCCTGGGAGGGGATACGCTGCGGGTGCTTCATACGCCGGGCCATCGTTATGATCACGTCTGCTTCTATCTCGAAGGCTCTCAAACCCTGTTTGCAGGGGACCTGATCGCGGGTGAGGGGACCGTGGTAATTATTCCAGGTGAGGGTGATATGCAAGAGTATCTTGATTCACTGAAGCGTCTTCAGGAGATGGAGATCTCCAAAATCATCCCGGCACATGGGCCGATCATCAAAGATCCCCAGCCAAAGCTTTCTGAATATATCGAGCATCGGTTCCAACGGGAGCAGCAGATCTTGCAGGCCCTGGAGGAACTGCCACGTGGTAGCTCAATCAAAGATCTAGTCGCGTTGATCTATACCGACGTAGATGCTCCCTTGCATCCGCTGGCGGCCCAATCGGTCGAAGCCCATCTGCTCAAGCTAGAGAAAGAGAACCTTGTTGAGCGACTGGACCCGGACGGTTGGGCCATGGTGAGACCAGATGCCTGATCTCTGACGATCGAAACCTATTGACGCTTGAATAGCAGGCCCAGGAAAGACGCGCCGGCCAGCCCGAAACAGAACCAGCTTGTCTTTTCCTTACGGTTTGAATTGAGAAAAACGCCCCCAGCCATCGAGCTCGCGAACATCAGGGCCCAGGGGATACCTTCGGTCGCGTTAGCCACGCTTTGAACGGGATTGCGTCCTCGTCCCCGCCCATTGCGGCGGCCTCGTGTTGGGAGGGGATCGGCCAGACGAACCTCGATCTGACCGCTATCCAGGCGTGAGATCACCCTTTCCACCGAGCTGGGCAGCGTCAATAGCACCCGACCGCTCTCCAGAAGCTGGGTTGCTAGATCTTGAAAGGTTTGACCTGCATTATCGCTATCCAATCCCAGGAACTGACGGGCATAGGGGGTCGCCACATTCACAAAGTTAAAATCGGGAGCCAGCCCGGTCGCCACCCCCACCAGCGTTCCGATCGCGCGACCCGTAAAGGCGAACTGTGAAGGAATCTGAAAAGGCTGACCATACATCAACTGTTCCACCTCGCTGGCAACGTCCGGGACATCCAGATCGCGAGCCTGAGACAGCGAGATCCCATAATACTGTTGCATCATCAGCTCTATACCGCGCTCAATCACAGTCAGGTTGGCATTTGATCCAATAAAGCCCAGCTTTACCAGTGCCTGGACCAACCCATGAGAGTTGCGACCGATAAATGCCAGAAACAGATCGGTTATCCCCTTTTTCATAGTGCGGTTCAGACTGCCAACCATCCCAAAGTCCACAAAAGCAATAATTGGATTATCTGGCGAGGAGCTTGTTTTCACAAAGATATTGCCGGGATGTGGATCAGCGTGGAAAAATCCCTGATTAAAGAACTGATAAAAGTAAGCCTTGACCATGCGGGTCGCAACCTCTAGGCGATCAAAGTGACCGGCCTCCAGCGCCGGGTAATCATTAAGCTTAATCCCGTCGATCCACTCCATCACAATAATATGTTTAGTCGTATATTGGTCATAAATGGTTGGAATATAGATAGTTGTATCGTCCTTAAACATCTCCTTAAATCGCTGGGAGTTCGTGGCCTCGCGCACATAGTCTACCTCTTCAAAGACGGTGCGCTCAAACTCGCGGTAGAAGCCCCAGAGATCGATAAACTCGCCGGTATCCACAAATCGATTGATCACCCAGATCACAAAGCGCAGGGTACTGAGATCCATCCCCACAAGCTGATCCACATTTGGGCGTTGAACCTTGACCGCGACCGTCTGTCCTGTCGACTTCAGCGTCGCTTTATGAACCTGACCCAGCGAAGCAGCGGCGGTCGCCTTCCGTTCTAGCAGGCTAAATACTTCCTCAACCGGCTTCCCAAGCTCCGTCTCGATACTGCTCACGATATGGCTAAAGGGAGCAGGCGGGACCTCATCCTGAAGTGAGCTTAGGGCCTCCAGGGCGCGCTCAGGTAGAAGATCGGCGCGGGTACTCAGGAACTGCCCCAATTTAATCATCAGGACCCCAAGTTTAAGCGCCGTCTTGCGGAAATTCACCAGCACATCGATCAAAATCTCGACATTTGGTTGCACCTCGTAATTGCCTTTCGCGCGCGCGCGGATCACCCGCCGCCGCTCGCGGTACATTACCCAGATAGTCCAGAGCAGCAGACGAGAGACGCGGAAAAAGCGGATCATCTGCGCGAATCTATTGATTCTTGGCGTGTTTGTACGCATGTACCATCCTCTTTAAAAAAATTGGTTGCATCTATACAGATAGGTACGTACAGAAAAGAGAGAGGTTAGAAGGAAAATCCTCACAGTCTTATCTTACCGGTTCTCGCTAAAAAAGACGAGGAATCCTCCATGAAGAAGGTAGTATTTGTTGTTTTGGCAATTTCTTGACCTGGAGAGCTTGGGTTCGATACGACGGAAAAAATAGTTGACGTGATGGATAGTTTGCATAAGCTGGGCCAGGGATGGAACTCATGGTGGGGTGCGGCGCAGGTTCTCATGAAATGAGAATAGTGCCTGCTTTTCTCTCCCCTTTGCTGTCGCAAGCAGCAGCGAAAACACGCACATGGAGCTAATTAAGAATTATTCTTTTAAAGTATTGGCTACCCACGTCAGTTTGTTTTTTTAAACACGACCAGGCTTTCTCGTAATTTATAATTACCCTTTTTGCGATTGTTGCGGTATTTTGCTACATAAATTTCAACTAATGTTAAACCTAATGCTTGTCCCATTTTTGCAATAAGGGTATCGGTAGGAACATGGAGATTTCCATGTTTAGCATTCCCGACAATGCAAACTATGTGTCCCCCTGGAGCAAGTTTTTCATATTGCTCTTTAAGCATACAAAAAACATCGTCAAAATAACCTCTGATTACAGAGGGAGCTTTGCTTTGTGCATAACCCCCGATATCCGAACAATTTGCCATCAGTTCAATAAGTGAATAAATTTTCCGTAGTTTGCTATCATTTCGTAAATGGTGAGTTGCAGGGAAGTTACAGCTAGGATGAGATCTAAAAGTACTCAATCGTAGCTTTCGCCATTCATCATAAGACTTGATTAAGTTGAGTAACCATAGTTCACATTTGTATACCTCTGAATAATCAAAATTATTTGGATATGGAGGTGAGTACAATATGAGTCCGAATTTTTGATTGATTCCATTCTCTTTCAATATGGAGCTTAAATTTCTGGCATCTCCTTGTATGGTAATAATGTCCGCGAAATGATCTGATTGTTTATTACGAAGATCTTCAATAAACATCAAAACTCTTTTTTGGAAAGCCTCTCTGGGTACTAAAACCGCTTGAGGTTTGTAGCGAAGTAAACGCCCATCTTTATGCAAGCAAGAAACATCTTCAATAATAGAAGCGAGAGCAATCAAAAAAAGGTTTTTTGTGTGAATGGAAAGATCTTTTTGAAGGATACTGTCTCTTAATTTAACGAGCTCATATGCATTACCATTTGGAAAGTACTCTTCTTTTCTAAAGGTTGTCAAAGCAGGTAGCTCAATAGGGGAAGAAATTTGATCTTGAATAATTACATCTAAGGTACGCTGAACTTCATCTATATTAATAGATTGCCAGTGAGCCTTTGCACTACTAAGTAACGCCGCGAATGGGTTTAGCTCGATTCCTACAGCAGTGAGCCCGGCTGCTTGAGCTTCTATTAAGGTTGTTCCAGCTCCAGAGAAAGGATCGAGAACTGATTGATATTCTTCAGGGGTGGGATAGGATTGCAAGACTTTATTAACGAGCCGGTAAGAATACCCCTCTTTATACTGATACCAACGATGAATAGGTTCTTTTATGTTGTCAGTAAACGTCAACATTTTTTTGTATTCGTCACCGGATCTGAAAGGTAAGTCGCTTTCTAGACTATCAAAAACATCTTGTATTTGTGTAGAGCTTCGGGGTAGTTTAGAGATGTTCTGCTTGTTTTCTGTACTCTGTAACTTAATGTTCTCTTTATGTAATGCAATACTATTCACACACATGGCGTCTCTATTCTAACAATTAATTTAGAAGCTGCGTAATTATGGGCGCAACTGTTTTAGCCTCGTTAATATATAACGAATGCTTATGAATCTACAATTGTTAGTGGTACTTTAAGATCAGCTTTGGGATGGGTTTAGCGAAGAATTCGCATTAGATCTCATGACTTCCCATTGAGAACGGGTCTGTCCCGACTGAGGAAGACCAAAATCTCTCACATGGAAAACAAGTGGGAAATTTTGCGTAACACCATTTTTTGCACTTAGGAACAGAGCATGATAATCTCTCAGATTTTGCGCGAAATCTTCTATTGTCTCTTTGTCAGCTAAGCCGCAATCAACCAACCGATCTATATCTTTGCGATTAATCAAGCGTGTCATAATGAGGTTATCAAGTAAGCGGAACACAGAGTCTGGCAGAGCACCAGGGGTATTTGTAATGAAAAAAACATTGATACCGATATGTCTGATAACAGGAATCAGATCATCGATATCTCTTTCTTCCATATACATATGTGCTTCTTCAAAAAACACAGTAGGGTAAATAGGAAATGGAATTCGACCGTTTTCATACATCTTTTTTTGTCTATCACAAGCCGTTTTTAGATGATCTAAAACTAAATTTACAACAACTTTTTGAACTGTAGGTGTTAATCCCCCAATCTGGAAGACAAGTGCCTGTGGTTTCCCTTGAAGCATATTGTTAAAGGCTGTACGCAGCGACATTATATTTGAGCCTTTGAGAGATTTAATAGCAGCATCTTCCTGCTGTGCTTCTGCTTCCGTCATAATGAGATTATAGTTTTCAAGTATGTCCAGTGATCTCACATAAGAATCGCGCATATTTTTTTCATGTTGTGCAGTACCTGGAACAATTTGCATCTCAGCCTGTTTTAGAAAAGGTAGATCTGGGATGCGTTTTTCTTTTTTTCTCTTTTCGATAAGATCGGGTATTTTCGCGTAGGCTGCGTAAGCGGTCTTTTCGGAAAAAGGAGCCAATTTATCTATCATACGGAACAAAGTCTCCGTTTCCAGAATATCAAGGCGAAACTTGATGTTTTCCTTAGGACGTAAGACCAAGGTATTGGGATCAACCTTCTCGTACTCGTTGTTGATGTCAAATATAACTGCACTCATGTTTAATTTTAGGCTCTCCGAAATTATCCCTTTTGTAATATGGCTTTTTCCGCCACCTTTCATACCAGTGACGACATTTACCTTTTCTAAACCCCCTCCATATGCTCTTAATGGTTCACCTTTATAGTCGCCCAGTTCCAGGCTTAAGCTCGGATGAGTAATAATTATATTTTTGAGCAGAAGCTGTGGATCTATTTGAAAAATATCTACATTTCTGGTAACGACACGTCCTTCATGTGCTGACCATTGCCTATTAACAATCGCTGCTCTTACCTTAAAACGTAAGGCAAGAAACTCATCTATAACTTCGGGAGGTTCATTGTGTGAACGCTGGATCTGTGAAGCTCTTACCGAAGTAAGTAATCTAAATAGGGCCTTACTATCTACCTGTGGATAGTTCGCTGTACTTTTTTCCACAGCTTGAACTATCAGGCCGTTTTCTCCAGTTCCTCGTTCTCTAAGATAGAGTACATCTCCAATATCAAAGTCCACTTTTTTAGGATAGTATAGAATAACACCCTCTCCGCTTTCCAATTCTACCATCTGAGCAAACTCTAAGGCCGGTTTGGGTGCAAGCTTTGATGTTACTGGGATAGAAGAAGCAGAGGTTGATGTAGTTACATGAGTTGTTTGAAATCCCTGTTGAACAGAACGAATAGTTTCTAGGGAGGGATTATTTGTTCTGTTGTCGATTTTGAGCGTTCCGTTTAACAATGAACTGTTATCATTTTCCTGTTTTTGACCGTTATCAGTACTTTCCGTGTTATCTATCTCGCTCATCTTTTTCTCCGTTCTGATTATTTAGCTTTATATAAGTTTTCTTTGTCGCGGCAAGGGGAAGGGAGAAGCGGGAACGCTGATCTCTTTAGAAACCGTCCGCCTGGACGTTGCCTACACAAACCTGCACATCACGTTATTTATATTTTCCGCCAAACGGTTGAAACAAAACGCCCATAGAAGGTTGCTCTTGAGGACGCATACCTGTCTTTACAGTAATATCTGCTAAGAGATTTTGTACATCTTGATATAGAAAAGAGCTATACTGATGTACATCAATCAAAGGACGAGGATACCCTCCATAAATCTGACAGTCGTTATAAACTTGATCTAAGACTTCTGAGGAGAGCATACCCAGTCTGGGATGTACGTCTACACGAAAGGTAAGTCCAAATGGAGCATAACTAAAACGTGCCGCAAAAATATCATCAGCTACCGAAATCGTTTGAGTGGATCTGACTGTTTGTCCACTTCCAATAAATTGATTTCTCTCATTCTCAATTATTTTGGACAAAGGTGCATATCCAATAAAGTCTGGCTGATCAGCAAACACACTAGAGATCGGGACACCACCAACCGTGATCCTGGTTTTTTTACTGATAGCCGCGATATTGATATTCAAATTACGACACTCTTGAAGAAGATCTTGCATATACCTTTCAGGAGTATCAAAAGTGCCTCCAGACAACGCGCCATCTATTAGCAAAATACCACCACCGTAAGAAGCTAAAATACTAATAGCCTCCTCCTGAATCATCCGTTCAACAAAGTTACGTATTCTATCTTGAATCTGGTTAGGCGTCTCCGCCATAGCTTGTTTAGGAGAGTAGTAGGGCGGGGTAGCCAGGATGTTAACGAATAGATCTTCTCTCCCAAACCTAGTTCCCATATAGTGAAATACCGGGAGCTTGTTGCTGTTATCAATGATTAATGCCCCTGTATTGTATAAGCAGACAAAAGGCTGTGCATTATTTGCAGGGTAACAGATGGAGGCTCCTCGAACGGCAAATACTGTACTACCAGACGCTGTTTCACCGAGATCAATAACTCCTGAATCTACTGCGATCACTGTATTTGGAGGTGTATAAAATGTAAGTTGTGTAAAGGACTTAGAAGATTGAACACTGCTAAAATCAATTATTCCAGGTTCAATCTCATCTTCCGAAAGTGTGTCATCTAGTAAATCGTCAGGTTGAGTATCCTGATCAGCAACAAACAAGGTATCAGAAGTATGATCGTCTTGGTTATCGTAAACCATGTTTACTAATCCATCAATCCATTGATTTGTCTGGTTAATAAATGAAGCTACCATCCATCCCAACTTTCAATCACTCATATACGATATGGACGTAAAGAGTATCTTATAACTGCTTTAAAAGTATACCATGTTGAATACAGAGTTATCATTAATAACTTTCCAAATATTACTTACATCTATTTGAATTTGATAGTTGGATCAGTACCTAACATTAGCACAGAAATTAAATAATTCTATAGCAACTTAGGTAATGTTAATCATGAAATAGAAGATTTAGATTTTGATAGGAGAAATCTGCTCACAGATGACTATTTTTAATTAACGTACATTTACATAAAAGTTTTACACCGATAGAAAGAAACTCTCTATAATGGTTCTTTATTGTAAGATAAGAGGGTGATTCTCTTCTCCACCATACCACAGCAACGATGCATAGTTTTATTCTATTGATGGATGAGCGAGCCTCACTGGATTATGGCGCGGACTACGTAACCGCGCATGAGCTGGCTCATCAATGGTTTGGAGATCTGATCACCTGCCGTGACTGGTCCCACGGCTGGTTGAACGAAGGGTTCGCGACCTATTTTGAAGAGCTGTGGGGAGAGCATAGTCTGGGCAAGGATGACTTCAAAGCTTCGATGTTGCGCCTGAAAAAAGGCTATCAGGCGCAGGATGCGCAGTATCGCCGCCCGATTGTCTATCATCTCTACCATGATGATGGCTTTGAACTTTTCGATGCTCACATGTACAACAAGGGTGGCTGGGTTCTGCATATGCTCCGGCACCAACTTGGTGAGCAGGCATTTAAGCGCGCCATCAATTACTACATTACCCGCAATCGTGAGCGTGAAGTTGTTACTTCGGATTTAGAGCGGGCCTTTGAAGAGTCTACAGGCAGGAGTCTGGGGCAATTTTTTCAGCAGTGGGTCTACCAGGGAGGGTATCCCGAGTTTGAGGTGGATTATAACTGGGATAGCGCGACAAAAATGGTGAAAGTGCGTATCAGGCAGAGTCAGAAAATTGATGAGTTGACTCCCTGCTTTGTCACGCCTGTAGATCTGGCCTTTACGCTTCCAGAGACTGAAGAAGCCGCCAAAAGTCCCCAAACCACCCAGACGCGCACCATCTCCATGCGGGTGATTGTGGGCCAGGATGGACAGACCGATGAGACCTTTTTCTTCTCAATAGAGCGTGCGCCGCTGATGGTCCGATTCGACCCTAATGGTTGGTTGCTTAAGACGCTGAAATTTGACCTGCCAGTCCAGATGATGCGTTACCAACTGGCGAATGATCAGGATAGCCTGGGGCGGATCGAAGCTGCTGAGGCTTTGGTCAAGGCCGCAGATGCTGAGAGCTTAGCGGCTCTTAAACAGGCGTTGCTACAAGATCCCTTCTGGGGCGTCCGTGCCGCCGTCGCCGCAGCCTTGGGAGAAATCGCCACCAGAGAGGCGCAGGATCTGTTGATTCAGGGTCTTAATGAGCTGGACCCCAAAACGTATTCACGGTCAAGGATCGCGATCGTAGGTGCTCTGGGGATCTTTAACACGCAGGAGTATGGTGAACTGGCTAGCCGCTCGGCTGAGGCTTTGACTGCTTTGCTGGAACAGGGAGATCCCAGCTATCTAGTCGAGGCCGCCGCCGCCGAGGCTCTAGGAAAGACCCGGACCGATGGAAGCATCGAGACCTTGCTCAAGCATATCGAGCGTCCCTCCTGGATCTATCTAACGCAGCGAGGAGATTTCCCAGGTCTGGGTTCTACCGGTGAGGACCGGGTAGTCGAAATCATGATAGATTATCTGCAAGATAAGCGGCGCAATCTGATGTTGCGTTTGGCCGCCGCTGCGGGTCTGAATGCCGTTGCCACCAATCGCCTGTTCTATAGTGAAGAAGCGCGTCAGCGAGCCGTTAGCGCGCTCTGTATCGCCGTAGAGCACGAAAGCTGGAACCTGGGGCGCTTGGTAAGTGCGCGTGCTCTTGGTAACTTTGGAGATGCTCGTGCCATTCCAGTATTAGAGAAGTGTATTGCCCGTGAGCTGGATGCCGCCGTCCTGCGGGAGATGCAGGTTGTCGTCAAAAAGCTGCGAGCTCAAAACATTGAAGAGGAGGGATTAAAGCAGGTGCGTAAAGATTTAGACGAGGTGCGCAATGAGAACCGCAAGTTAAGGGAACAACTTTCAGCCCTGGAAAACCGCCTGAAATAGGGAAACAGCTTGCGACTCTGCTGGAAAATTGGGAAAGAACGGGCCCACCCGAGGGAGGTGAGGCTACGTAGATCGGGTCACGTGTGGACCCGTGGCAAGGGGTGCACCCCCAGGCCGACCCAAAGGTTTGTTGGTCAGGCTCCGTGTGGGCCCGCAGGAACAGGAGGGAGCCGGTATGGGAGTGGATCTTCGTCCCCCATTCCCCTGAGACGCATGCGTGTAGCGATGGAGGGGGGACCGGGGCGCCCCCCCCCCGGGGGCGCGGGGCCCAGCCCCCCCCCGGG
>CAXTTV010000127.1:0-14441 GCA_964247295.1 uncultured Ktedonobacteraceae bacterium | reverse complement strand
TGGGCGTGGGAGAATTGAGGGGCGTCATCTTCAGTACGAGAGGACCGAGATGGCTGGGCCGCTGGTGAGCCAGTTGGGGGGCTTCCTCCACAGCTGGATAGCTACGCTCAGAAGGGATAAGCGCTGAAGGCATCTAAGCGCGAAGCCGCACTCAAGATGAGTTCTCCCTCTTAGGAATAAGATCCCAGAAAGAAGATCTGGTTGATAGAGCGCAGGTGCAAGGCTGGCAACAGTTGGAGCTAAGCGTGACTAATGATCGAACGGCTTGTTTTCATCCTGTTCTTGCTTTCTCAGTGGGAAGGAGATCGCGGTTCTGGCGAGTCTCAGCAAAATCCAGTTCACAGATAAACAGTGTAGATACTCAGAAACGGACGCCTGTATGCAAAGGCGAGCCGGTGACTAGAGCGAAGAGGGTACACCCGTTCCCATCCCGAACACGGTAGTTAAGCTCTTCAGCTTTGACGATACTATAGGGGCAGCCCTACGGGAAAATAAAACGTCGCCGTTTCACCCCTGCACATAGGTTTCTTTTTTACTAGAAAGGTATTTCCCCGTATTTATAATGGGGAGTGCCTTTCTATATTTCTGATTACAAAATCCAATTACGCTCTGGCGACAACGGTTTTCGCGAAGGCTTTTAGCCCATCTAGATCATCGATATCAAACCATTGCAGCATGATTTCTTCAACTCCAGCCTCTTTAAATCGCTGGATCTGCTCCAGAATCATCTCAGGGGTGCCGGCCAGTCCATTCTGCGAGGTTACAAACTCAATGGCCTGCTCCGTGGAGATTTCTCCCATCTGCTGGAAGATCCTGCTAGCCTTCTGCTGACGCTCCTTGAGCTCCTGTTGATCCTTCCCAAAGAACACGCTGGTCATCATTGTGCGCCTGACTTCATTCGGCTTGCGACCATTCTCCTTCAGGTAGCGGTCTAGATCCTGACTGCGCTCCCGAAAATCGGCTGGTGAGAGCGCAATCGCATTCCATATATCTGCGTAACGGGCAGCAAGTTGCAGGGTGCGCTTCTTGCCATTACCCCCGACCAGGATGCGAGGGCCGCCAGATCTCTGTGGACGCGGCAGCAGAAGCGCTTCCCTTAGCTGGTAATATTTACCCTCAAAGGTGATCTGCTGATCGCTTTTCAGTTGAAGAGTTATCACCTCCAGGCCCTCTTCTAGACGGTCCATCCTCGGCCCTATCTCAGGAAGATCATAGCCAAACTTATGGTGTTCGTACTCATTCCAACCCGCCCCCACACCCAGGACCATTCGGCCATGACTGAGATCATCCAACGCCGCTGCCTGTCGGGCCAGCATTGCTGGATGCCTGTAGGTAAAGGGAGCTACCAGCGGCCCAAACTTGACATTCTGACTATGGTCCGCCAGATACGTAAGCGAGACGAGCATCTCCAATGAGTCCAGGTCCGGTGGGCCAGCATTTGTAAAGTGATCCGAGCGATAGATGCCAGCAAAACCAAGATCGTCGGTTGTCCTGATCAGGCCCTGCCAGAGCGGCCACGTCAGACCCATCTGCCCCTCGATCTGAATAGAAATCGCTACCATGATAATTTCCTTTCGCCATATGTTTTCTCTGTCTACAGAGTATCCCAGTGATTGGCTAGTGCGCAATAGAATAATTGAACTCTACGATCAGTATGGTATAATTCCGCAGAAACCATGTGTTCTAATTTTATTGTAAAGAGGCTTTAATACTTTCTCGTCATCTGATTTTTTTAGCGCAAAAACACCATTGCCAACGAGTTCTTTACCAAAAAGGCCCGAAAGTTTCCGGATTTCCAAATTGCAATTGTATTAAATAAAGTAGGAGGAGCAATCTCCTTACTACTTTTGAGAGGACCACTATGTTTATCGGGAAGATTGTTAAGTCAGACTCACATATTAATTATGTTTGCCAGATTTACGGGCCGCGAGAGGTTGAACTAGAGCCCAGGCCGGCGGACTACTCGTTTGGCCGCTTTGTTCGGATCTCTGTTCGTTCTGAACAGTCCGACGATCCTGATATGCGGATTAGTCAGGCTCTAGGGCTAAGCCATGAGCCAATTACCTATGCGATCGGTGTGATTTATGACACTATTCTAGTGAATCCAGCCTTTGGTTCTTTGGGCCCTCGCCTCTCAAATGAAACTCAGGTAGAGCTGTTCTCGCCAGATTATATTTCTGAGAAAGCTGTGCTGATCTATGTCATGCTGCTAGGGATGATGGAGCAACGCTCAACTCCTGAGGAGACCACTGAATTTCTAGCGGTTTCTCAAGGCATTCCCTTGCTTTCCCTGGAGCTGGGAAGCGAGATCGAGACGATGGCTGATGAAGAGGTGAGAGCCTTCCATCTCTTTAGCGATCCCATCCCAGCCGGTCGCGGCGATTATCTGCATATGGGCTATCTTCCTCAGATTGTAACACAGCGCAATAGTTTGCTCCCTATGGTGGCTTTGCGGATTATCGAGCAGCTAGAGCGTTTATTTCCTCAGAACCTCTCGTTGCTCTCAATTGTGAAACGCAACTTTGCCTGGAAGCTTAAAGTGCAGACGACGGGCTAGTAAGGGAAAACCACGATGATGGATCAGAGCGCTCACCATGCTGTGTCGTCTACATTGACGCGCAGGCCGGTGGGGATTACCAAAGGGCCAGGCGAGACTGCCCACGAGTTTACTTTTGTTTCTCGCGATGATGAGCAGGTATTGAAAAATGGTGAATATGTTTACTACGATCTTGTGGATGTTGATGAACTTCACCCTGAGCAGCCGCCGGTTACACGTCGCGTTCTAGGACGGGTGATTAAACGGTTGCCTCTTCAGCTTTACCCCGATACCTTTCTGGCGGAACCGGAAATTTCTCCTGCTCAGGTTGCGGCCCTGGTGGGCTATGACTCCCGCACCAATGAGCTTTTCGAGTTGCATGTCGCGATTATGGGCTACTACGATCCCTTGACTGGCTCTTTTATCAACCCCTGGATTCCCCCTCAGTCGGGTAAACAGATCTTCCTGGCGGATAACGCGATGTTGGGTGAGGTTTTGAGCCGCCGCCGCCAATGGCAGCCTGGTTCGGCCACAATTGGTTCCTTGCTGACTCGTTCCCCAGATGCTGTCCCGGTGGTGCTCTCGGTCAAAGACTTTGTAAGCACGCACCTGGCAATAATTGCCAGCACTGGCGCCGGCAAAAGCTATCTTGCCAGTGTCGTGATTGAGGAACTGATGCAGCCCTATAATAAGGCCTGCGTGCTGATTCTTGATCCTCATGGTGAATATGGGACATTGGATCAGCTCGCGAACTTCCCGCAGTTCGCGGAAGAGGGGGATGGGCATGGAAGCGGCTACCAGGCTCAGGTAAAGGTTTATAAGCCGGATCAGGTAAAGGTGCGGCTCTCATCTCTCAACATGGGCGATATGCGCCACCTGCTTCCTGAAATGACGGAGAAGCAGCAGTATCTTCTGGGGCGGGCGATACGTAAGGTAAATGAAACCAAACGCGGCACCCCCTGGGGGGTCGAGGATCTCAAGCAGGCGATCAAGGGGGTCTCGCGCCAGAAAAACGATGAGGATAGTGAGGGAGCCGACGACTCTAGCACTGTTCACGCGCTGACCTGGCGTATTGAGCAGCGCTTCGTCGATAGTTTTACCTTTGACGATACACAACATCTGGATCTCACCGAGATTTTTAAGCCCGGTCAATGTACCGTTCTTCAGCTTAATGATATTGACGAGCGCGACCAACAGGTAGTTGTGGCAACCCTGATGCGTCGCCTCAATAAGGCTCGTATGGATACCGAACGGGGAAAGGTGAGTTCCGGCGAGTTCTACCTGCCATATCCAGTTTTTGTACTGGTTGAGGAGGCCCACCATTTTGCTCCCCACGGGACTGAGGTAGTCTCCACAGCGATTCTAAAACAGGTGCTGGCCGAGGGTCGTAAATTTGGCATTGGGGTAGGACTGATCAGTCAGCGTCCGGGCAAGTTGGATGCCGATGTCCTCAGTCAATGTCAGACACAGTGCATTATGCGCATTGTGAATGAGATCGACCAGAAAAGCGTCGGGGCTGCGATTGAGGGGGTTGGACGCGATCTGCTAAACAATCTGCCAGCGCTTTCAAAAGGCCAGGTGATTGTCGCGGGCTCCGCTGTAAATACCCCGGTGATCTGCCGGGTCCGAACCCGAATTACCAAACATGGTGGAGAGAGTAAGGATGCTCCAGATATCTGGCAGCAATACTTTAGTAGTGAGAACCAGGCCAGTCGCAAACGGGGCGATGCACCCCTGAATGGTAACCGTGGCTTTAATATGATGCTTTGAGATTAAAAGGACGTTTCTGTACATGTCCAATCGTAACGTGCTCTATGTATTGATGGCACTGGTTCCGCTTTCTTGGGGAGGGTTATTGGCCTTTACTCGGTCGGTACCTCCTCATTCGCTGGCAGCATATCTAACTTTTTTTGTGCTTCTTTTGATGGCATTGACCTGTTCGCTTTCTCTGATCGCGTACGGTCTTAGCCGGGGTATGCTTGCGTCGCGGTTGTTGCATCCTAGTCTCAGACAGGCGCTGCGTGAGGGGTTTCTGATCTCTGCTGCGACGGTCCTGAACCTGGTGCTGCGTTCTCTCCATAGTTGGAATATTTTCGCTGGCGTTGTTACAGTGGTTGTGGTAGTGATTATTGAAATTTTCTCCTTTACACGAAAATAAATGACCACCCGTATAATGATGATCCGTCCCGGCGCAATTGGTGATACACTGCTAACCTTGCCGTTGATCGCGGCATTGCCTCAGCACTTTGAGAATCCTGATTGTACCCTGGTTGGGAAAGCTCCGGTACTGCCGCTGGCTCGGGCCTCAGGTCTGGTTCACCAGACCTTTGATTATGAAGAGCGCATCTGGAGTGAGCTTTTCTCGTTGAAGGGTATTACATCACCGATATTGAAGAGGCGTCTGGAAAGCATCGATCTGGTTGTTGCCTGGTTACGCGATGAGGAGAGTCTGGTCGCTAATAATCTCTCGCGTCTGGTCCCTCGCGCTATTGTCGTCCCTGGTCGACCTCCAGCCATGTCCAGACAGCATATTCTGGCCTATCTGGCATCAACACTAGACCTCTCACCTCCAAATAGAAAGCAGTTCCAACTGCGACTACTAGATCTTCCCTTAACCAACTTGGAACTGCTTTCTCCGGAGACTATAGCAATCCATCCTGGCAGTGGGGGAGCGGTGAAATGCTGGCCCATCACCCACTTCGCGGATCTCATTACCTCTTTACAATCAAGGTATCCAGTACTGCTGCTGGCTGGGCCCGCAGATGTTGAACGCTTTCATACATTGGTCCAATTTCTAGCCGTCCGGGGGGTACTTTCACTAGACGAGATTGTCCAGATTCGGCACGGGTTGCAAAGAATGCCTCAGTCATTCGTCTTTTCTAAATATGGGATAAAAATAGTGGTCAATGCGGAATTGATGTATATTGCGCGTTGTATACAATCATGTCAGTGTTTTGTAGGCAATGACGCAGGTATCACGCATCTCGCGGCCCTACTTGGTTGTTCAACACTGGCTCTATTTGGTCCTAGTGATCCTGCTGTCTGGCATCCTGTAGGAAGAGCTGTTCGAGTACTGTGGAAGCAGGATTTGAGCCTTGTTTCGATCAGTACTGTCGAGCATGCAATTAGAGATCTTTCTGGCTATAATCATGTGTGATCTTCAAAGTTTTTTGTGTGCGGTGTGTAAGGAGGAATTTTCATGAGCTATTATCCAGATCCTCAACAGGATTGGGAGACGCAGAAATATCCCCAAAGCTCGGGGAAGCTGATTCTGCCGGGGATTACTCCCACTCCCGACGATCAGGCAACACAAATGTACAACTCAAACCAACCAGTCGCTTATTCTAATCAATCTCAGGGATATGCAGAGGCTCCTGGACAGCCTCCCTTCAATACTCCCTTTGGATATATTCCTCCCACGCCTCCACGCCGTGGTCTGCTTGGGAGACTGGGTGATCTCTGGGCAAGGGATGCCGCGTATAAAGTTTTGTTTGCTTCAATTGCGGCTGTCATACTCGCAATGGTTGTTTTTGTCGGCTTTGCTTATTCTATGTTCGCGCCCCACACGCCTCCGGCTCAGACCACTACTCCCCAGAACCAGGGTAATCAAGCCGTGGAGGCACCAGCTCAGCAACAGCAGCCAACGGTTGTTCCAACTCAGATGCCGACTCTTGTTCCAACTCCAACTCAGGTACCCACGGTCGCCCAGACAAATCAGCTTGTCTCACAGATTGTAGCGATTCCTACAGACGTGAAGAATAATGCTCGTGTCAAGATTCAGGTCGCGACCGGTGTTCCCGGATCAAAGGTCACTTTGCAGGTGCGTTACAATGTTGCTCCTTTTATGGCTATGGGCACTCCCCGTACCAGTGATGCGAATGGCAACGTTACGCTTAACTGGCGTCCTCAAACCTTCCCTATGAATCGCAACCAGATTGTCACGGCTACTGTTACCGTCACTGCGGTTGACCAGAATGGGAATAAAGCCGTCTCCGATCCCGTTGAAGTAAACATTCATCGTTAAGCATGCACTCTCAGAAGCAGGGTCTTTTCATTCTAGAAAGAAGTGGGTCCAGGGGGGTAACCCCTGGCGGGGGCGGGGAGTCTCCGCTTACCTCCTTCCCTCCTCGCCACCGTAGGTGGCATAAGAAGAGAATGAAATAGCCCTGTCTCAGAAGAGAGGTTTTTGGATAGAGAACATGAAATGTCCTATAATAGATTCCACTACCTCAAAGGATTGCTTTTTGCATGCTACAGGAAAAAGAAATATTCAGAGTGCAGCAGGCTGCTGCTGCTCTCCGCCAGAATATTGGCCGCGTCATCATAGGTAAAGAGCAGGTTACAGATCTGTTACTGGTTGCTTTGCTATCAGAAGGCCATGTACTTATTGAAGATGTGCCAGGGGTGGGCAAAACAATGCTTGCGAAGTCATTGGCTCGCTCACTGGCCTGTTCTTTTCAGCGTGTCCAGTTTACGCCCGATCTGCTTCCCTCAGATATTACAGGGATCACCTTTTATAATCAGCAGCAGGGGGCGTTTGAGTTTCGGCCCGGTCCGCTGTTTTCTCAGATTGTGCTGGCTGACGAGATCAATCGTGCTACCCCTCGCACTCAATCAGCTCTTTTAGAGGCGATGGGGGAGCGGCAGATCAGCGTTGAGCGTGCGACATTCAAACTGGATCGCCCGTTTCTTGTGGTTGCTACACAGAACCCTATTGAACTTGAGGGAACCTTTCCTTTACCCGAAGCCCAGTTGGATCGTTTCCTTTTACGTTTGCGCCTGGATTATCCCAGCCTTGATGAGGAGCGCCAGATCTTACGACGCTTCAAAGAGGAGCAACCGTTACAGACGCTAGAGCCAGTGATCCAGGCTGACCAGCTCCTCGAACTATTTGTATTAACGCGTCAGATCCATGTTGATGTCAGCATCGAGAATTACATTGTCGAGATCGTTCGGGCGACCCGTCAGCACCCTGCTGTCGAGCTAGGGGCAAGCCCGCGTGGCTCTCTAGCCCTTTACCGTTCTTCACAGGCACTGGCAGCCATCTCAGGCCGCACCTACGTCAGTCCAGATGATGTGAAGCATATGGCAACCTATGTATTACCTCATCGCTTAATTTCGACCAGTGCGGCCAATTTACATGGTCAGGCCTCTGAAGGTATTATCGAAGAGATTCTGCGCACCACCCCTGTCCCGGTTGAGCCATGAACCGTAGCTGGTACTATGCGGCCCTGGCAGTCCTGCTGCTCGCGATCCTGCTCCACCTCGCACTTTTATTTATCGTTGGCGTACTATTCCTGCTTTCATTGGCAACGATCGATATCTGGGCGCATTTCAGCCTGCGCAACCTGCATTTTCGTCGCTCTCTTAATGAGCAAAGGGTCTTATTTGGTGAACAGGTGACGTTCTCTTTAACGGTAGAGAATGCCAAGATATTGCCGGTTCCCTGGTTGGAAGTGGAGGAGACGGTGCCGCCTACGCTCCGTCTGAGTTCCCGTCAGGGTGGGCAAAGATCGGTGAACCGCCTGGAGGCCCTTTTCAGCCTTCGCTGGTATGAGCGGGTGACGCGGCGTTATACTTTACGGTGTACTATGCGTGGTATCCATGCTTTTGGTCCCACGTTGTTACGTGGCGGTGATCTTTTTGGCTTTCTAATCTGCGAAACGACGAGTAAAGAGCCTACCTACCTGCTTGTCTATCCTCTGGTGGTGCCTTTGACTCGCTTTGGTCTACCAGCACGCCGCCCCTTTGGTGAGCGCAGGGCTCCACAGCGCCTGATAGAAGATCCCTCCCGGCTGGTGGGTGTTCGTGAGTATCGCGAGGGGGATAGTCTGCGACGGATTAACTGGAAGGCCAGTGCTCGCAGCCAGAGCCTTCAAAGTCACCTTTATGAGTCCAGTACCAGCTACACTCTGGCTGTGTTTGTAAATACCCAGACATGGAATGATGGGATCTATAGTCCAGACCTCAATCTTTTTGAGCTACTGGTTTGCGTCGCAGCTTCCGTAGCTTCCTGGTCCATAGATCAGGGGTACGCCACTGGTCTTTATGTGAATACAACGCTTTATCAGCCAGAGCAGGCTAGCGATCGTTCTTTGTTTAATCCAGCGGCGGAGGGCTCAAATGGCTGGGAACGTCATCAGGTCCGCCTGAAACCAGCGATTGGGGAGGAGCAGCGTCGTAGAATGCTGGAGTTATTGGCTCGGATACAACCCTTCTTTGGATCTTCTTTACAGGATCTTATTCAAGCTGAACGTTTCTCTCTGCCCGCAGGATCTACAGTGGTCCTGGTTACGAGTACTCTGGGCGAGCAACTGCTGGAGACACTTCGTCGTGTACGCCAGAGCGGGCATTCGGTGAGCATTTTACTGGTGGGCGATGCTGTTGCACCTGATCGTCTGGCAGGTTTGTCTGTCTACCATCTGGGTGGAGAGGAAACCTGGAGACAATTGATGGAAGTGTATACGGAAGCCGAGGAAATCACGGAGCTAGTGGGGGATCAACGGACCCGAGGTTTCCAACTGTAACACCAACATCTTTGCTAGAATAAAGATGTGGCAACCCTCATTCTATCCTTTTGATCCATTCTGATTTTTATTTTTAGATGTCAGAGAGCCAGTCCCGTGCCTGTGGTAGCTCGTTTCCCCTGTACTCGTGCTCCTCGTCACCGCCCTGCTTGCTTTCGCTTGGCCGGAGTTCCAGCAGAGCTTCTAGTTCGGCCTGCTTGTAAAGCCGCTGCCGCTTAATTCCTTGTTTGTAGCTTTTAAGGATTCCCCGACTTACATAGGCATAAAGCGTAGAGATTTTGACGCCCAGCATACTGCTGGCCTCGTGACCATCCAGATAGCTTTCGCCATTTAATTCAATCATGTTAGGCAACTCCTATGAGAATTATAAAATGAGTTCTTTGTTCTTCTAAATGATAAAAAGAGCGGACGGTTTTGTCAACTAGCTAACACTTTTTAGTCTCGTGTAATCAATATATGTGATGTATAATAAATTATTATGCGCCATTATTGGCTTCCATAGAAAGTAGTAGTAAAGATTATAGATGCAGGGGGATTTGCAAGCGCCTCTGTTGGGAAAAGGGAGGAACCGGCTCTACAAGCGGCGATCGAATGGAGTAGGTCGGGTCACGTGTGGACCCGTGCAGAGGGAAACCTCTCCCCTCGCCATCGCTCCACGCCTGCGTCTTAGGGGAATGGAGAATGAAGAATTTCCCTTCCGGCCATGACCCCGTCCGTGCTCACGTTCCAGCGGGTCCACACGTGACCCGTTCTACGGGCGATGGCGAGGCTGGAGAATTAGTACCCGATTATTAGATAGAAACGAAAGGATGAACAAGATGGCATTGCCGACATCTGATACCCAGCCTCCGAAAAATAAGGGTGGCCTAGAGGGTATTGTAGCCGCAACGACCGCGCTAAGTAAAGTAGAGGGAACCGAGGGACGGCTCATCTACCGTGGCTACAACATCCATGATCTGGCGCGCACGACTACTTTTGAGGAGGTCGCGCACCTGCTCTGGTATGGACGGCTCCCGGATCAACAGGAGCTGAAGGATCTTCAGCAAAGGATCGCAGCCGAGCGCTTACTTCCTGAGAGTACCTGGACCGTCTTGCGCGCTTTACCATTGGATTCGGAGCCAATCGATGTGCTTCGGAGTGTAATCTCTGCCTGGGGGACGGTTGCCGTCAAAGGGAAGCCTTCAGTCGATCAAGCGATCGCGATTACTGCGCGTTTCCCAGTCGTGCTGGCGGCCTTCCATCGGCTGCGTAATGGAAAAGAGCTTTTAGTGTCCCGTTCGGATCTTAGCCATGCCGCTAATTATCTTTACCTGCTCACTGGGCAGGAGCCAGAGCGGCAGCATGTGCGAGCCCTGGACGCTTATCTGGTGCTGCTGGCAGATCATGGGATGAATGCTTCGACCTTTACCGCACGCGTGGTTGCCAGTACCGAGTCCGATAGCATCTCTTCTGTTGTCGCGGCCCTGGGAGCTCTTAAGGGGCCGTTGCATGGCGGTGCGCCCTCTAAAGTTCTGGACATGTTACATGAGATTGGAACGGTGGACAATGTGGAGCCCTGGTTACGAGCCGCAATGGAACGTGGCGATCGCCTGATGGGTTTCGGCCATCGCGTCTACAAAACCGAGGACCCACGGGCCGAAGAGCTGCGCGAGCTTGCTCGTCTGGCAGATCCTCAGGAGTTTGCTCTGGCCCGTAAAGTTGAGGAGACCGCTGTTACCGTCTTAAATGAGTTAAAGCCGGGTCGCAAGTTGTACACCAACGTAGAGTTTTATTCGGCCAACCTGCTGAACTCGGTCGGTCTACCGGGTGACCTCTTCACCTGTACCTTTGCCGCCAGCCGGGTTGCTGGTTGGACCGCCCATGTTTTGGAGCAGGTTAATAACAACCGCTTGATTCGCCCCGAGGCCGAATACACTGGCGCAACTGATCTCACGTTTGTTCCACTGACCGATCGCTAAAAAGGTTGTTGTGTGACTGACGTACATAAATATGCTATCCTACGACAGGTAAACCGTCACGCCACAAAAACAGCGAGGAGCTAGCTATTATGTCGCGTATCCGTCCCACCGATCTCCAAATAGATATTCAGGAGACGGCGGGGATCTCCACCATGGAAACCCTCTTCAGGTCGATGGCTCATCGGTCCGAGATCGCGGAGCAGAGCATGCATCTGCTGCAGACCATTATGCGCACCGGCACCGTTGATCCCCGATTGAAAGAGCTGCTGGCCATACGGGTCTCACAGGTGAACCATTGCTACTACTGAATGGAGGCTCATACTGCCCTGGCAGGGCAGTTCGATGTTAAACCTGAGCTGTTGGATGCCATGTATCATATAGAAGAGCACGAAGAACTTTTTAGTGATCGGGAACTGGCCGCGATCCGTCTGGCGGAAGTCATGACTACCAGCGCGAAGGACGTAAGTGAGGAGCTCTGGGACTCAGTTCAGGCCTATTTTGATGATGGTGAGATCGTCGAGATCACCTCAGTGATTGGTCTGTTTAATTTTTTCAATCGTTTCGCGGATGTGTTACAGCTTCAACTACCTGTACGCAAAGGGCAACAAGCAAAGAAAGAGGAGGCATTTGATGGCGACAAGTGAAGAGAAATTAATCGGACTCTTGCAGGATCTGCAAAACTTTTCTACTCATCTGCATGGCCAGGGGGATCGCAAGCTGGATCAATCGAAGCGCTTCGAGGAAAATGCCCGGCGGGACGCCTCCAACCGAGAATTCGATTTGCGCCAGGCGACCATGCTTAGTTATCAGCATGATCTTTTGCACGAGGTTGCTAACGGAATTGATAAACTGATCAAACTCTATGATAAAACAAACTGAGGCATAGAAAACCTATGCCTCAGGTGATGAGTCTGTCTTTTGCCGTAAACCTACCTGCTATGAAAGGTTACCGGAGCGAACACGATTGTACTGATTGTTCAGCTCATCCGCTGTACGCTGATAGACCTCCCGACCCTGACCCCAGGCATCGGTGACGCGAGCACGCACATTCTCAGCGCGCGCGCGCAGCTCATCGCTCAAAGCGCGATCCTTCAGCATAATGCTCTGTTCCGTGAGCTGTGCGCGGGTCGTTTCACCCGACTGAGGAGCCAGAACTAGCCCTGTTGCCACACCAAGGCCTAAACCAATTAATAAACCAGTAATAAAACGCATACGTAATTTACCTGCCACTTTCTGCTTATTTATAAAGAGTCCAGAACGAAAATACCGGCGCTTAACCGGCTCAAAAAGGGACCTTATATAAGCAATCCGCTAGCGTGCTGGCTCATTGACCATCTGCTGAACCAGATCCAAAAGGCTATCTAACTCAAAAGGTTTCTGAACAACATGTACTCGCTGATAGTGCTCGGTGTCACTATCTATCAAGCGGTTCACCTCTTCAGCCTCAAGCACCGCTGCTGTATACACGATCACAGGGATATCGGCAGTAATAGTATCATACTTTATCTGTCGGAGAATATCCTTGCCCGAAATATCGCCCAGCCGTAAATCCAGTATCAACAGATCGGGGAGCTGAATTTTAACCTTATCGAAAGCCTGTTTCCCATCCTGCAAAATAGAGACTTGATACTGCTCGTCCTCTAAAACTCTGCGCATGAGATGGAGTAGCTCATTTTTGTCGTCTACAACAAGTATTTGCTTCGTCGTCACGTGTAACCGGCGCGGGACACCGCCATCGCTGGCAGAATGCGCCGCCTCCTGTCTTTCTTGCCTGAAGGAACAATATTCCTGTGTGTACCTGATGATGCGCGTGTCTTAAGACTCAGACTGTGATGACTTGACTCCGTGGGCAACGATTTCAGCACCCCTCCCAAGTCTCTCCAAACCCCAAAGGCCTTTTGTGTGCAAGCAACGCTATAGGATGCTGATAGTAGTTTAACACGTTGTCTATGAACAAACAAGGTAACATGTAGGCATTGTTTCGCATCTCAGGTAAAATTAAGGGAATCTTACTTTCTAGTATAACAGCAGGAAAACAATAGCAATTCATGGGGGGCAAGTGACTGAAATGTGTAGAGAAAAGGGTCCAGGAAAATAGAGACAGGGATGGTGGAGATGAAAGGGGACGAACTGGGTGAGCGTGGTGGGGATCGAACCCACGGCAACCCGATTAAAAGTCGGATACTCTACCACTGAGTTACACGCTCATCTCATCGTTCGTGGCTTATTGTAACGTATTTTTAGGATTTACGCAATAGTTATAAGGCGTCAATTCCTTAAACTATCCGAAATTGTATATTCTTGTGCTATACTCAATTTGCTGTTACTCGAGCGTCTATAAGACTACACACGAAAATCTTTTTAACGCCTTTTCCCGGAACCTACTACGAGAACAGCTATCACATTACTCTATTAGGAGTTACATATAGGAGTTACATCATGACCGAAAGCATCCCCAACGTTGATGGGACCGTCGCAAACGATCCCCTGGCCTACCTCTATCCTCAGGAATTTATGTTGCTTACTACCTTCCGAAAGGATGGTACACCTGTGAATACCGCCGTCTGGTTCGCCAGTGCCGGCGGTAAAATCTACGTTACCACGCAAGGAGGCTCTGGGAAGATCAAACGTATTCGTCGGGACAGTAAAGTACTACTGGCCCCGTGTGATCGCGTTGGCAACGTGACCGGCCCACAGATCCAGGCTTTTGCCCGAGAGTTGCACGATGCCACCCAATCCAATGCTCATACCTTGCTCAGCCAAAAGTATGGTCTCCATTTTGAGCAGATCATGAAACAGGGAAATCAAGCTACGCGTACCTATATTGAGATTGCGCCCGTCGCCTTTGTCTAATTATTTAGGAGAGAAACGATTATGGCAACTGAACCTGGTAAAACTGCTTCAAAGGACACGTTTCGGCCTTTGGCAAACTATAAATATGTTTTATTGACCACTTTCCGCAAAAATGGCACGCCCATGCCAACACCAATCTGGTTTGTGTATGATGATGGCAAATTTTATCTCACAACCGCAGCCAATGTGGGTAAAGTCAAACGAGTGCGCAATAATCCGCATGTTAGCCTCGTTCCTTGCACGCAGAGAGGGCAAGTAATTGAAGGTGCTCCAACTGTAGAGGGCAAAGCCAGCGAGCTGCCAAAAACCAGTTTTATGAAAGCGCGAGCGTTGCTGGGTAGTAAATACGGTCTCACCTATCGCCTGTTCAGAAGCTTTCAGAATCTGCGCAAAATCAAAATCACCTATCTCGTCATCGAGCCAGCATAAGCTTTTGAAGGGACCGAGCCAGACCATCATGAAATGGGGACTCAAACGACCAGCAGATCATTAGAAAACCAGTTGTTAAAACCCTGTCAAGGCTCACTGAAAATGTCATCCTTTCTGTTCACTGAAAATGTCACCTAG
>CAXTTV010000126.1:0-14776 GCA_964247295.1 uncultured Ktedonobacteraceae bacterium | reverse complement strand
GTGCAGGGGGAGAAAGAGGAGGACCGACCGGGCAAACCAAAGCAGCAGCTTAAGCTGGCGGCTCTGGATATCGGGACCGGGGTGGTCAGTGGAAACTTGATCGCCTACTTTATTATCATTGTGACCTCTGCTACGCTCTTCACGCATCATAAGCAGATAACCACAGCAGCCGATGCGGCCCAGGCCCTGACACCAATTATGGGGCCGTTCGCGACCTATCTTTTTGCCTTTGGATTGATCGGGGCGGGTGTAGTCGCGATCCCTGTACTGCTTGCCAGTACCTCCTATGCTGTCGCGGGGACCTTTAGTTGGCCGGCAAGTCTCTCTCGTTACCCATGGCAGAGCGAAGGTTTCTACCTGATCCTGACGATCGCTCTGGGTGGGAGCATGGCGATCGCTCTCAGCCATATAGATCCAATCCAGTTGATTTTCTGGGCCAACGTTTTGAATGGCGTCCTCTCCCCAATTCTGGTTATCTATCTATTGATTGTTGGGAACAATCAGCGGATTATGCGGAAGGAAACATTGAGCCGCTGGACAAATATCCTGCTTGCAATTACCGTTTTGGTGCTGGTCTCAGCGGCGATCCTGCTCTTCTATAGTATGGCGACCGGACAGCAGTAGAGGGGAGAAGCAAGCGATTCTATTGGGAAAAGGGGAAACCCTTGAGGTGTGGTAGGAGCGCTTCGCGAAGCGTGCGCATGCTTTCGGGATCGCAGAATCTCCCCGGAGGCATGGCGCGGTGCTTGACGGGCCGTCCTATGCCGCGTCCACGGGCCTTCTTTGATCTTTCGCCAAATTTCCCAGCAGAGTCGCAAGTGATTCTGTTGGGAAATTCCAAAGGAACAGTAGAGGTTCCCATTGCCACGGGTCCGCACGCGACCCGATCTACGGACGATGGCGAGGAATGAGAATATCCTTCCTGACTTTCCCAACGGCGTCGCAAGCTGGCAAAGGCCCGGTGAATTGTTCCGCTGCTGGGCCTTTGATATCTGCCGGACCGTTTAGCCGATGGCCTGCTGAACCTCCGGCAGTATTTGACGTTTCTTTGGCGCGAAGGAACGGGGCTGTTTTGATAGGGGAGTTCCATGGTACGTTTCAGCGATCCCCAGCCGCCTCAGACCTATTTTTACATACTCCTCTTCAATCTCAATTCCGATCGATCGACGACCCAATAGATTGGCGGTATAAGAGGTTGTAAATGTGCCTGAGAAGGGATCGAGGATCAGATCGTCGGGATTGGAGCTCGCGCGAATAATTCTATCCAGGAGCGCGACCGGCTTCTGAGTGGGGTGGTTCTCATATTCTTTCATTCGATAGCGAACACGCGGGATCTCCCAGACGTTGCCGGGAACTTTTTGTGTGTTGTAAACCTGAGGTACAGGTTTGCGATAATCAATCAATTTACGTCGGGCCCCGGTTTTGGCTTCAACCAGGATCTCCTCAGCATTGAATTTATAGGCCCGTTCGTCTTTAACACAGAATAGGATCGGCTCATAAAGGGAGCCATAGTAGCGCTTGGCCTGAACACCAGAGCTGTCGTAGAACCAGATAATTCGTGAGAGCACTTTAAGGTGGCGGCGCAGGAAAAGATCCAGATAAGGCATATTTTGAGTTGAAGTCATTACATAAAGGCTGCCATTAGATTTTAATTTCTGAATACATACAGTCAACCATTGGTAGCACCAATCGATATGCGCCTGTTCTGACTCCCAGTGTTCCTTGTGACCACTAAAACATTTGCCGATATTGTAGGGGGGGTCAGCGAAAATCAGATCAACCGAATTGTCGTCTACGTGCCGGTCCAGAACATCAAGAGCGTCCCCTCGAATGATCCGTTGTCCTAATCTTTCAAAAACTTCCATATTTCCCTCTCCGCTTCCACGTTCGGTTGCGTGGGTACCGTTGGTGTGGGTAGGTTACAGGTTTCATATACATTTCTTCTGTCCTCATAAATTTTTGCTCCTAGCAGGAGAAAACGATTGAGGAAACTACGTTTTGCTTACTGTATGTTTTGTAGTACGTTTTATTTAGACATGTATAGTATCTGATTAACATTTGGTGGTAAGATGTTCAATACTTGATCTTGTAATGTTATGATAACACGCGCATGTGATGTTTTTAGAAGTTTTTCCTTTTTTCTAGTTCTATGAGGCTATGCCTTTCCTGTTTTGATTTCTCGAAAAAGATTAGTAAAAAAGGAAACGTCAAGGTTTTTTCTCATTTCTAGTTGGGCACGATGCACTCTATTTGCCATAGGATGAAAAGTGTTCTTGCTGGTGTTTTCATACATAGGTGCTAAAATAAATGTAGCACCTGTTTTGAAAACTCCCCTTCCATCATTGCTCTACTTTTATTTATTCGGCCAGAGTGTATGTGAAAAGATATTGTAGGTAGAGCAAGCCCTGCTTCACTTTGAATATCTGGCGTAGAGCTGTTATATAGAGGATGTAAATAGAAGAACAATGCACAAAAAAAGTATACTCACGTTAGAGTATCCAAAAATTCTGGCGAAAATTGAGCGCGAGGCCGCTTTTTCCGCCAGTAAAGAGCTGGTCCTGAATCTTGAGCCCTCTCCCGATCTAGATGAGGCTCGTCAGCGACTGTCATACACCAGTGAAGCTTATCGCTTACTTGACCTGTATATGGACGCGAGTGTGCGTGGAGCTCACGATATCCGGTCAACTCTGGCGCGAGCCGCCCGTGAAGGCGTTTTAAATGCCGGTGAGCTGTTAGAGGTGCTGACAACTACGCAGTCTGGTACCTATGTTGCTAATCTACTTGGAAAGCTGGACCCCGAGACTTTTCCCCTGCTTTCACGATTGGGAGGAGATATTCCCCGTCGACCTCGCATCATCCAGCGGATTCAGGAGACGATCAACGATGAGGGCGAGGTACTGGATAGTGCCAGCCCGGCCCTGCAACGCCTGCGTTTCGATATCCGTGGCGCGAACCAGCGTCTGCAAGAGCGGTTGCGTAATCTTGTCCATGAGTTTGGTGGTGCTCTGCAAGAGCCGATTGTCACGATCCGCAACGACCGCTATGTTGTGCCCGTCAAGGCCGATAACCGTGGTCAGGTTCGTGGTATTGTTCACGATCAGTCTTCCAGCGGGGCCACTGTTTTTGTTGAGCCGATGGTGATTGTGGAGATGAACAACAAGTTGCGCCAGTTGCAGGTTGAGGAGCGACAGGAGATCGAGCGCATTCTACGCATCCTTTCCAACGAGATTGGTAAGGAGCAAGATGCTCTCAAGCTCATGGTCGAACTGCTGGCCGAGTTTGATTTTCATCTTGCCAAGGCCCGTTATGGTCGCCTGAACCGTTGCAACGAACCAATCCTCAATGATCAGGATCGCGTCAATCTCCGCAACGCCCGCCATCCCCTGCTCACCGGCAAAGTCATCCCCATCAACTTCCACTTTGGTCACGATTTCTTTATGGTAGTGATTACCGGTCCCAATACCGGTGGTAAAACCGTGGCCTTGAAAACCGTGGGCCTGCTTAGCCTGATGGCGCAATCGGGCCTGATGATCCCGGCTGAACCGCAGTCAGAAGTCGCTGTCTTTAAGGATATCTTTGCCGATATCGGAGACGAGCAGAGCATCGAACAAAGCCTGAGCACCTTTTCCTCGCATATGAGCCGGATCATCGAGATCCTGCGCCGCATCGACGAGGAGGCCCGAGCCAGCACGCTCGATATTGCTGGTCGGCGAGCTGAGGAACTTTTGCAAAGACAGCGAAACCGCAAACCCAGAATGCTGGTCCTGTTCGACGAGCTTGGCGCGGGTACTGATCCCAGCGAGGGATCGGCCCTGGCGCGAGCGATTCTTACACGTCTGCAAGAGCGCCATATCGCGACCGTCGCGACCACCCACTATACCGAGCTAAAAGCCTTCGCGTACGAGCAGCCTGGAGTAGTCAACGCCTCGGTTGAATTTAATGTCGAGACCCTCTCCCCAACCTATCGGCTCAGCATCGGCCTGCCGGGTCGCAGTAACGCCCTGGCGATCGCCGATCGTCTGGGACTGAATGGAGAGGTAATTGAGAGCTCCAAACAATTTCTGGGCAGTGCCGGTGTCCGAATGGAGAATCTGTTAGAGGGCCTTCAGACCGAGCGCAAGGCCGCCGAGGATGAGCGTTACACCCTGAACATGGAGCGGGTTGAGGCCGAGTATCAAAGACGGCAGCTTGAAGAGGAGCGACATAAGTTGGAGGCCGATCGCATTCGCATCCTCAACGAGGCCAGAGCGCAGGCGCGGCGCGAGATCGAGCAGGTTCAGAGTTCGCTCGCAAAGGTCAAGATCGATCTTAACCGCGTGAGTATGACGCGTGAGAAGCTGACCCAGAACCGGGATCGAGTGCGCGGCCTGGATGATCGGATGGCACCGTTGCCTGAGCCTCGTTCCCTTAAAAAGGAAGTTCCCCAGTCGGAGAGATTGGAGGGGCCTCTGGAAATTGGCGATACCGTTCGGGTATTAAGCTTTGGGCAGAACGCCGAACTGGTCGGACTCTCGGGGGATCGCAGCGAGGCCGAGGTCCAGATTGGAGCCATGCGCTTCCGCACCAGCGTTGACAACATTGAGCGTCTGAGCAAGCGGCAGTCCATCAAAGATGATTCGCGGCCCTCGGCACTCCGCAAGCCGGATATTGTCGTTCCACGGATGGAGGATCGGGCCCCAGTGGATATGCAACTCGATATTCGAGGAACACGCGCCGAAGCCGCTTTAGAGGAGCTGGAAACCTATCTTAACGATGCTGCCGTCGCCGGCGTGCGAACCGTTCGGATTATTCATGGAAAGGGGACCGGCGCTTTACGATCAGTGGTGCGCGAGCATCTGCACCGACATCCGTTGATTAAATCCTACGAAACCGCGCCCCCGCGCGAAGGAGGAGATGGCGCGACCATTGCCATCTTAAACGTCTAATCGTTTTAACTGCATCGAATCAGTGAGCTGACGCGTATCCAAAAGAGGCAGAGGTTTTTATCTGCCTCTTTCATCATTTCGGACAGCTTTTATTGAGCGTAGCCTGTCCAAAGTGCGATTATCAGAACTACTAAAAAGTACGTACGACGTCAGCTTTATGGAGGAATTTTATGTTAGAACGTGGTCAGCATCTTGCCTCTTCGGGATTTAAGGGAACGGTGAACACCTTGGGAGATTTTCGGAAATTTATTTTACGCGGCAACGTCGTCGATCTGGCCGTCGGCGTCGTCATCGGTGCCGCATTTAATGGCCTGGTGCAATCATTTGTTAAAGATCTTATTACACCACTGATCGGTCTGGCCGGTATCCCCGATTTTTCTAAGCTTGCCGTTCCTATAACACTTGCAGGTAAAACGAACACCTTCCTGGTCGGTGATTTTGTCAATGTACTGCTCAGTTTCCTGATTACAGCCTTCATCGTTTATTTCTTTGTAGTCAAGCCGGTGAATACACTGATGTCGCTACATAAGCGCCGAGAGGAGCCGGTCACAACACGAGAGTGTCCCTTCTGCGTTAGTCAGATCCCGATTCGGGCCTCGCGCTGCCCCGAGTGTACTTCGCAGATCCCCCCCAATGATCCCGTGCTGGCTAACGCTATGGCCGAATCTCCCGCACGCTAACAGCGCGGGGACACAAAGGGCGGCGAGCCCCCTTGGAGGGAACAGCCCCCCTTTTTCGGTGGACTGAGAGCGGGGATGCAAGGGGCGGCGAGCCCCTTGACTTGGGCCTAGGGCTGTGCCCCAGATCCCTCTCCCTCTCTCCCGTCGCCAAAGGCGGCGCTATCGAGACAAAGAGAAAAGCAAAAGAGCATTCCTTGCATGTCATAAAACCACGGCGTATACTGCTACGGGTTGCTTTTGCCGACATGCGGGAATCCTAAAAAATAGGGATAGTTTTCCCGCGAGGAGCGTCTCTATCTTTGAGCTTATACATGGTACATATAGAGACGAAAAGGAAGCAAGTATTTTAGTTTTTTGGGAGAGGAAGAGCTACCAAATGGCGTCAACACCCGAGTCTATACACCTGGAAGATTGGATTCGTGATATTCCTGATTTTCCGCAGCAGGGGGTATTATTCAAAGATATCACGCCGTTGTTGCAGGATGCGACCGCGTTTCGCGCGGCCATGGATCGTCTTGCGGCCCATTACGCGGGGGCGAACATCCAGACCGTGGTTGGAGTGGAATCGCGCGGCTTTATTCTGGGAGCACCGCTGGCATATCTATTGAATTGTGGTTTTGTGCCGGTACGCAAGTTTGGGAAGCTACCAGCGGAGACGGTGAGCGTAGAGTACGCTCTGGAGTACGGCACCAATGTGGTCGAGGTACACACAGATGCGATCAAGCCGAACGAGCGCGTTTTGATTGTTGATGATCTGTTGGCGACCGGCGGGACCGTTTCCGCCGCGATCGATCTGGTGGAGCGTCTGGGTGGGCACATCGCTGGAGTGGCCTTCCTGGTAGAGTTGGGCTTCTTAAAAGGCCGCAACAAACTACACGGTCACGATGTTTTTGCTCTGCTCAACTACTAGTTATCAGCAAAAAGCAGGTCAGCGTTTTTAGAAGGCTGACCTGCTTTTTTGATTACATATCTTTGCCGATCATCACTTCAGTTGATTTAATCATCACAACGATCTCATCCCCCATCTGAAGATGGAGAGACTCCACCGAGGTACGGGTGATCGCTGAGGTGATTTGCTGACCGCCGGGCAGATCGACAACCACTTCAGCCATAATCTCTCCCAGTTTCATGGATTTGACTGTGCCCTTAAGTTGATTGCGTGCGCTATAATGAATAGGCATTTTTAATCTCCTTTCATCTTTATATGCTCAGGGAAGTGAGAATATATGGCTCTTTCACACAATTATCCACAGATGAGTGTTGATGAATATTTTCAATGGGATCAGAGTCATACTGATGAGCGGTATGAGTATATCGATGGACATATCCTGCTTCTCGCTGGTGGTACTCTCAATCACGCGACTATTGCTACCAATCTCATTATACTCCTTGGAGGCGCAGTTCGAGGAAGTTCTTGTCATGTTTTCACCTCAGATGCTCGTGTTCGCCTCTCTGAGCAACGATATGTCTATCCCGATGCCACCGTGAGTTGTGATAAACGAGATCGAGGAGAGCGGGATGCTGTCCAATTTCCTCGTCTTGTCGTTGAAGTGCTTTCTCCAAGTACTGAAGCCTATGACCGTGGTCGTAAGTTGGCCTATTATCGCGACTGCCCTTCAATTTTGGAATATCTCCTGGTGAATACCCACATTCAAGAAGTAGAACTGTATCGTCGAGAAAAGCAGACCCTCTGGACATATCGCGTTTTTCAGGTGGAAGACAAGATAGAGCTGATAAGTATTGGTGGCATCATCCCTGTGACCGATCTCTATGATAATGTACTTTTCCCCGATGACGAAGATGATCCTGCATAGACACTCCAACCCTCATTTTATAGTATACATATCGCCTACTCTTCCCAGCCGAGCCACCGGGTCTTTTCGGAAAAAGGGATCGGTTCCCGGATCGGGGCCTGGATGGTGGGATAGCCTACATACAGAAAGGCGACGATCTCGTCCTGTTCGCTGAACCCGAGCCGACTTTTCACAGTGGGATCATGCGCGGGCTCTCCGGTTCGCCACATAGCGGCTAATTCCAGCTCGTCCGCGACCAGCAACATATTTTCTACAGCGGCGGCTGTGGCCTCGATATTCTCAATATCCAGCACGTTGGGCTGTTGAGCGTGCTCAGAGATCACAGCGATCACCACCGGCGCGCGCATAAGCTTGTTCCGCTCTTTGGCGATCAATGCCTGACCTGTTGGGCCTTTTGGATCTTCCAATCTGGTTACCAGGGAGTCGGCCATAATCCCACCGATCTCTGCTCGTGCCTGGCCTGCCAGCACCACAAAGTGCCAGGGTTGAGCGTTGTGATGGTTGGGAGCGTGGGTCGCGGCCTCTAAGAGCCGTTCTATCTGTTGCCGGGAGGGCCGCTGGTCGGTCATTTTGCCGATGCTGCGCCGCTTCTTAATAGTTTCAAAAATGCTCATTGCACGAGTCTCATTTCTATAAAAATAGGATTATTTCTGCTGTATTATATCAGCTTGCATCGGCGCAGTGGCAGGATTTGGGGATGTCCGAGGGCGGAACGCCCCCGGACCAGAAGAGGATCAGGCGTTGGCGGGAGCTTTTGCCCCGTTAAGCAAATTCTTTGTGCCCAGAAGGCTTTCCTGATGCTCCAGGGAGGGTAGAAGCTGGGCCTGGGCCTGAGTACTCATGGGCAAGCCCCAGAGCTTGATAAAGCCAAGGGCGGCGTTATGATCAAACTGATCTCCGCTCTCGTAAGTTGCCAGTTCATGGCGATACAGCGAGTGCTCGGATCTGCGACCAACAATGCTTAAGCGACCCAGCGCCAGTTTAATGCGCACCGTTCCAGTGACGAAGCGCTGGTTATTTTGCACAAAGGCCGCCAGATCCTGATGCAGGGCGCTGTACCACTGCCCGTTGTAGATCAGTCGGGCGTACTCGCCGGAGATCATCTCTTTGAAGCGATCCTGGTCGCGGCTCAAGGTTAGGCCCTCTATCGCCTGATGGGCGGCGTGCAGCACCACAGCGGCTGGGGCCTCATAGATCTCGCGCGATTTGATGCCAATCAGACGATTTTCCACATGATCGATGCGCCCGATCCCGTAGCGGCCAGCCTCCTGATTCAACTGCTCGATCAGGGTCACGCCGTCGATCTCCTCACCATTCAGCGAGACGGGGATACCCTGATGGAAGCCGATCTCGACATACGTGGGTTCAGGTATCTGAGTGTAGCTTTCGGGATTAGTCGTCCAGGCGAACACCTCTTCGGGTGGCTCGGCCCAGGGATCTTCCAGGACGCCGCACTCAATGCTGCGTCCCCAGAGGTTCTGATCTATTGAGTAGAGGTTTGTATTGCTAACCTTGAGTGGAATGTTATGCTCAGTGGCGTAAGCGATCTCTTGATCTCGCGTCATGCTCCACTCGCGGACCGGAGCGATCACCTTAAGATCTGGAGCCAGCGTCTGGACCGCGACATCGAAGCGAACCTGATCGTTGCCTTTGCCGGTGCAGCCATGGGCCACTGCGACCGCGCCCTCCTGGCGTGCCACCTCAACCAGCAATCGGGCAATCAAAGGACGAGCCAGGGCCGTCGCCAGGGGATACTCGCGCTCATAGATCGCTCCAGCCTTCAGGGCCGGCCAGAGAAAGTAGTTCACAAAATCGCTTTTGGCATCCACCACCAGGGCTTTGACCGCTCCAATCTGCCGGGCTCTTTCCGCGATCGCCTCCATATCGCGATCGTTGCCGATATCCATCGTCACGGTAATTACATCCAACCCATACTGCTCTTTGATCCAGCGGATCGCGATCGAAGTATCCAGGCCACCAGAATAAGCCAGAATAACAGTAGACATAATGTATTTTCTCCTTTTTTGTACCTATTCGGTATCTGAGGCTGACTGGCCCGTCAGGGCTGAGATCGCCTGCTCGAAGTGGTGGGCGCGCTGTTTCCACTCTTTTTGGATCTGTCTTTGCTGTAGGTGAAGTGCAGGGAGTCCCAAATCTCCCGCGCCCCCCAGATGATCGCGATTATCCAGGCGTGCCTGTAACTGTTCGGTGCTCTCAACTGGGAGCTGCTCTCGGGTATCCAGCAGGGCCAGAACCTCCTGGCCGACGCGGCGGTAGGCCTCACGGAAAGGGATCTGCTCCTGCGTGACCAATTCGTAGGCTTTATCGGTCGCGAAAAGCTCAAAGGTACAGGCCTGAGCCAGTTTTTCGCGATTGACCGTAATGGAGCCTATGACCAGGGAGCAGATCTCCAGGCTCTCCTGAGCTAGATCCAGGGCCTCCATAAATGGGCGTTTCGTCTCCTGGTAATCCATGTTATAGCCGCTGGGGAGGCCGCTGATAATTCCCAGGATCTGTTGTTGCAGGGCCAGCATCGTCTGAGTGCGGGCGCGAACCAGCTCCATCACATCCAGATTGCGTTTTTGAGGCATAATACTACTGCCAGTGCAGAGCTCCTGAGGGATCTGGAAAAAGCCATACTCAGTTGTGCTAAAGAGTAGAACATCCTGAGCCATTTTGCTCAGGTCCAGCATAATCTGAGAGAGGGCCTGAACGATAGCCGCCTCGATCTTGCCTCGACTGTTCTGGGCGTAGATCACATTCTTTTGTACTTTCGCGAAGCCCAGCAGATCCGAGGTATACTGACGATCGATTGCCATAGGAACGCCATAGCCGGCGGCAGAGCCCAACGGGCATTGATCGTTAAGAACGTACGCGCTCTGAAGCAACTGATTATCGTCCAGCAGAGATTCGGCGAAGCTGGCGGCCCAGAGGCCGACCGAGGAAAGCATCGCGCGCTGCATATGGGTATAGCCGGGCATAGGAGCATCGGCGTAGCGTTCGGCGAAAACCAATAGGGTAGAGATCAGTCCGGAAAGCTCATTGCCGATCTGGTGAAGCTGCTCTTTGCCATAGAGGCGTAGATCTACCAGAACCTGATCATTGCGGGAGCGAGCAGTATGGATCTTTTTTCCGGCCTCATCCGCCGTTTTTGAGAGAGTGTTTTCAATACTCGTATGCACATCCTCATCGGTAGGGGAGATTGTAAAATTGCCCGTTTCGGCCTGATCGAGGATCTGAACCAGCCCGGCTTGCAATTGCTGGTGTTCTGTATCGCTGAGAATACCGATTTTGTGAAGCATCGCCGCGTGTGCCAGATTGCCCCAGGCATCGTGGCGGATCAGTCGCTGGTCCAGCAGGCTGTTTTGCGCGGCCTCATAGCGTTCTACCTGTTCATAGACATGGTAGCCTTTTTGCCAGAGTTTCGTCATAATGTAAAAGCTCCTTCAACGGGGTGCTTGTGAGAAGGAGCAAGAGGATATAAAAAAACCTCGTCCTTCTCAAGTGTACCAAGACATTGAAGAAGGGACGAGAGCAGTTCGCAGCGGAAGTTAGGTCTATTGTAAAAAGATAAGCCGCTGTTGCCACACCCGTGGTGCCACCCTATTTGTCACTTTCTGGATCTTTACAGCGGTGTAGAGAGTCAATCGTGACCACTTTTGACGGTGTTTCTGTTGCATGGGGACCACCCACCCGAGCCTACTTGTCCTTAATGGACTTTCTTCGGTCGGTCGCTCACGAAGGCGTTCTGAGATGACAGATCCATTCCGAACTTTCACCATACTTCGGATCGCTGTTGGTTGCCAGTCTCATACTCTGTTCGATCAACGCGAGACAACTAGTATTTCGTTAAGGATAACCAAAAGTGGTCGTAGTTGTCAAGTCTTTTTTTATAAGCTCATGGATGTATTCTTGTTTTGTAGCCCATCGGTTTATCCGCCGACCGGTATTAGATAGAGTCCAGGCTCGCCATTACTCTGAGTTTGAGAATTTCTCGTAGCTCGACGGTTTATCCGCCGACCGCCTGGATATGATCCCAACCCGCCCCGAAGATAACATGAGATATCCGATCAATGCCACTTTTGCCTGGAAAAACCTTCCCACATTTCCACTTGCATCTCATCCTTATCTTCATTATTATACAAGAGCACCCTTCGTGCCTATTTTCTATCGTAAGGGAGGATATCATGATTTTACCACCCAAGAGCTTTGAAACAAACCACTGTGCGGATACGATCAAGCCATGAACGAAAAAGACGAAACCAAAAGAAATGCACACGAGCAAAGCCAGAGAAAGGCATCAGGCAATGGAGAGAAGACATTCTCCAACCTCTCGAAAGAGTTTGAAGTTCCTGGTCCCAGACCACGTGAAGCTCAAAACCACACCCTCAAAGATCAGCCGAAAAGCAAAGCTGAGAACAGATCAAAAAACTTGTCGGACGACTTCGGAGCCAACGTCCCAAAGCCCAGGAGATTAGAGAAAACGCAGGGAGACATTTCCAGAGACCAGCAGCTCAAAGGAGAAAAGAGCGTACCAGAGGTCCAGCCCACTCAGGAAGCCCCTACCGCCCCGGAGCGCCTCGAACTGAAACAGAGTCAGCCAAACCAGGGAGAGGCACCCAAACCTAGAAAACTGACTGGTAGGGAAAAAGCCGAGGCAAAATCACTGAGTAAGAGTCATGTGGAATATGCGAAGGAACTCGATGCACAGGAGAAGCAGGAGCGGAACCAGAAATGGAATACCGGCACGTCTGATGAACGCTTAAATGCTCTGGCGGACCATTTCTTCCAACGTTTGCAACATGCTTCTTCCAACGAAGAAAGAACGTCTATCCAGAACGCCCAGACGTATTTGCAAGAAGAGATGGGGAAACCGGACGAGAGTAAGAGAGAACAAACCCTTGATACATTTAGAGAAAGAGCGATCCAACAACACAAATCTGTTCCAGAGTATCTTGGGATCGTTGGGAGTGGGAGTGCAGAAAAACGAAAGGAAAAAGCTCAAAATTATAACACAGAGGGAGATAGAAAAAAAGAATGGGAAGGCAAAACGAAAGAGCTTTTAAGCAAGCCTGCTAGAGACGGCAATCTGATGACCTTATCGCCCGAAGACAGAAAAGAGGCGTTGAAGAACCATCCCGAAAGACGCTTCGAGATGCCATTGATCGTCCCTGACCCAGATAACCCCAAAGAATACATATTTAATCCAGAAAGGATTGAGTTGTTAGAACATCTCAACGATGCAAAAAAAGCAGCGGTAAGTGGAAACAACAAAGAATATGAACAAGCCCTGCGCTATATCAAAGCAGAAGTGGCTGTTGAATTGGCCGTCCATCACGAAACCATTCGTCACTATCCTGCATCACAAGGATATGAGGTTCTCTCCAATATCAAAATCTACGAGGAATATGCTTCAATAGAGGAGTGTAAAGAAGAGCATCCTAGCATAAAAGATCATCCCGAAATACTCTTAATTGATAGAAAGGAAGAAATAGGAGAAGAAAAAGTCTTATTTAACATTGGAGAAAGTGATATTTTAGTGAGAAATACAAATACGCGAGAAGTAACGTTACTCGGAGAAGTCAAATCTGGACAAAATGATACGAATAGTGCCGCTCAAAAACAACTGGAGAGAGCGTATCATCTACTACATGCAGAGCAGGAAAATGGTCATCCGATCCGAACGTATTTATATTCCCAAGAGTATAATCACCCAAGCCATTTGGAAATCACTAATGAAATCAAAGCTTCAAGTTTTGCTCACACAGAAAAGCGAAGCTAGGGGCCACACAATAAAGGGTTTGATAGCAAGCTTGGGGTAACATCTGAAGAGCTAGATACACTCGTAGAAAAATTTGTAAAAGCATCGTAACTCTAGAACAGAGGGAAACTAATGACGCTCTATTTGTTAAAAGAGATAGATGACCTTACCTGTGAGGGTGAGGAATACCCACGAGAAATCATTAATGGGTGGATACTCCTTGGTTATGCGATTGATCTCTGGAAAATTGTTGGATCTCCCAAAGGGGAGATGCTTGATCAGATGCTCACAAGCATACAAACTCCCAATGAATATGGCTTACGCATTATCAGTCTCCCAATGGCGCAGCATATGCTTGACATGTTCAATGAATTTACTCAAGATCTGCACCCCCTTGTTGATGATCAATGGCACATCTATCCTCAATATGTTGATATTCTCTTAGAGAAAGTGCCTCAATGTGTCGATATTTGGCCTACTAAGAACCAAACGATCTATTCCCTTATCAATGGATGGTCACGAATCATGGCTGTTCGGACGTTTTTCCGAGGAGCTCTTTGTTTTCAAAGCGAGGTTCAGCTTGGATGGCATCACCGAACTGGATATCGCTCTATGGATGATCAACAAGAGCCACCACCAAAGTTCCGTTTTAATCCTGATCTGCCTAATATTGAGGCGGCGATTGAAGACGCCTCAAGTGTTCCCTTTGAACGGCGAGAACATTCGCGGATCTACCAACGAGCCAGAGTTGAGCTGCGCAAAGAGCTTGCCCTCAATCTGGCCGTCCGAGATGAGACCATTTCTCAGTTTCCCAGTTCCCAAGGCTATGGCCTGCTTGTTGATGTTGTTCTGGAGAAAGAATATGCCTCTCAAGAAGCAGGCCTGCGTGATAATCCTCCTGATCAGGTAAGTCCAAATCTTCTTCGAGTGACGGCTGATGGAACTGCCTTTTTTTACCTGCAAAAGATCAGCCTTCTGGTCCGCAATGTTCAGACCAATCAAGTGATGCTTCTTGGACTTGTGAGATCCAATTATGGTGATCACTGGGAAGACGCCCAGAAACAATTTAATCTCGTTGAGCAGATTTTCAGCACTCGTGATGAGCACGGAGACCCAGTGCAAGACGGCCACCGCGTTCGAGCCTTCATGGTTTCTAAATTTGGCCGCGAAACCATCTATCAAGATGTCACCAAGCTAATTGGTTCCGCTCATATTGCCCAGGCTCAACGATTTACCTACGGTTTCGCTAATCAGACCGTTGATCGCAAATTTGCATATACCTTACAAGAGGCAGATGATCTTATCAGCGAGGCCACTGAATAAACGTGTAGATAAAGAAATGAGGAAAAAATATGAGTCTTTCTTTTAGTGATGGAGTTGTCATTAAAGATCCAACATGCAATGGTGCGACCTATCAAAAAGAGGTTCCTGATGGCTGGGTACTGCTCTATCATGCCGTGATATTATGGGATCTGGCCGGGTCTGACAAAGGGCAGGCCCTGTTATCCCTCTTAAACGAAATTACCGACGTTGATGAGCCCGACGAGTCTATCGAGATGGCTCCCTCCCAGATCTACTCAATGCACCGTCTTTTTG
>CAXTTV010000125.1:0-14789 GCA_964247295.1 uncultured Ktedonobacteraceae bacterium | reverse complement strand
GGCTTATACATCCACCAGGTTTTCTTTTCCCTCTTCGCATGTAAACAAAACCGTCTGATTGTGATCTACGCTATTTCGAGAGGATTAGAGTTTTAGATGAAGATTGCTATTACTGGAGGTGCCGGATTCATCGGTTCCCGTATCGCTCAGGATTATCTGGATGCCGGCCATGATGTTCTGATTATCGATAATCTGGTGCATGGCTCCGCCCACGCGCTAGATTCCAGGGCCCGTTTCTTTCATCTGGATATTCGTGACTCCCAGTTGCATTCTCTCTTGACTCGGGAGCGTCCAGATGTCGTTAGCCATCACGCAGCCTACCGCGAGACTCGACTTCCCCAGGAGCAGTCTCTGGTGGATGCTGATATTAATGTGCGTGGCTTACTCAATCTTTTGGAAGGCTGTGTAGCCGCTTCGGTTGGCAAGTTTATTTTTGCCTCCGGCGGCAACGATCTTTATGGACAACCGGCTCTAGAGGATCTACCCGTGACCGAGTCGACCCCTCTGTTTCCAAAAATGCCATACAATATTAGCAAGGTGGCTGGCGAATGGTATGTGCGCTATTACACCCGTCAATACGGGCTCAATCATACGATTCTGCGGTACGCGGATGTGTATGGAGAGCGCCATCACCAGAGCCTTCAACATCCGCTCAGCTTCTATATTAAGGCCCTGGTTGATCACCAGCGTCCAACGATTCGCGGCTCCGCTGACTCGCTGCGCGATCATATTTATATCGACGATGTAGTACAGGCCAATCGATCCGTTTTGGAGCGTGGCAAAAATCAAACGCTGCATATCAGTTCAGGCCAGGGCTACAGCGTCAATGGGATCTACAACATTCTCACCGAGCACCTGGGGATCGATCTGCGACCAGTCTATGTTTCTGGCTCTTTAGAGGGCCCCACGGCTATCTTCCTGGACAATTCAAAGGCCGGGGCATTGCTAGACTGGCAACCTCAAGTATCGCTATCAGAAGGTATTCAACGGGCGGTCCGAGATCTGTGTAACGAGCAGATGCTTGTTCCAGGTCTGCTTGCTGTTGGTGGACCGGTCGCCGCCGCTATCAAATAGCCTCTCAAATAAAAGGGAACCTCTACAGTGATCCATCTTCTATAGAGGTTCCCTTTTGGTTTACTGCTGTAGACCACTCACAACCCGAGCGTACTTTTCCGCAAGGGCCTGAGCTTGCTCATGAGAGACCGACTCCGCTACTACATGAAATAGTGGTCGATCGGCATCCGGCAGGACCAGAACCCATTCCTTACCAAGATCAATCTTAATTCCATCGATCGGTTTGCTGCGCCGTTCCCGATACTGTTCGCTGAGAATGCGCATCACCTTCCCCTTATTCTCCCAGGGACAGGTCACCCGCGTTCGACTCAGATAATAAGAGGGAAGATCATCTACCACCTCCGAAAGGCGAATCTGGAAGGTGGAGAGAAGCTCCAGCAGCTTGGCGACTGTCAGCATGCCATCAAAGGCCGGCTGCATTTGTGGGAAGACAAAGCCACCCTCACCATCCCCTACCAGGACTACGCCCTCACGACCAGCCGCCGTTGTCAGTGCATGAGGGAGAACCTTGGTATGGAGGATCTGACCATCGTAGCGGTTCGCGATATGTTGAAGGGCGCTAGGAGCCGTCACCGGGGCCGCCACAGTCGCGTTATGGTATTGACGCAGATACAGACTGGTCATAACCGCCAGCATCTTTGTTCCATCCAGAATGCGCCCCGTATCATCCACCACCGAGACGCGTTCACCACCAGCGTCGATCCTCACACCAAGATCTGTATGCAGCGACGATGTAATCGTTGCCAGCCGGTGCATATCCTGGTCCAGTTCCTCCGGTGTGCGCGAGAACTTGCTTTCATCATTGCTGGCATTCAGCACAATCACATCACAGCCCAATTGATTAAAGATCTTGGGCATGATTTGTGTCGCGCTACCATGTCCATAGTCCACTACAATACTAAACTTGTGCTCGCGGATCACCCCGTGGTTGATCACACCTTTCAGGCCGTCCAGATAGCGGTTCACAACATCGCTGTTCTCCAGCACGTCAATCGCGCCGATCTCGTCCAGATAGACGCGGCGGAAATCTTCTCGGAAGAACAGATTGTCGATCTTGCGCTCAGTCGTCTTATTGATATCCAGACCGTTCTGGTCAAAGAACTTGATATCAACAATGCGTTGATCAACGGGCGAGAGCTGAACGTGGATGCCACCGACTGCGTGCGTGTTGCGCACATAATAGCGCGCCACCGGGATTGGCACCTGCTGGATATCCTCGACATCGACTCCAGCGGATGGCAGACCCGCGATCATCGCGCGCTTAATCATGCGTGGCGTGCGGTGGGAATCGCGATTGACCGCGACCGTCGAAGCTTTTGGTAGGATCGCACCGTAGGCCGCACCCAGCTTGGCCGCGAACTCCGGCGTCAGATCCACATTCACCAGCCCCGAAACGCCATGCCGGCTAAAGAGGCCACGGCGGCCCTGTGATCCCCAGATAATGCTGGTATTGACCACCGCCCCTGACTCAACCTCCTTATCGGGCCAGATCTTAATGTTGGGCTGAATAATCGCGCCTTCCTGGATAATCGAGTTATCGCCGATGACCGAGCCCTCAAACATCACAGCCTTGCTTTTAATGCTGGTAGAGGAGCCGACCAGCGCCCCGCGCAGTTCGGAACGCTCACCAAGGTACGAATTGTTCCAGACAATACTTCGGTCCACCTGAGCGCGTTCATCGATAATCGTATAGTGGCCGATGGCGCTGGGTCCATGAATAATTGCCCCCGCCTTGACCCGACAGTCACGGCCAAGGTAGAGTGGCCCGTAAAGCTGGGCATCCGGCGCGATATCTACATGTTCCTCGCACCAGATGTTGCCACCGATATTTTTAGCCGGGATCTCAACGTCCACATTTCCCTGAAGCACATCGGCATTGGCGCGCATATACTCGCCCAGGTTTCCGACATCGCACCAGTAGCCATTCGCGATATAGCCATAGATAGGATCGCCCTGGCGGAGCATCATCGGAAAAAGTTCCTGGCTAAAATCGAATGGCTTATTTTTCTCAAAGTAGGAGAAGACCTTTGGGTCCAGTACATAGATACCGGTATTGATGGTATCGCTAAACACCTCACCCCAGCTCGGCTTCTCCAGGAATTGTGAAATATGACCATCCTCATTTGTGATAATCACACCATACTCCAGAGGATTGGGAACATGGGCCAGCGTTAACGTCGCCAGAGATTTTTTCGCGTTGTGGTATTCAATGATATCGGTCAAGTTATAGTCGGTAAGCGCGTCACCGCTAATCACCAGGAAAGGCTCCGTAAGCTGATCTTCCGCGTTCTTCACGCTGCCAGCGGTCCCCAAAGGTACATCTTCTCGGGAATAAGTGATGCGCATCCCAAGTTGGGAGCCGTTGCCGAAGTAGTCCTCGATATTGCTAGCCAGATACTGGACGGTGACGATAACCTCAGTGATACCATGACGTTTCAACAAGTTCAAAATGTGTTCCATCACCGGTTTCCCGGCGATTGGCACCATTGGTTTGGGCCGTCGGATTGTTAGGGGGCGTAATCGTGATCCTTCCCCACCAGCCATTACAACCGCTTTCATAATACGTCGGCGCGGTTACCTCCACCTGAAGAGCAGAGGAGCTTGCGCCACTCCTCCTTCCTATCATTGCCAGATATAGACGTGCTCGCTCTCATTATAGTTTAAAAAGGTCACGGCCCTGTGGCCTTCACAGTCGTCAATGCACGAAAAATGCCGATTGCTTCTATTGCCAGGGCGGTCCAGGAAAGTGGGTTACAAGTGTGTGCGTGAGCAAGAAAAGGCCAGAGGCAGATTTTAAGGAAATATCAAGACGGCGTAGCTACTGCCACGCCGTCTATCTCCTCTACCAAGTTCATTGTACATTATCTGGAAAGTCTGTCGCAAGCGGACTTTATTTAATAGAATTCGGTTAAACGGCCAGTGTGTACCAGCCAGCGAACAAAACTCAAGCGGTTCCGCTGGTACTCACTTTCCTGAGCGGCCTGCCATTGCTGATACTTTTCCTGTAGTTCGATCAGCCGACTGGCCTCGGATACGGTGAAGCCCTCATCCAGGAGGGCATCAACCAGCAAATCTACATAATACTGCTGCATATGCAAGTTCCTCCTTTTCCTATAGTATGCCGTATGTTGTGGTCCACTTCCACCTTCCACTTCCTCCACTTATTATTGAAATCCATCCATGCTTGACTGCCTTCCCGTTGCTGGCAGCGGGATCTACTTGTATCAGTATATTCAATTGAATATATATGTATGGCTACATATCTCATTCAAAAATACATGTAATCCCAATGAAGAGGATGCGGGAACGGTACCAGGAAAACAGTCTCTACAATGTCTGGCTTGTTGCTGTAGCAGAACCTCTGTAACCGATACATCCTTATGGAGTGATGCGCGATTACTTGTACATAGTATAGCTCGCATGTATAAATTTTCGCTACACACCCACCAATTGTCTTATCTCATCAGTACGGGTCGATATAAAAATGGAGAGAAGGGGTGGCTTACCTACGCTATTGCTCTATTTATTACACGAGAGTCATGGATAACAAGCCTCACTTTTCCTAATCGACCCGAACTCAAACTTCTCTATTCCATTTCTCATTGACAAGCTTTTTTAGAGGAACTTTTCTGTTCCTCTTTCTAAAATGTAAACGCAACTTTGCCGCCCGTTGATCTTGTTAAAGCATATATTTAGCTATAAAGAAAGAGAAGATCTATAGAAGAAATGCAAAACGTCTCTCCATTCATTCGGGTTTACAAATATTTCTTCACAGATTTTTCACGAGATCAAAAAAACGATAAAGGTACGTGGTAGGCCCCACGAGACGTGTATTATCTCTGCATTTTCCACATGAATTTTTACATAAACCTTGACAGTCATTGAAAACCAATGTTACAATAAGGCCAACGAAAGGAGGTGGTGTGTACATGGAACATAGTATACGCTGCACGGGCGATCTAGTATCTCCCCACACCTTCCAATTGAGAGGTGTGCAGCTCTAAGAGCTGTTCGGCTGAACGGTTGGGTATATGTCCCGCCCGTGCAGTAACTCCCAGAGAGAGGCTCAAGCAGACCTTCTGCCTCTACTCTGGGGTTTTTTATCCCAGCAGGTAAGATGCCGCTGATGTGAATGTTGGTTTAAATTATTCGTAAAGATAAGTTATCCGCTCCCGATCGAAAATTAACATCCTGATATCAGTCCAGTCCTACTTTCTTTTGTGCAATTCTCTGATTATTCTTCAGGATCTAAAGATAATTTGGATACTATTTCTCTTCTAAACATAGAGTCTCTACAGACACAATTAACAACACACGTTCTGGGGATCGACGATCGGCTCCTCTACAAGCCGGAGGTTGACTCTACGAACACACTAGCAATGCAGCTAGCCGGTTCTCGATCCGATGAAGGTCTGGTGGTTCTTACTGATAACCAGACTGCGGGCAAAGGACGGTTGGGGCGGCGCTGGGTTGATGTGGCCGGGTTGCATGTCCTTTCATCTATTGTCCTTCGACCTGCTTTCCCTCCTCATCTGCTGGTTATGCTGGCTTCCCTAGCGGTTAGTGACGCGATCTCAGATGTCTGTGGCCTCGATGCTTCTATAAAATGGCCCAATGATGTTCTTGTCCATGAGCATAAGGTGACTGGTATTCTAGTTGAAACCAGCCGTGATACTTCTGGTCGGTTTTTCGCCGTGCTTGGGATCGGCATTAATGTGAATGGAGGCTCTTCTAACCTCCACCAACAGGTCGACTCTACCTATCGCCCGGCTCTCTCTCCGACTCCCTCCACTCTGGAGACTGAGGTTGGTCATTCCGTCAGCCGAGAACACCTTATTGCGCGATTGCTTGAGCATCTGGAGGCCGGGTATCTTGCTCTTCAGCAGGATGCTGTTCCCGGCTCTGTGTCGAGCGCTTCGTCCGCAGCTCAATTGTTGCGCGAGCGTTGGCAAGGCCGGCTATCCACTCTGGGTCGTGCGATCTCTGTACGCCAGGGGGAGAAAGTGATAGAAGGGGTGGCGGAGGATGTTGATGTGGATGGACAACTTTTATTGCGTCTCGACTCCGGCGAACTGCTCACGGTTACCTGGGGGGATATCGGTTACCCCTCTTCCTGATTGAAGTGGTTGCCTGGCATCTAGTAGGTGTGTTTTTTTTGGAACCCGGTCGCTTTTCCTGAATGGACTCAGGTTGGCCAGAGACTGTTGCTACTTTCCTTGACTATCAATGACATTGAGTGCGTTCTTTGTGTCGGAGGTACCGCTTTTCTGTTCTCCAGCCTTTTTTAAAGATCTGGAGCTCCGACCTTTTACTGGTTCTAGAAGATGTTGATAGCCCGTTTTGAATCAGGTGGCCTGATGGCGCAGGCGGACATTCCTGTCCAATTGATGTCCATTTTGCATGGGAAGCAATAGAATAAGTGCGGCGCTCCTCCCTATAGGGTATGAGGTGAGCGTCGCGGAATGTGAAGGGAAACAGATTATGGATACACAGGACGTATTCCTTACTGATGACGGACGACAGCGTGCTATGAGTCAGTTGGATTTCTTGCGTACTGTCCGGCGCGCGGAAGTGGCCCAGTACCTTCATGACGCTAAGGAGTCGGGCGATGTGATTGACAATGCCGCCTACGACGACGCTAAAAACGAGCAGGCTCGCCTTGAGAGTCGTATTCAAGAGCTGGAGCAGATGCTCGCGAAGGCAAAGTTGATCAGTAAGGTGAACTCGGATCAGGTGACGTTGGGTTCGATTGTTCGCCTGAGTGCCGATGGCCGGGAATTTTGTTATACTCTGGTTGGAGCCTTTGAGGCCAATCCTGGCAAAGGTTGTATCTCTAATGAGTCGCCTGTGGGTAAGGCTCTGCTGGGCCACCGGGTGAATGACTTGATTATGGTCTCTACCCCTGGCGGTGTTCGCGAGTATACGATCCTCTCGATCGAGTAATCTTCCTTTTCTTGTAGAAAGCGACCGACCATCTCATCATACAAAAGAGATGCGGTCGCTTTTCTTTGTGTCCTGTTCTGTTTCCCTGTACGCTGCTAGCAAACAATGCTACAATAATGCCAGTATTTTTGGAGGTAAGATTTTTATGCCTGATGAACGCGATATCCGAATTCAACGCTTGAACACGCTAGTGGAGCAGGGGATCAATCCTTATCCGCCCGATGTTCAACGCACTCATACAATCTCTGAAGTTCTTGAACACTTTGACGAGTGGCAGGGGGACCAGGGGTCCTTTACGCTGGTCGGTCGTATCCGTTTGATGCGCGATATGGGGAAATCCACTTTCGCTACCATTGAGGATGGTTCCGGTCGAATTCAGGTCTACTTTAGAATTAATGATCTGGGCGAGGATCTCTATAGAAGCATTAAGTTGCTGGACCTCGGCGATTTTGTTCAGGTTACTGGCTTTCTGTTCCGCACCCGAACACAGGAGCGGACTTTGCATGTGAAAAGTTATCGCTTGCTGAGTAAGGGGCTGCGTCCCCTGCCAGAGAAATATCATGGCGTAGAGGATGTGGAGCTGCGCCAGCGCAAGCGCTACCTGGATCTGCTGGGCAGTGAGGAATCGAAAAACGCCTTTGTGATCCGCAGCAAGACGATTTCGGCGACGCGCCGTTATCTGGATGAGCATGACTTTATTGAGGTGGAGACGCCGATCCTTCAGCCGCTTTACGGGGGGGCGAACGCCCGGCCCTTTATTACGCACCACAATACATTGGATCGCGATCTCTATCTGAGAATCGCCCTGGAGCTTTATCTCAAGCGTCTGATTGTCGGAGGCTTTGAGCGTGTGTATGAGATTGGTCGTAATTTCCGAAATGAAGGGATTGACCGCAGCCATAATCCCGAGTTCACGATGCTGGAGAGCTATCAGGCCTATGCCGACTATCAAGATGTGATGAAGATGGTTGAGGAGATGGTCTGTTTTGTCGCGACTGAGGTCAAGGGTTCGCCTGTAATTAACTATCAAGGGGTGGAGATTGATCTCACGCCTCCCTGGCCCCGTTATCCTCTTTTAGAGCTGGTGAAGACCTACTCAGGAATTGACGTGGACCAGTTTCCTGATCGCGATGCTCTGTCGGCTGAGATGCGCGCGAAGGGCTACGAGGCCGATCCCAAGCTGGGGCGTGGCCGCCTGATCGACGAGCTCAAAGGCTTTGTTGTGAAAGGGACACCGGAGTTACACAAAGCCTTTTTTGTGATGGATTATCCCCTTGATGTTTCGCCTCTAACAAAAACACACCGATCGGTTCCTGGTCTGGTGGAGCGTTTCCAGCCCTTTGTTGGTGGGCTAGAGCTCGGTAATGCCTATACTGAGTTGAACGATCCATTGGATCAACGGGCTCGCTTCGAGGATCAGGCGCGGCAGAAAGCTCAGGGCGACGACGAGGCTCAGGAACTGGACGAGGATTTCCTGGACGCCCTGGAGGTGGGTATGCCCCCGACCGGTGGTCTGGGGATCGGTATCGACCGTCTGGCAATGATTATGGCCGACCAGGAGTCGATCCGCGATGTGATTCTCTTTCCAACCATGCGTAAGACCGCCTTCGAGGAGTAGCAGGAGGCGCAGGAGGCGCAGGAGGGCGGCATGCCCTCCTGACTGGGGGTTGGGGCTGTGCCCCAAATTGCATTATCTCCCCGCCTTCGGCGGGTCAACAAAAAGCCCGGCACAGCAATACAAATACTTGACAATCCCGCTCTCCCATGCTATAGTTGCTCCTGTTCAAGGGCGTTTAGCTCAGTGGGAGAGCGCTTCGTTCACACCGAAGAGGTCACTGGTTCGATACCAGTAACGCCCATTCCCATCCCCTTTTCCATCTTCATTCCCTTACTAGCAGGTTACTAACCCCTTCTTTAAATCGTCTTATACATAAGACCCATAGCTAAAAAATACTGTCCTCGTATGCATTCCCACATTTTTTTCCCTTTCGTGGTATGATGTCGCAAAATCTACACTCTCAACGCCAACAACTCCTGGATATCTTACGGCAATCGGGGATTTCTGATCTCCGAGTTCTTGATGCCTTAAATGCAGTTCCCCGTGAGACTTTCCTGGGAGCGGATCTTCAAAATCTCGCCTATGCTAACCGGGCCTTACCGATCAATCAAGGACAGACAATCTCTCAACCGTTCATGGTCGCGATCATGACTCAGGCGTTGCGTCTAAAGGGTCAGGAACGGGTATTGGAGATTGGAACCGGCTACTGGCTATCAATCAGCGATTCTAGCTCGTCTGGCAGGCCATGTCTACACGGTAGAGCGCCATCAACAACTTGCTTATGGTGCGGCAACTTGTCTTCAGCAATTGCAGTTGGAGAATGTCTCGATCTATGTAGGTGATGGATCGTTGGGCTGGCCTCTAGAAGCTCCATACGACCGTGTTCTGGTGACGGCTGCGGCTCCTGAGGTGCCGAGGAGGTTGCTTGAACAACTGGCCCCTGAGGGCTTGCTTGTGATCCCGGTTGGTGCTGCTGATAAGCAGGAGTTGTTGGTATTTCAACGCGTAGCGAATGATTTCCAGCGGACCTCCCTGGGGAATTGTGTTTTTGTCCCTTTGATAGGTGAAGAGGGCTGGCATGAGCCAGTGGGCCAGGACTCTGAATAATCTGTTACCTGTTGCATATTCCAGCAAGAAAGACTACGATTAAAGATACATCTGTGGCTCATTTTGCTCTAGGTAAAAGGGGAGTGGGTCGCCTCAAAAATATGTCCTGCTAGTGGTTGATTGTCGCGCAAGCGAACGGGGCGAGGAGGATATTCATGCCTTTTGTTCATATAGGTTTGCATATGACGAATCTGCCAGGTCTGCTGGCTTTTGTGATTGTCTGGATCGGCCTGTTTGAGTTCGCACATCTGCTCATTGCCCTGCTCCGGGGCGACCGTTTGATCGGTTGGGCGATCGGCCCCTTTGGTATCTCGATTCTGTTCCTCAATCAGCCCTCAAATCTCTATGTCTGGCTGAATGCTTTGATCCCCGCTTGCATCTCCGCTGCCACTCTCTACCTCGGTCTTTTTACCTCGATTTTGCCCAATCCGCTGGAGTTGCCCCGCTATCCCTTGCTGGAATGGCTGGTAGTTTTGAGCGGCGTCTTTTTAACCAGCACCGGCGATCTCGTCGCGGCCTTGCGCGATGTCCAGTACCCCCTCTGGGGCCAGGCTCGTATCCTACGGCATATTCAATATCTGCGCTCTAGCTGGGCTCGTATCCATTTTACACGTTTCGGGCTTTCCTACCTCCACGATCAGTTTGGGGAGAACCCTCTGGATCTGTTCCAGGCAATTTAAAAATCGCCAGTCGGTATACGAGAGCCGACTGGCGATTGTATGCTTACTCAGCGTTCAGGACTCGTCAATCTGCTGTTTAGGCAGGGTAAAATAGAATGTACTTCCTGTACCTTGCTGACTGGTCAGCCCGATTCTTCCCCCGTGGGCCTCAATGATGGCCTTGGAGACATACAGTCCTAAGCCAATCCCTGAATACTGGTTACTCGCCGAATTGCGGACCCGGTAGAAGCGTTCAAAAATGTGATCGTAGTAGGCGGGGCTGACTCCAACCCCTTGATCAATTACGCTGATACGATAGGTGTCCCCCTGATCCTCCATTCTGATGGTGACCTGTCCCCCCTGTGGAGAGAATTTAATGGCGTTGTCCAGCAGGTTGCCGATCACCTGGCTGATCCGTTTCTCGTCGGCGACCACGAGGGTCTCATGCGCTTGTAGGTCCAGATAGATGGTATGGAGATCGGCGCTGGCCTGCGCCAGCCGTATCCGTTCTGTGAGTACATCCGCCAGGTGAAAGCTAGTATAGATCAGGTTCAGGTTGCCCCATTGCAGCCGCGAGTGATCGAGGAGATCTTTGACCAGACGCTCCAAATGCTCAGCCTGACTCTGGATGATGCTCAGACTGCGGAGATCATAGTTCTCGGGCGCTTCAGATTGCATCGGCGAGCTCTGCTGCGCTTTTCGCAAGCGCCGCTCAATCCGCCGAATGAGATGTTGAGTGTATCCTTTGATCGCGGTTAGCGGTGTTCTAAGCTCATGGGAGGCCACGGAGACGAACTCATCTTTAAGCTTTTCGATCTGTTTGCTGGAAGTGAGATCGTTGAGAACCGTTACCACTCCGATTGGAGTATTGGGTGAACGCCCGGCCTCGTCGAGGGGGGCCGCGCTAATATTTAGGGTGAGTGGAACGTTTTCGCCCTGGACGCCAGCGATCACTTCTTGCTGGATTAACCGGTGCCCGTCCAGCGCCTGCTGAAGGATTTCCGCTAGTTCTTTTAACCATGGGGCTTGTTGATCCTTGGCCATCTGCTTTAAGGGAATCTCATGGAGCAGTTCAACCTGTCCCTGTGAGAAAAGGTGGCGCGCCGAGGGGTTACAGAAGGTAATATTTCCCTGGGTATCTGTAATTAATAATCCTTCGGCCATACTGCTGATAATCAGCTCCAGGCGGAGTCGTTCGGTCTCGGCCTTTTTCCAGAGGGCGGTCTCGCGTTCGTGAAGCTGCACATTTTCCAGCGCGATCGCAGCGTAATCCGCGATCATTGTTGTAAGCTGGAGCAGTTCGGCATCAAAGGTCCCTTCATGGGTATCGAACAGGCTTAACATCCCAATAATTCTATCTTCGACCGTCAGTGGAACATTCACAAAATCTTTTACTTCGTTTGCATCGCCTGGTTGTTGCATACTTTCTGGTGGCGCGAATTCATCGGGAGCGTCCAGAAAGGCCGTGACGGCCATCTCCTGAGTGGAGACTTCAGGAAAGCCAATCACGTTAGCCGCCCTGGTGATGCGCGCGATCATAGATTGAAGAAAAGCTGGACTGAGTGGATAGCGAGGAATGATAGATAATTCAAAAGGCTGGCCTTTTAACAGGATCGCGCACGCGGAAAAGGTGTAAAGCTCCTGCAAGGCCGCGATCAATGCATGGTGTACTTGAAAACGATCGTTCGCTGCTACAAAACGTTTCCCAATTTTATTCAGATATTCCATTTCGCGTCTGATTGCTGCGATGTTTTCAGCCTGTTCTCGTCGAGGATCGGGCTTTCTGTCTATCTCGCTCTCTAACGCTGGAATATCTGGTTGTGTGCTACTCTCCATACGTTTTTACTGTCTCTGTTCAAGCTGTCGTGAAACTTCTTTATGGAGTGGAGGGACGATCAGGTTACCTGTCAGATCGGTTAAGCCGGTGAAGCATTCCGTCAGCAGGGCGTCCAGACCAGCGGTCAACTCTGGGACGGGCACGCCACTCAATTGCTCCTTCAGTACAGGCAGCACAATCTCCGTATACGGCATTTTTGTAAGTATCGTCAGAAAAGGATAGGAGGAGGATTGCCGTTTAGCGGCTCCCTGAACAAGGACTCGGGTTGTTGCTTTCCCCAGAAGCGGCGTCACCCTATTATCTATGACCTGAAACGCCTTCAGATATGCCTCTACAATTTGCTCACGGGAGAAGGAAGAGGTATCGTTAACAGGGTCGGCCATATATGTCTCCCTTCGTTGCATCGGTAAGCTTTCCTTTACTAATTATAGCATAGTTACAAGTTACATCGTAAGTTACCTGATATTGTCGTATAATCTGTTTTTGTGAAAGATACCATATATCCATAGTGCTTTAACTCGGTTTTTTATGAATAGATTTGTAAAAGTCCGATATTATGAAAACGATCCGCAGAGAAAAACTCTGACGGATCGTAAAATGTATGGTACTAAAGGGTGTGATCAGACGGCGAGCCCAAGTTTTCGGGCCAGCCAGAGCCAGAACCCGCGCGGCTGAGCTTTCGCTGGTTGATCCTGCGCATCCGCAGCCATATCGATCAGGCGCTGACGCCCACGCTCCCGACGGTTGCGCTCATCCTCGGAGGCCTGTTGAATTACATAGCGTTCCCTCTGCTCTTCAATCGCCTGCTCAAAATGCTCGCGCCGGATCTCATACCGGTTCTGAGGGATCTGTGGCGCGGTGTGTTCAAAGATCTCTTTGCTGGCCTGCTCCGCTCCATTGCTGTTGCCACTTTGCTGACCTGTGTGGTTCTCGGCCTTTTGCTCAATCTGATCCGCCTGGGTGTCCTCCTGGGTGATGGTTATGCGACTGGGAGTGATCTTTGGGCCGATCCATTCTCGCAGCGCCAGTAAGGAGGCTCTACGACAGACAGCCTCGATATCGGCCCCGCTACGACCCTCAGTCTTGCTGCCCAGCTCTTCCAGGCTGATCTCTCCGGCCAGTGGACGTTCGCGTGTATGAACCCCGAAGATCGCGATCCGTTCCTGCTCGCTGGGATAGCTCATCTCGACGCTTAGATCAAAGCGCCCCGGTCGTAACAGCGCGAGATCGATCAGTTCTGGACGATTGGTGGCTGCCAGGACGATTACCCCGGCCCGGCCCTCGATGCCATCCATCTCGGTCAGTAACTGCGCGATCACCCGATCGCTGGCCTGGGAACCATCGCCACCCCGGCGTGGGGCCAGGGCGTCGATCTCATCAAAGAAAACAATACAGGGCGCGGCCTGTTTGGCTCGGCGGAAAATCTCGCGCACCCCTTTTTCGGACTCGCCAACCCACTTTGACAACAGCTCAGGACCTTTAATGGAGATAAAGCTGGCCTCACACTGGTTAGCGAGGGCGCGGGCGATCAAAGTTTTACCGGAGCCCGGAGGGCCCGAGAGGATCACCCCGCGTGGCGGTTCGACTTTCGCGTTGGCATAGACTTCTGGGTAGCGCAGCGGCCACTCTACGGATTCGGTGAGCATCTCTTTGATCTTCGCGAGACCACCGATGTCGTCCCAGGAGGTTTCACTGACTTCAACATACACCTCGCGCGTGGTTGAGGGTTCAACCTCTCGCAGGGCTTCCTGAAAGTCATTCATGTAAATGTTCAGGTTGACCAGGGTCTCATAGGGAATATAGCCACGTTGATAGTCGATATTGGGCATCACCCGTCGTAGGGCGACCATTGCAGCCTCTCGACAGAGGGCCTCAAGATCGGCACCTACGTAACCGGGAGTAAGCTGGGCCACGCGCGCCAGATCCACATCATCAGCCAGGGCGGCATCCCGGCTGTGGATCTGAAGGATCTCGGTTCGGCCACGTACATCAGGAACTCTCAGCGCGATCTCTCGATCAAAGCGTCCTGGTCGCCTGAGGGCTGGGTCCAGAGCGTTTGGCTGGTTGGTCGCGCCAATGAGCACAAGCTGCCCACGGGAGGAGAGCCCATCCATCAATGCCAGCAGTTGTCCAACGACCCTGCGCTCAACCTCGCCTCCGGTCTCCTGTCGTTTGGGGGCCAAGGCGTCTAGCTCGTCAATAAAGATTACGCTGGGAGCCTGACGCTGGGCCTCCTGGAACACGGATCGCAGGCGCGACTCGCTTTCACCGTAGAATTTATTGATAATCTCAGGCCCGTTGATGACAAAAAAGGCCGCGTTCGTCTCAGCCGCGACTGCGCGGGCGATCAGGGTTTTACCGGTTCCTGGAGGGCCATAGAGTAGGACACCTTTTGGAGGCTCGACACCTAAGCGATCGAAAACCGCTGGATATTTTAGCGGGAGCTCAATCATCTCACGAATACGCTGGAGCTCTTTTCCCAGACCACCGATCTGCTCGTAAGTGAGCGGGCTGGCATTGCCGTCAGCGCGTTTTGTCCCGCCGCGCATCTGCGCTTTGATAATTGTTCCCGGCTGTACTATGACAGCCTCAACCTCGGCCCGGCTATGGG
>CAXTTV010000124.1:13195-15150 GCA_964247295.1 uncultured Ktedonobacteraceae bacterium | reverse complement strand
TTCACTCCCACCTTGATGTCCTCAGTTGCAGCCACCATGTTGTTTATTGGGATCTATGCCCCCAATGGGATTATTAATGCCCTATTGAACGCTGTTGGCCTGCATACCCTCACGCATCTATGGAATGCTGATCCCGCGACGGCTCTAGGTGCGGTCATTGGGATTAATCTGTGGGGGGGAGTGGGCTTTTGTGCGGTCATATTTTCCGCGCGACTCTCAGGTATAGCGCCCGAGCTTTACGAGGCGGCTGAGATCGATGGGGCGACGCACTGGTCAAAGTTGCGCTTGATTGCTTTTCCGATGATTCGAGATTTTGTGGGGGGCATGGCGATGCTTCAGTTTCTCGGATTGCTTTTAGGATCGGCGCAGACTGTTTTGCTGCTCACAAATGGTGGGCCTGGTACGGCCTCGACGACGCTTGGTTTTATGCTTTACAACGAGGCATTTGTTGCTTCGCACATCGGATATAGTCAGGCAATTGGTGTATTCTTATTCTTAACTGGTTTGCTGGGTATGCTATTGATTCGCCAAATGTTCCGTCCCGCCTATTAATTGTCTACGAAAGGAAGCATAGGAATGATAAGTCTCCCTTCTCGGCAGCGTACTTCTGCGAATGCCATTAGCAGAAGTGTCAGTTCGCTGATATGTACATACATTGTGCGGGGACTGGTTGTGATCTACGTCCTGATTATTCTGATCCCCATTTACTACCTGATCATTTCCGCCTTTAAGAGCAACAACGAGATCTTTATACAACCATTGAGTTTGCCAACCTCATTGTCGCTTCAAAACTTTATTGCCGCCCAGGATGACGCGAGTCTTTTCTCCGCGATGTGGACCTCCGCCTATATTACGACTGCCTCGGAAATCCTTACTTTGCTACTGGCGCTTCCAGCCGCCTATGCGATCGCGCGTATTCCCTTGAAAGGGGCAGCCCTTATTGAACGCGCATTTAGCCTGGGCTTTTTGATCCCTGGTTTCGCGGTGCTCGTTCCCACATTCCTGCTCTCAGTGAAGTTGGGACTTTTCCACTCCACACTGTTTTTGGTCCTCTTTTATCCTGTATCAGGCCTGCCGCTCACCGTTATCCTGATGGCGCAATTTATGCGGAGCATCCCCTATGAAATAGAGGAAGCGGCAGAAATAGATGGAGCCAACCGCCTGACGATTCTTTTACGACTCGTCATTCCCCTATCGGTTCCTGGGATCGCGACCGTGCTGATCCTCAATTTTCTGAACTTTTGGAACGAATATATATTCGCTTTGGTGATTTTAGGGAGAGATACACAGACAGTTCAGGTGGCACTACCGCTCCTGAAAACGCTCAATGTTGTTGATTACGGTCTATTAACTGCTGGAACTCTGCTGACCTTGATTCCCGTCTATATTATCTACACGCTGATTCAACGTCGAATGCAGGAGGCCCTGATGGCTGGCTATGCCAAGGGATAAAGCCGTACAAAAGGTTTATCAGGAGCAGGTGTGAGAGGAGATGAGATGAGTAGTACGCATAAGGAACAAAGCCAGGACCTGATTGATACCAGTGTGTTTCCGTCATCATTTGTCTGGGGAACAGCGACTTCCTGTTATCAGATCGAAGGGGCGGTCCATGAAGATGGGCGTGGCCAGTCAGTATGGGACGTTTTCTCTGCAACGCCTGGGAAGACCTACCGTGGAGAAACGGGTGAGGTTGCCGCCGATCATTATCACCATATGCCGCAGGATGTAGATTTGATGGGTCAACTGGGCCTTCAAGCCTATCGTTTCTCGATCGCCTGGCCGCGCGTCCTGCCCACGGGTCGGGGTGCTGTTAATACGCCGGGTCTTGATTTTTATGATCGACTTGTGGACGCGCTTCTGGCAAAGGGGATTCGCCCAATCCCCACGCTGTATCACTGGGATCTGCCCGTCGCTCTCTATAAGGAGGGGGGCTGGCTGAATCGTGAGACGGCCTA
>CAXTTV010000124.1:12339-13153 GCA_964247295.1 uncultured Ktedonobacteraceae bacterium | reverse complement strand
GGCCTATGCGTTCGCCGACTATGCTGAGGTACTTTCACGTCGGCTAGGTGATCGCATCGACATGTGGATTACGCATAACGAGCCCTGGTGTTCGGCGTATCTGGGCTATGGCACGGGCATTCATGCGCCGGGAATACAGGATATGCAGTCGGCTGTCAACGTGGGGCATCATTTGTTGCTTTCCCATGGACTGGCAGTGCCGCGCCTGCGCGCCCACAGTAAGCTTGGGGCGCAGGTTGGCATCGCGCTGAATTTTACCCCGGCCTATCCCGCTGACGACTCTGCGGAGACCGCGCAAGCTGTAGACCGGGCCGATGCGTTAACCAACCGTTGGTTTCTTGAACCCCTTGCGAAAGGAAAATATCCAGAGCATTTTTTCAAGAATCTAGGGGTAAATCCACCCGACATCCGGGATGGAGATTTTGAGACGATTACCGTACCGACAAACTTTTTAGGCGTCAACAGCTATTCTCGCATGGTTGTACGTGCCAACGCGGCGGAGCCCCAGGGGATCGAATATACCACAGTTCCGGGCCTCCATACTGAGATGGGCTGGGAAGTGTATCCACCGGTCATCAGCGATCTGTTAACGCGCCTGTATAAGGAATATGGCGTAGCTTCGCTTTTTGTTACCGAGAACGGAGCCGCCTTTGTAGATCAGGTAGATGATCAGGGGCAGGTGAATGATAGGCAACGGATCGAGTTTCTACAGGCGCATATTCGCGAAGTAGGAAACGTTGTGAAGCAGGGATTGCCGATCCAGGGTTACCTTGTCTGGTCCTTGCTTGATAACTTTGAGTGGGCTGAGTGGTAC
>CAXTTV010000124.1:676-12317 GCA_964247295.1 uncultured Ktedonobacteraceae bacterium | reverse complement strand
GGCCTTGTCTATGTGGATTATGCAACGCAAAAGCGTATTGTGAAAAACAGTGGGCACTGGTATGCCTCATTGATTGCCGACCACAAGCAGCGATAAGCCTGGATAGATCTGTCAGGTTAGAAAGAAAGGTTCCTAAAGCTCATGACTCGACCGCTCACAGTATATATTATGCAAACCGCGCATACCGATATTGGATATACGCACCCGCAAGAACTTATAGAACGAATGTATCTTGACTTCTACGATCGCGTGCTGGATTTATGTCGCGCAACGGAACATGAACCAGAGGCTCAGCGTTTTAAGTGGACCTGCGAAACCTTCTGGCAAGTCCATCACTATATTAAGCACAGACCTGAGCAAGAAGAAGAATTTCTGCGCCATGTACGGTCGGGGCAGATTGAAATTACCGCAACATATCTGCATTTTGCCGACATGATCGATGCAGACGGGTATCGACGGAGCCTGGAGCCGGCGATTGAGTATTGTCATCGGCATCATCTACCTTTAAAGAGCGCCATTCATAGTGATATCAACGGGTGGCCGTGGGCGGTCGCAGATCTTTTAGCCAAGTTTGAGATACCTTATTTCTGTAGTCATGTGCATATGGATAGCGCAACCGATCCGCTTGGCAAACGTGGAAGCGTACAGTATGAATGGAAAAGATTTTATCCAAAGGGCTTCTTAAAAGAAGGTATTCCTTTCCGTATCCCTCAGATGTTCTGGTGGCAAGGCCCTGAAGGGCAAAGAGTTCTGCACTGGCTGAATGAGCACTATCATCTAGGGAACGCCCTGGGGCTTTCCGGAATTCTAGAGTTTGACGTTGATAAAAGCAGTTATTATACAGAAATGGATCGGGCATCGATCGATGACTTATACAAAAGGGCTGAAAAGGAACTGCCTCGCTACATCGAACAACTTCAGGAAGAGGGGTATCCCTACGATCTTCTGATGCTGACCACCTCGGGCTTTTTTGTAGATAACTCGCCCCCAGATGATCGCTGGTGTAAAATTATTGCGCGCTGGAATCAGGAGCATGAGGATATTCATCTGCGTACAGCCACCATCAGCGAATGGTTTGAAGCGTTTCAAGCGCGGTACCCAGAGACAGAACAGCATCCCTACGCAGCCTATCAGGTAGCCTGGCCGGATTATTGGGCGCATGGCCTGGGATCTGATACAGCATCCATTGCCATGGCCCGTCGTACTCAGAGGCGGCGCACAGATGTCGAAACCCTGGTAGCGCATAGCCAATCAGAGCAAGCCAGAGCCTTATTTCAGCAGTCCATAGAGCAGGAACGGCTGGCGCTTGAGCACACCTTTGGAGCATGGTCAACCACCGGTCGGCCAGCCTCTCCTTTAAACACCTTCCAGGAGATCTATAAAGAGCTCACGTTTTACCGGGCCGACCTCTATCTTACAGAAGCGGCTGCCAGATCGCTGCACGATCTTCAACCAGACTGGAATTCCGTTCGGCACCTGCATATAAGCTCACATACCTCGACCGAGGATTTTGGGCTTGATACGCAAAAGCAGGTGTTAGAGCAGCGGGACGGAACGTTGTATTCCTTTCAAATTGAAGATGCTTCTATTTCCAGATATGTGGCTACACCGTTGCTGCAAGAGCCACAGGCCCTGACAGCCTTGAGTCTGATCGAACGTACAGATTTACCGGCAACTCCCCGCCGAGAAGAGTCATTCGCGGGGTTAGAGACAGCGGACTGGAAATTAGAGATTGATCCTACAACTGGCTCCCTTATTCATCTATATGAGCAGGCGACGCAACGTGAATGGGTTGACTCCCAGCAGCCGTATGGCTTTGGGCAGCTTATTCACGAGCGGATTGTGCATCCACGTGGTAGAGCTGCTGTGGGTAATGAGGCGCGTTTGATTGCCCTGGGTCAAGCTGGAGAAAGCGTCGTAAAGGATATGTCTCCGGGCCCCGTCTTTGAAAGAACGCCGCTGCTTCCAATAAATCAGCCCACCCTGATTACTGGTCCGGTCTTTGATGAGATCAGTATCAATAGTGCCGAGCCAACAATTGGAGGCCTCCAGACCTCCTGGCGGCTCTATCATGCGCTTCCACTAGTGGAACTTGTCTTGACGTGGCAAAAGGAATGGAGTGATCTTCCCGAGGCTGCGTATGTAGCTTTTCCTTTTGCTCGTCAGCAAGAGCGTCTGTTACTAGAAACAGGAGGAGGGTTTTTCCAGCCGGGGAGTCATGAGGCGGGAGGTCAACTACCGGGAACCTGCGCGGCCTACTATACAATACAACGAGCCGCTCATCTGGAGACAGGGGATGGTCAGGGATTGTACTGGTTACCACTAGACGCGCCGCTGGTCATGCCCAATGCCATCAACTTTAATCACTGGGAAACGGAGCCCTGGCAATGGAATGGTTTCCTTGCCTCGATGCCGGTAAACCACTATTGGCGCACCAATTTTCCGATCAGTCAACGTGGGCGTTTACGTTTACGCTACCGCTTTATCAGCCAGCACGGGTTTAGTAGCCGCGAACAGGCCTTACAGGCGGCCCTGCCGATTGAGGCTTTGGGCTGGCGTTAAAGTTCTTGTAAGCAGAGGAGCAAAGTAGGAACGAGAAATGAATAGCGTAGACGTTCGAGAACCATTTTCATCTGCTATCCTAGCCTTTGATATTGGCGGAACCAGGATAAAAGCTGGAGTCATTCAGGGAGAGAAAGTGCAGGTACTGCACATCGTACCACTTCATCCCGAGCAAGGGATGCAAGCCATTGCTGATCAGCTTTATCAAATTGGAACAGCCCTCAGACAAAGCTTCGTGGTGCAAGCAATCGGCATTAGCATTAAAGGAATCGTAGATGCGCGGCGCGGTATGATAATGGACGTGAACGAAGCCCTGTCCGATCTGATTGGGCGGTCGTTCTCTGATCTTCTGGCCCTAAGGTTTAATCTTCCCGTCTTCATGGAAAATGATGCTCGGATGTATGCGTTGGGAGAGCTGCTTTATGGAGTGGGTCGCGATGCGACCAATATGCTGTGCCTGACTTTAGGAACCGGAGTTGGTTGTGGAGTCGTCATCAATGGCGAGCTCTTACGTGGACCGCGTGGCCTGGCCGGTATTTTGGGTGGGCATATTACCATTCAAGTAGATGGGCCGCTTTGTAGCTGTGGCAATATTGGCTGCCTGGAATCATTTATTGGAACCGCTGCCTTGCTTCGTACTGTAGGAGCAGGGCGGCAATCCTATCCAGCCTCAGTGCTACATAGAGAAGCGCAAGTGACCCCTTCACACATTTTCATAGCAGCAGAGCGACATGATCCGTTGGCATGTCAGATAGTAGAAAGCTTTAGTCGCTATCTAAGTGCGGGGGTTGTCTCGCTTATCCATGCCTATGATCCGGATATTGTTGTTGTAGGTGGTGGTATCAGTGGGGCAGCCGATCGGTTTTTGCCGGATGTCCAGCGATATGTTGATGAGCATGTCTGGACGCTACCAGGAGTTCAGATCCCGATTGTACAAGCCCAGTTGGGGGATGCAGCCGCCCTTATTGGCGTAGCAGTTCTGGCACGTCAACAAGTGGCACTCATGCAAATAAAATAACGAATAAAGGGAACACTGGTGAATAGCAACGAATCGCACACCTACCGTACGCATCCGGTGCATATCTTTCCCTGGATGGAGATCACAAGTGACTACCAGGCGTTAGCGGAGGCACTTGTACAGCTCTGGCGGCAAAAAGGTGCATCATCGGTAATTGTCATCGACGGCTATACAGGTATAGAGTGGGATCAGACCATCCAGCATCTGCGCACAGCTCTTCAAGCGCAAGCAATCGAAGTGAGCTATTATTCGACAGCGACCTGTTTTCGGCCAGAGGAGGAGATTGAGCAGTATCTGGCCCCTTTCTTAACAGATGATCCTGTGCTCGGGCGGATCTTTCCTGGTCATCTTGAAGAGTTGTGGAACCCGGAGGCCGTAGAGCAGATAAAGCAGCAACTGGTTCAACATCGTCAAGAACAGCCGGAACATTTGCGCATCCTCTTTGGATTTGGAGCATCTATCATTGACAATGAAGGTATTCAGGTATATATAGATGTGCCGAAAGATCAAGGGCAGCAGCGAGCAGGGCAGAAGGCCATCTGTAACGTTGGGGCCAGCGAGCCCACAGCCTCTGGAAACATGTACAAACGCTTCTACTTTGTAGACTGGCCGATGCTCAACCGGCTGAAGCGAATGAGCCTTCCACAATTAGATATCTTTGTCGACGCGACCAGCACAAGTAAGATCTGCTGGACCACAGGCAAAAATTTCCGGCATGCGTTACATGCGCTATCTCAACAACCGTTTCGGGTCAAACCCTGGTTCGCGCCGGGACCGTGGGGTGGACAGTGGATGAAAGAACAGTTTGGCCTGAGTCCAAACCAACCTAATTATGCCTGGTCCTTTGAGATGATCGCGCCAGAAAATGGGGTTTTGCTGGGAAATAAAGAACAGTTTTTAGAGTGTGCCTTTGATTATCTGCTCTGGCAAGAAACGGACGCAGTCCTGGGAACAGCAGTTGCCGCTCGTTATGGAAGTTATTTTCCGATCCGCTTTGATTATCTAGACACCATGGATGGAACCAACCTCTCCTGTCAGGTTCATCCGCGCATAGATTACATCCGCCATGAATTTGGCGAGCCTTTCACCCTGGACGTATCTTATTATATTGTAAAAAAGAAGCCGGGCTCGCAAGTTTTTCTGGGGGTTCGCGAAGACATCCAGCTTCAGCGTTTTCAGGCAGATGCGGAGGCCGCGCGAGATCAGGGGAAGCCTTTTGAAATCACCGAGTATGTAAATAGCTTTAGCAGCCAGGAGCATGATCTTTTCTTGATCCCCAGTGGTACCGTCCATTGTAGTGGAGCAGATAACCTGGTATTAGAGATCAGCGCCACCCCATATATCTACACCTTCAAAATCTATGATTACCTGAGGCGTGATCTCTCGGGAAGTTTACGGCATGTTCACCTGGATCACGCCTTCGCTAATATCGCAGCCGAGCGTCAGACTCGTTGGGTTAAGGAAAATCTTATTCCACAGCCACAGGTGTTGCGTCAGGGAGATGACTGGCAAGAACTTGAGATTGGAAATATTGAAGAACTCTTTTTCGCCATTCATCGGCTGGAATTTAGAGACAGCATAGAAGATCAGACGGGCGGAAAATTTCAGGCTCTTAACATGGTAGAAGGCGAGTATTGTGAGATCCTGACCGCGCAGAACCCACCGATTGAGCTACGTTTCGCCGAAAGCTGTATTATTCCAGCCAATGTTGGGAGCTTTACACTGAAAAACAAAGGGACCCAGCCATGTAAGATCGTCAAAGCCTTTGTAAAATAGAGAAGCATTTCAGGGGAGATGGGTATAAATCCGGGGCCAGCAGAGATACATCCGCTAGCCCCGGATTTATATATATAGGTAGGGTAGTTAGTATTTGCGCTTCTGAGAGAGCGCATTGAGACGATCCTTCAAGCCCACCCCAAATTGGGTTGGAGTACCATCATAATTGCTAATGAGCGATGGGAACGAACCGCAATCATAGGTATTCCAGGCCCAGCCGAGATAGCCGACATGATTTGTATCAGCCCAATCCATTACCCCATCAATAAAGGTATGCTGACAATCATACTCACCGATCTCACCGAGGACGAGCGGCAATTTTTGTGCCACGGGCAGGTACTGCTTATTAAAGCAATCAGTTGTCTTACAGCCAGAATTCGCATAGACGTGAGCCGAGATCATCAGATTGTGAGCGGGATCATTCGGCAGATTTGTAAGGACATCCCCAATAAAGTTGCCATAGCCCCAGCCATCCAGCATAACCACATTGTGGGCACCAGCCTGGCGTACCTGGGTCAAGAGGCTCTGCATACCAGCGACCGCGAAATCCACACTCGCGCAGGGAGCAGTAGAAGGAGCCGTGCTGCCACTCTTCCAACATGGGCCACCGTGATCGCCCTCATCCGCATGAGGCTCATTGAAAAGATTAAAGATCACCGAAGAATCATACTTAAAGGTACTGGCAACCGATTTCCAGAACGCTGGAGAATGGTCAGCGTCAGGCATCGGTTTTTGAGCAATAGCGAGAGTAGAACCAGGGGCCGTCCATTGGAGCTCCAGGATCGGAATAAGGCCACGGGAATTCAACAAGAGCACATATTTCACAATCGCAGCGCGGTAATTGACGCCAGAATCAGCGGCAGAGACACCATTGAGACCGAGCCAACAATCTTCATTGAGAGGAACGCGTACAGTATTGACATGCCAGCGAGCAATCGCATCGACAGAAGCGGCATCACTTGGTCCATCAAAGATACCGGCATTGTTCACACATTTATACTCAGTACCCGCGCGGTTCACACCTAGCAGGCGGACTGGTTGCCTCCATCCATTAACCAATTGATTTCCCTGAACGTGGAGGCCAAAAATATTCGGGAAACGGGATCTACTCGTGTTAGTAGCCTGCTCATCCTGGGGCGAAGAAGAATAGCTCCCTGTTGTCTGGGCCTGCGCACTGCCATTCATAAATGGCAAAATGCTTGAAAGCAGACCAACGAACATCAGCAGAATAGAATATCGTAAAACCTTTGTACGCATTAGTATTACTTTCTTTCACCTTTCCAAAGAGGTGAAGCGTGAATAGTGTTGACAGTTCCTCCCTTACTGGTCTGGCATAGTCCAGCAAGGGAAAGAGCGTATGATACACAAGAAAGACTTTTTGAAACCCACTAGTGATGCATCGACGATAGAGACAAGCAGCGTAGGGAAGCTTGAATGCTAGTTGATGGAAGCCAGATGGTCTTTCAAGCCAACTCCGAAGGGTGAAGGATTGCCATTATAGTCGTTGATCAACGATGGGTACGCAGCACAATCATTAACCACCCAGGCCCAGCCAAGGTAGCCAATATTGTTTCCATCGGCCCAATTCATCACAGGGTCAATGAACGAATGTTGACAATCTTTCTCACCGATCTCACCGAGGACGACTGGTAATTTCTGTGCCACAGGCAGGTACTGCTGATTAAAGCAGTCGATCGACGCGCACCCGGAATCTGTATATACGTGAGCTGAAATCATCAGGTTGTTGTCCGGATCACTGGGCAAGCTATTGAGGACGCCACCGATATAGTTGGCAAAGCCCCAACCGTCCAGCATAATCACATTGTGGGCACCAGTCTGACGGACTTTAGTCACAAGGCCCTGCATACCAGCGACCGCGAAACCAACACCAGAGCAGGGAGCGGCATAGGGGGCTGAACTTCCATCTTTCCAGCAAGCACCATCATCCGCATGGGGTTCATTATACAGATTAAAGATCACCGAAGAATAGCCTTGAAAGGTAGCAGCGACGGAATACCAGAAATCGTAGGAATGGTCAGCGTCTGGCATAGGTTGTTGACCGAAGGCCGTGTCTCCGCCGGGAGCGTTCCAGTGGAGGTCTAGGACAGGGATCAGCCCCTTAGAAACAAGCAGATTCACATAATTCTGAACTGCCTGTCGATAGGCTGTGCCAGAGTACTGGTTTTGCGCACCATTGATTGAGAGCCAACAATCTTCATTAAGAGGAACGCGTACAGTGTTTATATGCCAGCTTGCCATAGCGTTCACAGAGGCCTTATCATCGGGACCGTCAAAAATGCTCGCATTGTTGACACACTTATACTCAGTGCCGGGGCGGTTGACGCCAAGCAAGCGTACATTTTCACCAGCCTGGTTCTGCAACTGGTTTCCTGAAACGTGCAGACCGAAGATAGTGGAGATAGCAGCTTTGGCCTGTGCGGGGCGTGGGGCTAGGCTAATACCGGATACAATGACAATCAATGTCATAGAAAAAAGAAGACGAGAAACCGACCAACGTTTCATAAGAACACTCCTTGTTCTTGGAGATGGGCCACGAAGAGGCAATTCTTTACAACGCAAAATAACGCTTCAAAAAGTGCTCCAAAGTGACAGGAAGTAGCAACGCCCAATACTGGAAAAAATCGGTCATCAGGCACTATTAAACCGAAAAAATCTGTAAAAAGCTTTCGTTGTTGCTATAGTATTAAGAATAAGCAGAGATAAGAAGATTGTCAAGCTTTTAAACCAACTTTACCGAGAAAGTAAACAATAATGACTTATCGGTAATACTTCGATAATATGGCAGGAACATACGGAAATAATTGTTAGCTTGCTAGCCAGAAATATTGACAGTCTGTCTTTATTCTCGTTATACTTAGCTTGAAGAACAGTTTTTTGAGATATAGAGCACATCTATTGCATTTTGATAGTTAAGATTGGTGAGTGGGGAAAAATTTCGGTGAGTAGTCGAAAAAGCACAAATGAATTTTCGCGAACAGTAATCGGAGATATTGCGGAGAAATCAGGGGTATCGAGCGCCACAGTTTCACGGGTGTTGCATGGGCACAAAGATGTGTCTTTGGCAACGCGCAATAAAGTTCTCCATTTCATCAATGAGCTGGGTTATACGCGGCAACGGAGTACGCAAACGGCTGTAAGTCGTATTGGCTTAAGTGTTCCCATGTTCAACAGTTATTTTGGCCATATGTTGGATGGTGCATTTGAGGCTTTACAAAGTAGGAATGCTCAGTTTGTTACCATTCGGACACAGAATTTTTACGAAAGAGAAGTAAACCAGTTCAGACAGTTGTTGGATCAGAACATCAATGGAATGATCTTTATTCTGCCACAGGAACCTATAGAAGAATTATTGCAGTTGCAACAAAGCGGGCTCCCATTTGTCGTCATTGATCCATTTGTTCAGCTTCCTGACGAGATTCCCGTAGTCACGGTAGAAAATATTTCGGCCAGCATGCTCGTAATGGAGCATCTTCTTAGGCTGGGGCATCGTCGGATCGCGATTGTTACTGGACCGCCTCACTGGGGAAATACTATTGATCGCGTCACCGGCTATTATGCTGCGCTGGCGGGGGCGGGTGTGCCGATTGATCCCGCTTTAATTTGTGAGGGGCGATGGAATACCGAGAGTGGTGAAGAGATTGGTCAGCACCTACTTTCGCTTCCGGAGCCGCCCACCGCGATCTTCGCCTTCAACGACCAGATGGCGATTGGTGCAATGTACGCCATTATCAAAAGTGGGCAGCGGGTCCCCGAAGACATCTCAGTTGTCGGCTTTGACGATGCCACACCTGATCTACCCTACATCACACCGGCATTGACGACAGTGCATCATCCACTCGTCGAGATTGGGCGGCTCTCGGTCGATGTCCTGTATCGTTTGTTGCAAAATCAGCCGTTGGATGCCACGCATATCAAGCTTTCCGCTCGTCTGGTTGTACGTGAGTCCACCGGCCCATGTAAAGAAGCCTTAAAGTAGCGAAGGACTGTTCCAGTTATTTAAGTATTGAGTGTGCGATTTGATTAGGATCAAAAGCCACGTCTATTTCCTCTTTGACTAGTATATTTCAAATGAGAAGATCTCTCTACAAGACACGTTTGTCCCGTGGGAAGTGTAACATATTTTATTTACTGCACTAATAGATAGAAGTGAATAAGCTGCTATTAGCCTGTTCACTTTTGATTTTTGTTACTCTGCTTCACCTGAACAATGCCGTAGGACAACTACTTGTCCTACACCTCCCCAAATGTTTTGTTTTTTACAGATATCTGAGTGGCTAGAGGTAGTCACGTATACTGGTAACGAAACTTCAACCAGGAGCACGTCATTGATGGAGAAATTATTAGAATTACCTGTGGGTGTGGGACAGTTTGTGGTTACTTTAGATATTCAGCAGAATCTGCGTGTAATCCAGAACTTATTGTAACGAGTCAGGCCGGGCGAACTGGTTGTTTTGCCTGAGGGAGCTTTTTCAGGTTATAGTGGTGATCTTGCATTATCTCTGGGTAGCAGATCGGTAGGAAGTAGGAACTGTCGTCAAGAACGAGGGTATGGGCGGCACGCGTCGCTGCGCTCTGCGGGCCGTCCTACGTCACGTACACGGACCCTTTTTGGTCCCACATTCACAAAATTCCATCAGGATCGCGTGCGTGCCCGTGGCAAAGGGAATTGCTCCCGTCACCACCGCCTCACACGTGGACGTACCTCCGATCCGACGAAGGGTGATGGGTCCCCTTCTCACGGGTCCACGCGTGACCCGACCTACCCCATTCGAGTCTCTTCCTGCACAGGAACTTTTTCTTTTTTTCGCAGCAAAGTCACAGGCGTATCCCCCTATATATTCTTCGATTCCTGGTTAACCATTCAGCGCTATGATCTGAAAATTTATGCTTCTTTTCACTTTCTTTCTATAGATTGCCCGCATGTATTCAAAAGCCTTAGAAGTATCTAATATAAAGGAACCTTTCATTCTGGCTAGAGCATTGGGGAAGCTTAACCACTACATGCAAGAGTTGGGTGTGATGGGGAGGTCGACTTCGATGGTAGTTCCTTGATCTTTGTGAGAGTAGAGCACAAGTTGGCCTCCGAGATTTTCCATGCGCTCAAGGATACCTCGGAGGCCGTAGTGGCCTTCGGGTATATCATAGATATAGCTTCCGTCTGGCTGAGGCTGGCATAGGGTGATGGGGAAGCCGATTCCATTGTCGCGAATACTCATAAAGATTTTCTGATCTTGCTGAAAGATAGAGATTTCTACTTTGTTAGCCTGAGCGTGTTTTTCAATGTTAGTCAGAGCCTCCTGACCAATCTTCCAGAGTGTTTCTTCGACTTCTGATGATAGCGAGCCAGTTTCGACATGGAACGTAGTTTCGATCTGGATGTTGGTGCGTCCGGCAATAGCTCTAGCGGAGCGGTTGATGGCTTTATCTATAGGTGTGTATTCAGGAGTAGGAGTGCGGAGGTTAGCGATAGAAGCACGAAGGGAGGTCATCGTCTGGCGAGCAACTTGTTTCGTAGACTCAATTTCAGAGTTGCAGCGTTCGGGATCGTGGGAGCGGAGTCGCTGGGCTGCTTCCAGTTTAACCGAGATAAGAACAAGGGCGTGGCCGATCGTATCGTGCATTTCGCGGGCCATGCGGGTACGCTCCCGCAGGATGGCTAGCTCTTGCTCCTGGGTGGCTGATTGCTCTAATTGTTGATGAGCTTCTTCCAGCTCTTTGTTGGCTTGTGCCAGTTGTTGGAAAAGATTGTTGCGTTGAAAGCGCTCTCGAACCAAATGCTGGAAGAGCATATTTGTTCCCGTGATGCTGAAGAGCGTTACACATTGCCAGGTAATATTTATAATGTTCTCACTTGTAGGAGGCCAGACCAGCAGGCCCTGAAAGGCAAAAAGCGTAACTGCCATACAGGCTATCGCAATAAGCAGGCGAAAGCCCCCAAACAGCCCGAAACTGAGAGCATAGACAACATAGATATCCCAGGAGAGAGAGGGATCAATGAATCTAAGGAGAAGAACAATAAGATAGAGCCCGACCCACATGCCTATAGCGTATGGTAGAGGCGGGGGCCAGCCTTTATGCATATGTCGGCGCAATGGAGTTATATAGATCAGAAAGGCCAGGATAGTCAGGAGAATACAGGTAAGTCCGCGCCAGTCGTGCAGATAGGAAGGATTGTTGATCAAAACGGAGCTCGTCCAGACAGTGAGGTAGAGGCCGATCAGGATAGCAAAGAGCGTGAAAATGCGTCTGGCAAGGCGAAAGAAA
>CAXTTV010000124.1:0-666 GCA_964247295.1 uncultured Ktedonobacteraceae bacterium | reverse complement strand
TATCTTTCTCTATATCCAAATGTGCCGACATCAAATGTGTCCTTCTCTAGAGGATTTTGCGTTCACGCGCTAAATAGACCGCCTGGGTACGGTTCTCAGTATGGAGTTTGCTTAAAATATTTGAGACGTGATTCTTGACAGTCCCTTCTGCCAGTACAAGTTTTTCCGCGATCTTGCGATTACTGGCACCTTCGGCGAGGAGTTTAAGGATCTCGATCTCCCGTGGGCTAAGTTCTTCCGATTGTAGGGATTGGGTTGGGTTGTTAGTAGAACGGCGCTGGCGGCCAAATTCGATGAGCAGTTTGTTCGCGATTTTGGGTTGGATCGAAGGTTCACCGGCATAAACCTGACGAATAGCGGCCATCAGTTCGTCAGCGGGAACATCTTTGAGGAGATAGCCCATTGCTCCTGCCTTAATAGCATCAAACACGTAATCTTCGTAATCGAACGTCGTAAGAATAATCACGCGTGCTGTAGAATCGATAGAAGTAATCATAGTAGTAGCCTGAACACCGCTCAGACGCGGCATCTGAATATCCATAAGGATGACATCGGGAGGGGTGGCCTGATTACGAAGTGTAGAGTATTGGTGGACCGCCTCCTATCAATCTTCAGCCTCGCCTATAACCTGAAAGCCCGGCTCAAGTTCCAGAATAGTACGGAGCC
>CAXTTV010000123.1:0-15243 GCA_964247295.1 uncultured Ktedonobacteraceae bacterium | reverse complement strand
TTTCAGAGCAGCTCTTGCCGGGACAACTGGTCTCTGTCCCTTACGCTGATCGCTTGCTGGAAGGGATTGTCTGGGATATTTTAGAGGGAGAGGCTGAGCAGCAGGCAAGAGATGAGCTGGCCTTAAACGTGGATGGTGAGGCGCTGCTGCGCCCCGTTCACGGTATCCTTGATCCAGTTCCAGCTCTGCTTGAGCATCAGCGTTTGCTAGCCGAATGGATGGCGGAATATTATCTAACTCCGCTGATGTCGGTGGCGCAGATGATGTTGCCCCCCGGCCTGGCTCGACGCTCGCGCGCGGTTCTGCAACTGGTCAGCGATCAAGCCTCCACTACCGGTAAACATGTCGTTGAGGATCAACTGCAACTTCAGGCGCTAATGGGGCTGCTTCGCGAGGATGGCGAGCTCGATATTGAACGACTCAAGGAGATGCTGGGACCCAAACGCGCGAAGGCGATGCTTAAAGCGGCCCTGGAAAGTGGCTTGATTAAGCGTGAGGCTCAGCTCGCGGCCCCCAAAGCCCGTGCTTTACATCGCCGCCTGGTTACGCTTTCTCTGCAAAGTGAGGGTCTAGACAATTGGCGTCATCAAGCTCAGGAGGTTTTGGAAAAAAGCCTGCCCACTCCCGTTGAAATCTCCCTGGAATACGAACAATTGCCGGCCCGTCGACGCACTTCGGCGGTAACCCCCTGGCAGGTAGAAACCCCTTCTTTAACGCCAGCCAGTCAGGCAGGAATTCAGGCCCAGCGCCAGCTCGCGGCTGTTAATCTGCTAGAACATAGCAAAACGAGCAATCTAAAACAACAATGGACGCCTACAAAGTTATGTAAAGCAAGTGGTCTCACGGTGTTGCAATTGCAGCATCTGGTGGAGATGGGAGTCATTGAGATCAATGAGGTTGAGGTACGACGCGATCCTCTGCTTCATCGACAGATCCCTCCAAGCCAACCGTTGTCATTAACAGAGCAGCAGCGGCAGATTCTCACGGAGGTTATAAAACAGATCGCTGAGGGACCTGAATCTGAGGAGCCACCGCGTCCAATGGTGCTACACGGCGTGACGGGCAGCGGTAAAACGGAGATCTATCTTCAGGCCCTGGCCCAGGCGATTGCTCAGGGGAAACGCGGGATTGTGCTGGTCCCCGAGATCGCCCTGACGGCCCAGGCGGTTCAGCGCTTCGCGGGCCGCTTCCCCGGTCGGGTAGCGATTATTCACAGCGAGTTGAGTCCGGGCGAACGCTTCGACGAGTGGAGGCGTATCCGCTCCGGTGAGGTGGATGTGGTGCTGGGCTCCCGTTCAGCCCTTTTCGCACCCGTCGCGGATCTGGGACTGATTATTCTGGATGAGGAGCATGAGCCAGCCTATAAGCAGAGCGAGCGCCGCCCCACCTATCACGCACGGGATGTCGCGATCGCCATCGGTCAGTTGCTTCGGATTCCAATTTTGCTGGGCAGCGCGACCCCTTCGGTCGATACCTATTTCCGGGCAACGCAGGGAAATTTCCAGTTGCTGGAGCTTCCCGCGCGCGTAAAAGGAGAGCTTCCCCCGGTAGAGATTATAGATCTACGAGATGAGCTACACGCAGGCCACACAAGCATTATTAGCCGTCGCCTGCTCAGCGAACTTGAACGTATACTTCAGCAGGGCCACCAGGCAATCCTCTATCTGAACCGGCGCGGCGCGGCCAGTAGTATTCTTTGTCGGGAATGCGGCTATATCGCGCTCTGCGAACGCTGCGATATCCCTCTGACGTATCACGCGACGGAGCGAGTACTGCTGTGCCATTATTGCAATCAGCAGAGCAAGGTACTTCAGCAGTGTCCTCAGTGTCAGGAACTCAGTATGCGCTACTTTGGGCTGGGGACGGAGAAAGTACAGCAGAGCATTCAGAAGCACTTTCCGACCGCGCGCATCCTCCGGTGGGATCGCGATACCGCCCGGCATCGCCACGCCCATGAACAGTTATTGGAGCGTTTCGCTAATCGCGAAGCGGATATTTTGGTGGGGACGCAGATGATTGCCAAGGGCCTGGACCTCCCTGGTGTGACGCTGGTGGGAGTAATCTCAGCGGATATCGCGCTGACATTGCCAGATTTCTCTTCTTCAGAACGGGCCTTTACATTGCTCACCCAGGTAGCGGGCCGGGCCGGGCGTGGAGAAGACGCGGGTAATGTGATTATCCAGACATTTAATCCGCAGCACTTTTGCATCGAGACAGCCGCGCGCCACAACTATCACGAGTTTTATCACGCGGAAATCGAGATGCGCCAGCGCTACGGCTATCCGCCTTTTCGTCAGTTTGTGAAGCTCACCTATACTCATGAGAACCGCCACCGCGTCCAGAACGAGGCTTTATTACTGCGCGAAAAAATCGACGAATGGGTCGATCTGCTGCATTTACAAGAAACGGATGTCGTTGGGCCGGCCCCAGCTTTAATGGAAAAGTTGCGCGGCAAGTATCGCTGGCAGATGATTGTGCGCGGCCCTGATCTACACCAGTTGATGCGCGTTCTGGATACTGCTGGTTGGCAGGTTGATATCGATCCGGTCAGCATCCTTTAATTGATCTTCTGACCCGAATATGCCATGCTATAGATCTGGTGATAATTGCTGCTTACACAGAAAAGAAAGTGCTATGCCTGATCAATCTTCCCTTTTTGGGGATGCCCTGCCTCCTAAAACAGAGGCATCATCCGCGCAATCAACGCGAACGCCTCAGCAGGCCACAACTCCCACGCAACAGGGCGATCCTCTGGCGGCACGGATGCGACCCCGAACGATCGACGAGATCGCTGGGCAGGAGCATCTTTTAGGGCCTGGAAAAATCTTGCGTCGGGCGATCGAGGGGGACATGATCACCTCGATGATCCTCTGGGGACCACCGGGCAGCGGCAAAACGACGCTGGCTGAGGTGATTGCCCGGCAGACCAACGCTCGTTTTGTCACCCTGAGCGCGGTCTCCGCCGGGGTCGCGGATATCCGCCGGGTAATTGAAGAGGCGCGCAAACTTCGGCAGTTCAGTAAGCAGCGCACCATTTTGTTCATTGACGAGATCCATCGCTTTAACAAGGCTCAGCAGGACGCCGTTCTGCCCCACGTCGAGAGTGGGATCGTTACATTGATCGGCGCGACCACCGAGAATCCCAGCTTCGAGGTCAATGCTGCTCTGCTATCGCGCTCGCGCGTCTTTACATTGAAAGCCCTGACCGAGGAACAGACGGAGCAGATCTTAAAGCAGGCCCTCAAAGATCCCGAGCATGGCCTGGGCAGTCAGAACCTAAAAATTGAGTCTGAGGCGCTACAACAGATCGCCGTCTTCGCCAACGGTGACGCCAGAACCGCGCTCAACGCACTGGAGGTTGCTGTCAATCTAAGCGAGCCGGCCATCGAGGGTCAGCGCATCATCACCATCGCAACGATCGAAGAGGTAATGCAGCACCGGGCACTCCTCTACGACAAAGGAGGCGAACAGCATTTCGACGCAATCTCGGCCCTGCACAAATCGTTGCGGGGATCAGATCCCGACGCCGGGATCTACTGGCTGGTGCGAATGCTAGAGGGTGGCGAGGACCCAATCTACATTGTACGCCGATTGATCCGCTTCGCCTCCGAGGATGTGGGGATGGCAGATCCTCAGGCGCTTCAGGTCTGCGTCGCAGCGCAGCAGGCAGTCCACTTTATTGGCATGCCTGAAGCTGGCGTCATTCTGGCTCAGGCCGTAGTGCATCTGGCGACCGCCCCCAAAAGCAACGCCGTTTACACTGCCTATAATCAAGCGATGGAAGAGGTGCGCACCAACCGCAACGAGCCGATCCCTCTGCATCTGAGGAACGCCCCCACAAAGCTGATGAAAGATTTGGATTACGGCAAAGAGTATCTTTACGCCCACGACCAGTATCGTGAGATGGAGGTTGAGGACCCGGATCGGCCACCAGCCATACGTCTACAAGAATATCTACCGGAGAATTTGAAGGATCGCCATTTCTACCAGCCAACCACCCAGGGGCAGGAAGCCAGCATCGCGCGCTGGATGACACGAAGGCGTTCCAAACAATAAATACTACCAAACACTGTTGAGTTCTCTTTGACATCGCGCAGATAATAAAGATGATATTAGCTGATAGTGATTATATAGTCTCATTCAGTGAGGGTTTTATGGATACAAGCCAGACACCAAAACACCCACTGGCCGAAATCTTTGGGTTTCCTGCCAATAACTTATCCTCGAATGCAGAGCGATATAAAAAACACAAATTATGTCCATTCAACAATAAAGTCCCTAATTGTACAAAAGATAAAGCCGAAAACCCACAATGATAAATATGGACGTTCGGCAGGCAACATAGATGTGGTACTGGTTGCTTACGATAAAATGGGACATATTGTTGATTTTGGCTCTCTTGAGGTCCAGGCCGTTTATATCTGGCCCTTGAGTATTAATGGAACGAAAAACAACGATAAGGAATTTGCCTCTCTGGCGAATTTTTGACAATTATTCTGGTGGCCCAGATTCTTGGACGTAGCGGTCCACTTTGTGGGGGCGGTGCGTCGCAGTCCGGTAAATGCGGCAACATATGTCTCAAAAAAGGAGATGAAAAAGAAACAATTCTAGCGTATCGCCTTTATGATTCTTCTTATGATTTTACATTGTAATGCGATGTGATTGAAGCGCTTATAAATGAAAAGATTTTTAAGATTAATTGCTTATTTTATTGACAAACATATATTTTATAGGTTATATATTACTCTGTAAGGTTTGGTAAGCTAATTTGCAAGGCAGCACGTATTTGACATGCATAAATGTCTTGCTAGAAAGGAGTGTCGAAAAGCTGAAATATGCTATCTTTCACTTTAAAATTATAGAACATTTATATAGCTGCAAGGAGTGCTAGATGCAACGTTACCTTCTTTTTGATGCAGGATGCCTGACATGCCATTCCATGGCAAATGCGGTAGAAACAGCGTCAAGTGGATGGCTTGTCGTGCGGAGCCTCTCTAACCAGGACGTCCAGCAGCAGCTCGCACAAGCAAAGCCTCAGTGGAAATGGGAACCCACTTTATTAGAGGTAGAGCAAGATCGTATTTCTGCATATACCGGTATGCAGCTTCGTCTGAAACTATTGCGAGGTCTCGGCCCACAAAGAACCTGGCAAACGATACAGCTCATGCGTCGGGCTATTGAACCTCAGGAGATTTTGAATCCTCAGCGACGCAGATTCTTTACTCGCAGTAGTGCTGTGCTTGGCGGTCTGCTCCTTGGTATTGGTGGGGGTACATTGACACCATCGCAGAACGCACTTGCTCATACTTCATCGCAAGCACCACAGTTTCATACATCTCATCTCGCTGTTGATATTGCTCAGCACCAGTTAGCAAAGTCGCAAACATTTCACGAAGCGACGAAATACTTAGGGAGTCCTAACTGGGAACAAACATACGCGTACCAAAGCGTTGATGGACATTCGAAAGGTTTAGTGCTATTTTTCCCATCGATGCATGAAGCGCAATCTAGCACGTTTTTAGCTATTGATGATCCACTCTCGTCTACCACGACGATAGCTCTGATTGGCCAACTTACTGATAAAGGGAACAACCATGCCGAGTTGGCGTGGAAGACGCATAAAGGGATAGTTATCGCAACGCAGACGTTTCAAGATGGAAAAGGGACAGTCATTACAGCTCCTCAGATGACACATCCTGATCTTCAAGTGCATCCTGACTTCAATTTTGAATGTTTCACTGGTTGCCTAGGAGCTAGCGTAAGCACACAATGTGCTCTTTATTGCCTTAATTGTGCATTAGGTGCTGGCCTCCTCATTTGTGGCGTCTGTGGAGTTTGTGCTGGGCCAGCAGGCGTCATTTGTGCCAGTAATTGCAACTTTTAACTGGAAATTCTTTCCCACGAAGAAATAAGCAGTTTCCTTCTTCTTTTTTTAAAAGAAACTGCTTATGGTTCGCCTAATGATTGCAAAAAGGTGAGGACTGCGTGGTTAAACTCTTCAGGTTGTTCAATATGGAGGAGAAACTGGGCATGCGCAATTTCACGCGTCTGTACACCAGCGATGCGTGCTATGAGCGTCTGTGCGCTTGACTGTATTTCTGAAGGAGCATTTTCTCCTACAAGGAGAAGCATCGGAGTTTGGATGTGCGTAAACCATTGATTGCGGGTATCAAACGCTTTTGTGTCAGGGATCGGAGGTTGCCCAGGTTGAAGTACAGCCTGAAGATTATCGAATACAATGGCACGCAGGTGCTGGGCAGATGCAGAGGGAAATGACGAAGATAAGTGAAAGCTCTCGACAATAAGATCTACTGCACGTTGTGTATCTTGCTGGAGTAGGGCATCGGTTAGAGGAGCCAAACGTTCCAGCGTCTGTGGAAGCGCCGCCATCGCTTCATCAGACGATAAGTATGGGCTTATACTTGGGGAAGCAATAAGCAAAGCATCAACATCAGTAGGATGCTCATGTACAAAGTCAAGAGCGATATTTCCACCAAAGTCAAGCAAGTACGCGCTTTCCAACATGAGTGTACGCATCACTTGCTCAAGATCATCTGTTTGCTTATAAAGTTCTGTTGACGAAGGTGATTTTCCATAGCCACGTCCATCATAACGAACGACTCGATAGGCACAAGCAAACGTTGCAAACTGCTCATCCCATATTCTCCGATCAAGAAAGTCTTCTTTCTGCACCATGATCAATGGATGGCCGTCCCCAGCTATTTCATAATATAATTGACCGCCATTAACCCCCACAAATCCTGCTGAGACTGGTGGTTCAGACATGAGTGGCTGATGATCTTGCATCATTATACTCCTTCTGTTCTTCAATGCGTGATAAAAGACTCTTCTTATCTGATACATTCTTTTCTTGATTCACTCCATCATACAACATTTCTGTTTTATTGTCATGATATACTTCCATGGTTTGTAACTGAGGGTAGATTAAGATCTTGACGAAAATGTGCAGGAAAGCAATTTGGAACATTTGAGAAGAGCCGTTTTCTCCTTAACCCAATCCCATTTATGATGAGCTGTGTTCACGCAGTCCACGTTTTTTGACGTAGGTGTTGAGTGAATGATGGTTGGGATAGTTGAGGATGTTGGCAATCTTGCGCACGGAGAGTCCGAGGTTCAGCAATTCTTTGATGCGTTCTCTATCAGCATCAAATTTGCTTTTCTGAATAGTTCCCTTTGGCTTGCCAAGCGTGACTCCCTGGCTTTTCTTGGCGGCCAGCGCTTCCCTGGTCCTCATGCTGATCAAGTCACGCTCTAGTTCGGCCAGCAGAGAAAAGACCGTGACGATAATCTTGGAACTCATATCATGGTCGGTCAGGTCAATGTGCTGCTTTAAGGCGATAAGCCGAATACCTCGCTGCACCAGGTCATTCACCAGGGCAATAATTTCAGCAGTATTACGCCCCAACCTTGATAGTTCGGTGACGATTAAGGTGTCCCCACGTTGCAGGCGAGTAAGTACCTCGTCAATGCGTCGTTGCGCAGCAGTCTTCCGACTGGTCATGGTAATGGAAACAAAATCGTCGATCTTGAGATCTCTGAGTCGGGCCGCCTCCAGAATCTCGTGCCTCTGATTTTTGACATCCTGTGTATCTTCTGAAACCCGAATATAGGCCAGTGTCTGTGCCATTCATCCCTCCGTCGTGTCTTAACCATTGTCTGCCCGTAAAGACTATACAGGATGGCAATGAGATACGCAATATATCGCGTCCCATTTTGTGGAAGCATAAACGACTGTTAAGACCATTACATATCTGCCCTTCTGGGCGTTTTTATGAAGAAAAGTTGTTCTCTGATAGAAGTGAACAGCCATTGGTCCCGTTTCTCTCTGTTCGCTTGTGATACCCTCCGCCCTCAGCTATGGTACAAATACCTATCAGCGCCGCAAGCGGCAAGGTATAGGAGAGGAGGCATAGGAAGATGCCTGTTGAGTATCTAACCGAGGCACAAGAGCAGCGGTATGGCCGCTATGTTGGTGAACCGTCCCCTGAGCAACTCGCCCGCTATTTTCATCTTGATGATGAGGACCGCGCCCTGGTTGCCCTGCGCCGTGGAGATCATAACCGCTTAGGGTTTGCGCTCCAGATTGGCACACTTCGATTTCTTGGGATCTTTCTTGTTGATCCCGTCAATATTTCTATCGGAGTGATTACCTACGTGGCAGATCAATTGAATATTGCTGATCCAAGGTGCATTGTTCGCTACGCCGAACGTCTCCAGACGCAGCAGGATCATGCTCAGGAAATCAGGCAGTATTCTGGCTATAAAGAGTTTTCAGATCGCGCTGGAGGGTTTGCTTTGATGCGTTTTCTCTATGCACGCATCTGGATCGGAACTGAGCGACCCAGTGTGCTCTTTGACTTGGCAACCGCCTGGCTCTTGGAGAAGAAGGTCTTGCTGCCAGGAGTGACGACGCTCACCCGTCTTATCTCCACTCTTCGAGAGCGGGTCGCAGAATGTTTATGGCAACGATTAAGTGCGGCTGTTTCCCCCGAACAGCGAACAGATCTTGAGGGACTCCTGGCACATGCTGGGGTCTCACGCATTACCAATCTCGAACGTCTTCGTCGTGCTCCCTCTCGTGCAAGTGCGCCCGTCTTAGTCCAGGCACTGGCTCGTCTCACGGAAGTGCGATTGTTAGACGTTGGCCCACTTGATCTGGTGAATGTTCCGGCATCTCGCGTCAAAGCGCTAGCCCAATATGCAGTGACCACAAAGGCCCAGAACATCGCCAATTTGACCGAACAACGTCGTCTGGCAACGCTGGTATCCTTTGCACGCCAGCTTGCGGTCACTGCGCAAGATGATTCGCTTGATGTTCTGGACATGCTCATTCGAGATCTGCTGGCACGTTCGGTCAGTTCTGGGAAAAGATCGAGGTTGCGGACGCTACGAGATCTGGATGCAGCGGCCTTATCGCTCGCCGAGATCAGTGAGAAGATGAGTACCCCAGAATGGACAGATGAACAGGTACGAACCTTTCTCATCGAAAAACAGATCAAGATCACTGAAGCCATTGCAGTCATCTATGAGCTGGCACGTCCAACCGATGACAACTACTATCAAGAAATTGTGGCACGTTATCCTGCGGTCCGCCGCTTTTTCCCCGCGCTTCTGCGGACCGTCGAGTTTACAAGTAATGAGGCTGGCAAACCGATTCTCAAAGCGTTGACGTTTCTTAAAGACATCGAAGGACAAAAAAAACCGGCGATGGAGAGCGCCCCGATGGAGGTAATCCCAGCAGGTTGGAAACGTCATGTTGCTCCTCAGGGGGCACCTGTGGATCGCCGCTACTATACGTTATGCGTGCTCGAACGTCTCCATGAAGCGCTAAGTCGCCATGATGTGTTTGTGGATGAGAGTACACGTTGGGGGTATTCTGGCACCGGGTGTAGGTCTGCTTAAATCTGGTGAAAATGGCAAAGGACTCCGATCACGATGGTACCCTACAACCTTAAAAAAACGAATACATCAGATCATAGATATTCGGGAGCATATCACCTTTATTCCTGGCGATGGTATGGCTACTCTCAGGGAATATGCTCATCGCCCTGACTTCACTTTTTTTATTGATCCACCCTACACTATAGGAGGGAAAAAAGCTGGAAGCCGCCTCTATACTCATTCTGAAGTGAACCACGAGGAATTATTTGATCTTACAAGTCATCTTCTTGGTGATTTCATCATGACCTATGACAATACGGAAGATGTACGTGCTCTGGCAAAGCGGCATAACTTTGACATTCAACATGTGCTCATGAAAAACACCAATCATGCTGAAATGACGGAGCTCCTGATAAGCAAAAATTTAGAATGGTTACGTACTGCTCATACATCAATGGAGGAGTGTTTATAAACAACCAGGGACGGGAGACCAGCATCGAGCGCTGGCTCAAGAGCCGCCGCAAAGAAATGTAGGAAGGCCGCGCAACTCTGTTGGAAAATTCTAAAGCTTGCTCCGAGACGTGATAGTGAGGGTGGAAAGGGCGGTGGACACACCATCCATCGGGGGTACATCAGGCGGATGGGTGTAGCGATAATGATGGAAGTGATCCCCGTTGCCACGGGTCCACACGTGACCCGATCTACGAGCGATGGCGAGTAGGAGAGAGAACCCATCCATTTTTCCCACCTTGCCCCAAAGAAAGAATGGTGGAGAATGTGAATGGCAGGTTCACCTGCCGTAGGAAAGCACGTTCACGTGCGCCTGAGACGGCTTTCCTACAAAGCGGTTTTCCTATCAGGCCGATTTCAGGCCCACGCCGCAATTAAAACAATACCGAAAGTACAGAGGAGATCTCGCTCCACAACGCTCACAGGTCAAAGCCCGAGCATCTTCCGCTACCAGAGAAACGGCCTCCTCGGGAACAGGCTCAACTGCCGTTTCTGGCTCGGAAGCCTCTTCAATCTGTAAACGGCTCAGCACTTCCTGCCGAACCTGATCCAGCTTCAGTCCCATAGACTCTAGCACACGAGCAGCCAGCCCCTCTCCTTCCTTCATTAATCCCAAGAGCAGATGCTCCGTCCCAACAAAGCTATGACCCAGTCGCCGAGCCTCATCCGTCGCAAGCTTCATCACAGTGGTCGCTCTAGGAGTAATCAGAAACATTTTGTTACTAAGACTCTTTTGATTGGGAGCCCCCTGACCAATAATCTCTTCTACCTTTTGACGAACCGTCTCTAGATCTACGCCCAAGTCTCGTAAGACCTTCGCGCCCAAACCTTCGCTCTCACGCAATAATCCCAGGAGGACATGTTCCGTTCCTAAGTAATAATGGTGAAGCCGACGAGCCTCTTCAATCCCCAGATGAATCACATTCATCGCTCGCTTTGTTAGAACCAACTGCATCTGTGTCAATAGATCTGCATCGGTAATTTTTTTTGAAACACTCAGTTTTTTTGAAATCGCATCCAGAATACTTGATATTGGCATCTTTTTCTGCTCCTCTCCCTTAGCGGGAACTCTTTGCCTCTGCAAGTAATTATCCAAATCCTCTTTACCAAACCGAAATTCCGAGCCAACTCGATAAGCCGCGAGCTCTCCGCGATTGACCAGCCTGCGGATAGTCACTACATCTACCCGTAGAATTTCAGCAACATCATCCGATGTCAGTAGTGGTTCCATCACATATCCTCTTTTTGAAAAACTATAGATTACTATGTAATACTATAAATTACTTTAACGTAATTTTCAAGTCTAAATAGCACTAAAAAAATCCATATCCCAATTGGGATATGGATTGGTCAGCAATAGATTTTTTGGGTGAGGAAAGGCAGAACTATTCTGGAAAATTCAGGCTTATATGGTAAGAATAGCTTTGCCTCGGACCAGACGATTTTCCAGAGCTGTGTGAGCTTGAGCAGCCTGAGCTAGAGGGAAACTCAATCCTTCTGTAATCCGTAGCTGACCCGAGGAAATGAATTCCAATAGCTCATGCCCCGCCTTCCGCCGATCCTCCAGATCTGTGATGAGGGGATTAAAGCCGCCAACGCTCAGGCAGTTAGGGATGAGCATCAGCGTGACAAGCTGGTTCAGGCCGCCAGTCCCTCCATAGGTAAAGAGCCTTCCATACTTTGCCATTGCTAACAAGCTATTATTGGTCACGGAGCCACCAACGGAGTCCAGTACAATGTTCACTCCACGCCCATTGGTCGCCTGCTTCACCTGTTGTACCCAATCCTGGTGCTTCGTATTTATCACCAGATCTACCCCAAGAGAGCGGATATAATCAGCCTTCTCAGGACTGGTAGTACTCCCAATGACTAGACCAGCACCAAGTAACTTCACCAGTTGCGACGCTAGAGAGCCTGTACCGCCAGCGGCTGCATGCACCAGAACGCTCTCACCTCTACGGAGATGAGCCATCTGCTTTAGTAACAGATACACCGTTAGCCCCTGTACTGGTACCGCCACGGCCTGCTCAAAGCTTACGTTATCTGGCAATGACCAGACCTGTTCAGCACTCGCGACCGCATATTCCGCGTAACCGTCGCTCTCAAGCAAGGCCACCACACGGGTGCCTTTAGTCAGGCCAGTAACTCCCGACCCCACCTCAGCAATAGTACCCGCGACCTCGAAACCCAAAGTGATAGGAAATGGCTGCTCTATATACGCGCCGATATTTCTCACCATCTCCAGCATTTCGGGCGGCGGTCCTCCAAACATCGGTACCTCCGTGGGAACTCCATCGGGTGGCCTCATTCCCGGCGGCGGCCCCTGAGGTGGGCCATCCTGCCCTGGTCCCATCTGTCCCCGCCTACTGATAATATCGGCATAATTAATGCCAGCAGTTCGCACCTGAATCAAGATTTCTCCCTCGCCCGGTGCAGGCCGCTCAACCTCTTCAATCTTTAAAACCTCTGGTCCTCCATGTTCATGGAGGCGTACCCCTTTCACGGTTTAAAATCTCCCTTAAAGATCTATGTCAAATTACTGCTTGTTATCTTACGATATATCACAGTATAATTTCAGATAAGAACGTGTAACGATTTACAAGGAGCAGACAATGCCTACATTCTTTCGCGTTATTGTAGATGAGCAGGCCCTGACCGAAGCTCTCTATGATTTTGTGACCGATCCCAGTGAGAAAAGGAATGATCGCCCGGTAGTTCAAGAGGTACAGGAGCTGATCCCAGATATGATCTCGGTCCTTGAGCATATGATTTTGGATGGAGTAGACGAAAAGGACTTTGTAGCCCAGTATGTCCACTATCTCTTTGGACATCTCGCAGCTTGAATGTCTCTGACGGATACTGGGATGCTTTTCAGCAGCTTAAAGCATCCCAGATGTCCTTGATTGAGCTGGCAAATAGCTATGGCAAGAAAGAGAATAATAACGCTGACCAGGAGGTGATCTCCGGGCATTCAGCAAGAGAAGACGACGACCAGGCTTGATCGAACAGATGGAGTAGATCGGGCTGAATGGACCAGAGGGTGTTACGCACCTCCAGCCAGAGCGGCAAGCCAGTAGTCTGAAGTTCAGCGGATTGAAAAAGCGTGTTGGCATCATCGGCAATATAAGCACGCACGCGCGGATTCCACCAGGTCAGTATTTCTGTCAGCAAAATCGCACCAGCAAAGCGGTCACCCTCGGGGTACCACTGTCCTCGTGGACCCAAATGGTGGTGTTGATAGCCAGGAGACCCCTGGCTACAAAACGGTGGTGGGCGCACATCTGGGAGATACAGCCCTTCAAGATCTAGAAGTTGAATACGCCGAAGATCGGGAGAGAGAAAGAGGTTTCCACCGGCGATATCAGAGTGCGCGAGATGAAGAGACTCAAGATTTCGTAGAAGATTCGCGACCGTCGCGGCGAGCCCACATGCCTGTTCACGGGTGTATTGAGCACTCGCGGACTGATCTTGCATTAAACCTGACCAGGTTTTACCCGTCAGCCAGGGCATAAAGGTTGCGTATTCCAGATCAGGATAGGTCTTGATGAGATCCGCATACCCGGCCATAGTCAGACATACACGGTTGTGTATATAGAAACCAGAGACATGCGCTAATCGTGCGATTGTCTCCGCTACCAGAGCAATATTTTGACTACGATACGCCGGTTTGATGACTTTTAGAGCGTACAGGTCTTTTGTTTTCACATCGCGCATCTGATAGATAAGAGCCTCACCACCCTCCAGCACAAACACAGCCTCACTATCCTCTGGAAACAAAGGATGAGGTACGAACTCCAGGTACATGCTTTCTACAGTGAGATGCATCCCAAGAAAAGGTCGGAATTTCACCATCGTTCAGGCTCCTCTATCGCTTATTATTCAAGACAGTTCGGCTTCATTGTTTCTCTAGTGTACTCGGGTTGAGACGCTGATCAGCACCAATCCAGGCCATGTAGAGCTGATTGTTATACACAGTTAATGCTGGTCCTTGAGGACTGGTTTGCGTAAGCAAAGTAGGAGAGTCGAAGACAGTGCCGGTACTGGATTTGGCAATGCTGATGCGGCTCCCCTGGTCCATATTTGTCCAGGCTACGTAGAGTTGCTTATTCGAAACAGCGAATGCTACTCCCTGAACATGGGAGGCCCCCGGCGTATCAACTCCAGTATAAGTATTATTATTAAGGAACCTGATCACATGCAGCGAATTATCAGTGGCGATCCAGGCCATATAAAGTTGATTGTTGTATACAGCTAATGCCGGAGCTTTCTCAGAACTTACTGGCAGAGAAGCTGGAGATGCAAAAGTGCTACCATCATTGGAGGTCGTTACATAGAAACGTTTATCCATACCGATCCATACCACAAAGAGTTGATTGTTATACACCGTTAATGCTGGTCCCTGGATGCCCGTGGTTCCAAACCTGGTAGGAGGTGTGAAGGTGCTACCATTGCTGGAACTCGCGATGTGAAGCGAATTATCGGCGCTAATCCAGGCCATATAAAGTTGATTGTTGTATACAGCTAATCCCGGCCCGTGAGCGCTGGTTTCCGAAAGCGTCGTAGGAGATGTAAAGGTATTGCCAGTACTAGATTTGGCAATGCTGAGATGCTTGTCGGTGCCAGTCCAGGCCATATAGGATTGACTCTTGAAAACTGTGAATGCCGGTTGGGCAGAGCTTTTTAGTTGGACAGAGCCCGTGGGTTGAGCAGAGATTCCCGGTTGAGCTGGACTTCGTAATTGGGTCGGGGGCCTTGTGGCCTGGGTCGTGGCTCTCTGAATAGTCAGGAAAAGCCCACCCGCAAGGACACACACAACCATAATGATGGGAATAATGAAACGCCGACTAAGTGGCGTATATGTCTGCTTGATGGGACCCTTCGGGCGGTCCTTGTTCATGGACGCTTGAGCATGGGCCTGACTCAGGAAAGGCAGCATATTCTTCGTCCCCTCTGGATTAGAGGTCTCGAGAACAGGCAAAGTAAAGGCCGGTGGTGGTGCGTCAGGGATCGGCTTTGTATAGTTAAGCTCCAGCTTTAGACAGAGTCTGAACGACGTTCTCGCATAATCCTGACTCGCATCGAACTCAGGCGTATTCGCCCACCTCAAGGGGATAGCCTGTGACGTTACTCCATTGAGATCAGGGGCGATGACACGAAACACTGCGCTCATACGTCCTTCCTGTACCAGAGTCAACGCACTGTCTACCACGCTTCGCACATGTGGAGATTGGAGCGAGGCTACCGTTTGTACTAAAATGAGGTATCGACACAGCGGCAATTGCTCGCTCAAGAATCGCTCAAACGTTGTGCCTTCAAGGCCAACATTGTCCG
>CAXTTV010000122.1:0-15244 GCA_964247295.1 uncultured Ktedonobacteraceae bacterium | reverse complement strand
GTGCATGAGTGATGTATTGCAATAATAGAGTACCTTCGCAAGATCATAACAGAAAAAGTGTAAAAAGAGAAGATGCCTCTGACTGAACGTAGGACATACATTTAGCCAGAGGCATAAGGATTACTTTGTCAAGGCGCTACGCATAACGGAAAGCTTAGCACTTACCGCCATCACACCACCAATTCCAGAGGTTCACGGTCTCAGAGGCACCCATTGGGCCTGGGAGATAGTTGTGAGCCGTCACCTTCGCGATACCAGGGTCGGTCGGGCCATACAGAATTACAAACGGAAACTCGGTCAACTCAGCCTTATGGATCTCATTAAAGGCCGCCTGACGAGTCGCCTTGTCAGCAGAGGACTGCTCCTTCACAATATTTTGCTGGATGGTCTGGCTGCAATAGAAGGTCCAGTTCTGACCACCAGCACCATTTTTCGGAATCTGGTCACAACCAATGAAGCTATCGTTATCGCCATCATAGACATAGGAGTTCTCGAACTCAGCGATGTCATGTTTGCCGTTTGGCATGAAGCTACCAAAGAAGGTGCTGGCGGGATAGTTCTTAATGTTCAATTTGATACCAACGGCCTGAAGGTTCGACTGGACCAGGGTCTCGTCGGACTCACGCCAGGGCTTACCAGTAGTCGTGGAGTAGGTGAACTCCAGCTTCTGCCCACCCTTGGCACGAACACCATCGGAACCTTTTTTCCAACCAGCCTGCTCCAGCAAAGCGTTAGCAGCATCGGGATCAAACTTCGGACAGGGGGCATCGGCTTGATAACCGGGATCGTAGGACTTACCATGATCCGTACAGAGTGGCTGGCCCTGGCCCTGACGAGCTGTTTTAATCAGGTCGTCATGGTTGATTGCCAGCGCGATCGCCTTACGAACCTCAAGCACTTTCAAAATCGGGTTCTGAGTATTGAAGATCGCGACCTCATAGTTAGAGGCGGCGGGGTTCGCCACAACTTTGTAGTTCTGGACTTTGTTATAGGACGACATTTTACTGACATCCAGGAACCAGGCAGAGGTAACTGCGCCGGACTGAAGATCCTTCAGAACGGTGTCCTGGTTGGCAACAACGCGGAAAACTACCTGATCCAGATAGGGCAACCCCTGGGCAGCCTGATAGTAGTTTGGGTTACGTGCAACCGTGTAGTGGTCGCCGGGGCGGCTCTCCTTCATCACAAAGGGACCACTCACAACCTGAGGGTTCAGGTTCTCAGAAGACTTGGCGATCTGATCGGGAGCGATGCTCGCGAAGTGATGCTTTGGCAGAGGAGCCTGAAGACCATCGGTCCAACTGGCAACAAACGGAGCGAACGCCTGCTTCAAATGGAAAGTGATCGACATCTTATCAGCCGAAACATCCGCCGAAGTAATCAAGTTAAAACCAGAAGTATTCTGGGCCGGGAACTTGGGATTTGTCCAGAGCTTCCAGGTGAAGTCCACATCCTCAGCGTTGTAGGGCTGACCGTCCGACCACTTCAGGCCGGGACGCATCTTGAAGGTCCAGGTTTTTAGATCCTGGCTGATCCCACCATTCGCCAGCGTGGGCAGCTCAGCTGCCGCCGCCGGGTTGATGTGCCCCTGGGCATCACCCGCAAACAGTGGGGTATACAGGGATTGGGCAACCATGGTCGCGAATGTCTGTGAGGAAGCGTTTGGAATCAAAGAGTCTGGTTCATTCGCCAGGTCGTCGATCCAGGTACCACCCTTTACAGGCTTGGAGTTACTGTCTGACGTGGTGGGAGTACCCTGAGCTCCACAAGCACTCAAAATAAGTACGAGAGCAGTGAAAAGAGAGAATGCCAGAGTTCGATAACCCGTTCTGGTCTTACGCATCGTGTCCTCCTCGATACAAATACGAGAGATAGAGGAATAGCAGCCGCGCCAGCTGATACTACAACAATGCCAACGGCATAATGAAGCTGTCAGATGACAATTTATTTACTCCTACCTATTGACAGTACGTGCAATATCAGTAGCAGATATATATAAATACGCCTGAAAAAAACTAAACCTCACATAAATCAGGAGAGTTTGTTACGGTGTATCGCAAACTGCTTCAATATGTCTACAAATGCACCCGATTTGCTCTATTCAACAGAGTAATAGATAGTATGTACCACTATTACTCTCGCGATATACAAAAGGCAGCCTGTACTGCCTCTATAGAAAGCGAAAAGCTATTGATAGAGCCTGGGCCTTTAGGAGATCTTTGCAGAAGATGGCGCTCTAGAATAATCTCTATATCCAGAGTCTTGTACCCCACCTGATCAAACAGAACAACTATTTTAGATCCTTCATAACGCAACACCAGACCCGATCCCCAACTCTGATGCTGAACACACGTATTAATTGGGAATGGCACATGCTCCTCATCTTCAAAAACAGTAATTCCATCATCACAGTTGTCACAGAAATGGCAGGGATCATCGGTCTCCTGCCCAAAATAATTCACAATAAACTCGCGACGACAATCCCGCACCTCGGCGTAATTGCTGATCATCTCCAGACGGGAACGCTCAAACTCACGACGGGATTTATGCGCCACCATTACCTCAGTAGTAATCTCTTCCAATGGTAAAAAACGCTCGCCATGAGTAATCTCACCATCTGGCAAGATCTCAACTACATTGACATCTTCCAATCGGCGCAGAGCCTCTACAAGTTTAGAACGCGAGAGATGCGTACATTCGCTTAAATCCTGTAACATCAGGGGATCTTTACTTTTTTGAATAATCCGCGCGACCTGCTCTACCTGATCGGCGTCGATCTTGCCCACGCCCGCTAGAAAACGCCGAATTCCCAGATCCTCAGGACGATAGAAAATGCAGTGAGCCTCATCTACCACAAAGAGTGAGGAGCGAGCGGAGCGCAGCTTCTTAAAGCACCTCTTCACTTTTAAGCTGTTCAGGGGCCAGAAACAGAAATTCTAACTCCTGCTCAACAAACTCTTCAAATACAGCCTCCCGCTGATCCTCTTTCATTGTGGAGTTCACCTGAGCCGCCTCACCAATATGTAGCTTTTCCAGAGACTCCACCTGGTCCCGCTGTAGAGCAATCAAAGGAGACACAATAATCGTTGGCCCAGAGAGAACAAGCGAGCTTAGCTGATAGATCATAGATTTACCGGAGCCCGTGGGCAGAACAGCCAGGGTATCGCGACCAGCGATCACTGAACGAATAGCTTCCTTCTGACCCGGTCGAAGATCCTCAAAGCCAAATTGCTCCTGGACGATTCTTTGTAACTTTCGACTATTAGTTTTCCTACTGTACATCGTACGCCTCTGTCTTCTACGTGATTAGAAAACCTGACCTCTCTACAAAGTATAATAAGAGCCAGGTTAACTCAACTTTGCTTTTATAGATACGGAGCACAAAAATAAAAAGAGACAGACACCAGACTGACATAACAAAGGTTACATTTTTCGTGTAAGAGCGTATCAGTATTTATACTTCTGATTAGAAGAGATGCTCTCAATAAAAGTCATGATTATTGTACATGAAGAGGCGATATTTTGCGGATAAACTACTTTATCACAAGAAACTTCTTTCTAAAAAGAGTTGACGCACAGATCGTTAGCTGGTATGATGAGATGCAAAATGTGAAGTAAAGCGAATTAATTTAAGGCAGGGTTGAAGGAGTGCAAGAACTACAGAACTGGCGCGAGGTGCTATCCGAGGTTGTTGGTGACCAGCATGAGAGGATACGAATTGCTAAAGAGTTAGGGATCAGACCTATCACGCTGACACGCTGGATTAGTGGCCAGTCAGATCCGCGCCCTCAAAACTTGCGCCGCCTGTTCAGCCTTCTAACTCCTGAACAGAAAGAACGGCTCCTGTCTTCAAGCGGGGGGGCCTTTGGCGATCTTGAGGGGGTCGGAGAGCTAGAAAACGTACCGAAAGACATTCCCACCCCTTTCTATCTACGCGTCTTTAGTATGCGAGCAATTACAACTGAGTCGCAGCGGTTCTGGAGTATCAGTAAACTTATTCTGCAACAGGCTCTTGAACAGCTTGATCCCGACCGCTTAGGAATGGCAATTGTGGTTGTGCGCTGTATGCCGCCAGCCGAAGACCAGAAAATCCGCTCGTTACGAGAAAGTATGGGAGTCGGCACGCCCCCATGGAAAGGGGATCTGGAACATAAAGCTATGTTTCTAGGGGCTGAGTCCCTGGCAGGCTATGCCGCTAGCTCTTCCAGGCCATCTATTATCCAAAACGTCTATGAAGACCGTGGTATGCTGCCTGCACAAAAAGTGGAATATGAGGTAAGCTCGGCTACCTATCCTATCACTTTTGCTAATCGAATTGCCGGTTGTCTCCTGGTCTCCAGCACCCGCAAAAATAACTTTCTTCAGCAGACGCGCCTTAATCTGATCGAAAACTATGCTAATCTGCTGGCTCTAGCTTTTGAACCGGAAGAATTCTATGAAACCAATCAGTTAGAACTAAGGATTATGCCAGCGCAAAGCGTCCAGAAAGTCCACTTTGCCGACTTTCGCAAACGAGTCAGCGATACCATCTGGAAAGCTAACCGCGAGGGCCAGCCGGTGAGCAGTCTTCAAGCGGAGGAACAGGTCTGGCGAGAACTGGAAGAGGAACTTATCAAGGTTGCCAATAAAGAGCGCAGCTAATGTATTTCATTACTCCACTACCACGAAATATATCTGCTGATAAACAGGAGAAAAGGTCATGAAAAATGTCCCCGACTGGAATCGAACCAGCGCACACGGCTTCGGAGGCCGATGCTCTATCCACTGAGCTACGGGAACGTACGCAGGCTATTCTAACATATCCCCTTCCGATTATCAAGTGATCTCAAGCTCTATTTTCAGGTTTCTAACAACTTTGTCACCTAATGATCTACATTGATTACAATCTGTTCAACTTCAGGCTTTTGTATTGACAATTACCTCTATTACCTGTTAAGCTCCTCCTATATCGTGGCTGTGTTTGAAGGGAGGACGATCTAGATGCACTCCAATCTGCATTCCCATACCCCGAACATCAAAAATTCGCCCGGCCCAGTCTGGGATCAAGATACGCAACAGCTTCCAGTTACTGAGCCGATTGCCCGAAAGCCTCGCTCTCTTCGCCAGAAACAGTTGCCGATCGCGCTCCTGGCTCTGGGTGGGATTATCGCGGCTTTGATCTTTCTCTGGCAGGACTCTAATACTCCCCGGACAGACTCTCTGCCTGCGGCCAGCTCCCTTTCAACGATAATCTCTGCAACTCCAACGCGCTCCCATACCACTTCAATGGATACCGGAGCCGGACATATTCAGGTGTATGTGGTCGGGGCGGTAAATCATCCCGGTGTCTATAGTCTGCCCACAAATGCACGCGTCTACGATCTGCTTAAGGCGGCTGGCGGGACAAAAGATGAAGCAAATCTGGCTTTCCTTAATCTCGCGGCCCGGCTGAACGATGGGCAGGAGGTGTACGTAACGATCAATGGTGAGACCCCACCAGCCCAGATCGGAGGCGTGTCCGGTCCCAATGGACAAAGCGCTCCGGTCGTAAATATTAATAGCGCGACTCAGGATGATCTGGTGCTCCAACTTCATCTAAGCGCAACAATGGCGAAAAAAATTGTGGATTACCGCACCGCCCACGGTCGCTATAATAGCCCCGATCAACTTCTACTGGTGATCAGCCAGACAACCTACAATAAGATAAAAAATCAGGTGACGATATAGCAGCCTTCACAATAGACGACAGGATCAGACTGGTTTACTCGCTGATCTCCCAACAACCCCTGGTCTCTATAGCTATCTGCTGGATGGCAGGTATCCTGCTGGAAAATGTAATAGGCCTGCCCTCACCTATGCTCATAGCATTTTGTATCTTGATTAGTATTCTGCTAGTGGGATATTGGAAATCTCAGCAGCGACTATGGTTCTTGCTATTGCTCTGTCTGCTGTTGGGGGGCTGGCGAGCCCGATCTGCCTCACCATATGAGGACCCTCAGGCACTCGCCCGTCTGGTAAATCCCCGAAATCCATTAAAAATTCAGCTTCACGGGACGGTCAGCGAGGAACCGAAGGTTCAGGGTCAGGCGCGTCGGTTAATCATTGAGGTCTCAGAGATCAGTCTGAACAATGGCCGCAGATGGCTTTCCGCTCATGGGGAGATTGAGGTGCAAACTCGCGGTCTGCTGTTTGAAGATCCTTATGCTCCTAACTATGGAGATAGTGTGCAGATCAGCGGGAAGCTTCAAGCTCCCCAGCCTGATAGCCAGATGACGATTCAGGCGAGCATGGCTTTTCCTCGCATCCAGGTTCAAGCCCACGGCGGAAATCCTGTGCTTGGAACACTCTATCATCTGCGTATTCTACTGGCGACGACCATCACGCAGGATCTACCACAGCCCGAGGCAGCCCTGATGATCGCGATACTGCTGGGCTTGCGCACACCGGCCCTCGCGCCGTTCTCCCCGGCCTTTAATGTCACTGGGACAGCACACCTTATTGTGCCATCAGGATTTAAAGTCACAATATTATCAGGCCTGGTTGGTACCGTTACGAACCATCTGCCCGGCCAGGTTCCACAACACCGGTATCTACCAGGACAACTTCAGCAACGGACCAGACGACAGCTATTGCAGACGGGATTGATCGTTCTAAGTATCGCGGTCTATACGGTTGTGAGCGGAGCCGGACCGGCGGCTCTCCGCGCGGGCATTATGGGAATACTCCTGGTCCTGGCCCCCCGTCTGAACCGCCAATATTCTATCTATACCGCCCTGGGGGCCTCAGCAATCTTGATCAGCCTGCAAGAGCCTTTTGTCCTCTGGGATGCTGGCTTCCAGCGTTCTCAGATTGGGACGCTGGGAATTGTTCTGCTGACACCAACAATGCAACGCCTATTACACCCTCTGACTCGTTGGCCCTTGGGAAATCATCTATCGGAGATTATCGCTGTGACTATGGCGGCCCAGATAGCGACCCTACCGATATTTATGATTAGCTTCCATCAGCTTTCTTTTATCGCGCCCATAGCCAATCTATTGACGGTCCCTTTGCTAGGTATCTGTATCCTTCAAGGGATCTGCGTCTGCCTCGCCGGCCTGATCCATCAAAACCCAGGAATTCTCTGTGGTTGGATGGCCTGGCCCGTCCTCTGGTATATACTTAAAATTGTTCAGATCTGTGCGAAGCTGCCGGGCGCATATATCGAACTCGATACCTTTAGCGCACCTTTAGCCTGGAGCTATTATGGAGTATTGGGCCTTTGCACCTTCTGGCTTCTCTGGCGCTGGCCGAAGAAGGATGCTCAGAAACAGCACGACCAATCCCTGATCTTACGCCGGGTCTGGAGACTGGCACAGGTTGGGGCCTCGGGTCTGGCAATCCTATCAACAGGAGTTTTCGCGGCCCTGGACCATGGGCCAGAGCAGGTAACAATCTCGTTTTTACGGGTGGGCGCGGTCGGGAAACCTCCTCAGGGTGAGGCGATCTTGATTCGTACACCAGACAAAAAAACGGTTCTGATAGACGGAGGGAATGATCCTGCCTCTCTGGCTGAAGCCCTAAATACTCAGTTCCCCCCCTGGCAACACAATCTGGATCTGGTGATCCTGACTGCGCCAGGTCAGGAGGAGCTGAACGGTTTAATCGATATTGTTAGCCGTTATAGGGTCGGGGCTGCGGTTGACATGGGGATGCTCCATCCCTCCCAAAACTATACCTTGTGGCGTCATCAGCTTGCCCAATCAGGCATTCCCTATCTTAAAGTCAGTCAGGGGATGAACTGGCAGATTGGCCGCTATATGCAATTCCAGGTACTCTCACCAAAAGGCCAGCTTCACAAAAGCAGCCAGGAGGCGGAGGATAACGCCCTGATCCTCCGCCTACATACCGTTTCCACTGACCTGATGTTATTGGGAGAAGCGGCATATAGCACCACCGCGATGCAGACCCTTTTAACTCAAACTTCGTCAGAAATAGTACAAAGTAGTATTATTCAGTACGTTGATCATCCTAATAAAACTTTTCCTCAGTCTCTACGTAATCTATTACAGATGGTACATCCTTCGCTTTTGCTGGTAACTCCGGCTGTCCCACATAAAAGTAAAATAATCGACCCAAAACTACAACAAGATACTAGTAATGCTTTGACCTATTTTGAAACAGACCAGTCCATCCAGGTTCTGCGTACCGCGTCAAATGGCACTATACATATTCTTATAAATTCGGCAGGCTGGAAACTTATCAGCAACGACAGAGATGGTTCGCTCTAAGATTACGCTTCAGTCAGGAAAACAAAGGTGTAGAGCCATGCATACATGCAAACGTTGTGGGTACAATATCAGTTCGGATCAGATTATCTGTCCCGGTTGCGGCTCTGTGTCTGAGCAAATAGGCCCTAAAGAGGCTAGAAAATACGAGATTGGCTCTGAAGATCAAAACTCTTCACCAATCTATAACGAGGGGTATCAGCAGCGACAACCACATCAGGAGTCGGTGGTGAATGGTTATTCACCGCCTTCTATCCATCCGGCTCCACCGCCGATTTATCCTCTAGGTGGGGTACCTACGCCTCCACCGTCATATATTCCAATTGGACAGATGTATAATATTCGGCAGCCCTTGATGATACCTCCTGCCGTCAATGTCCAATTTTTTCAGCAGCCTTCCACACCAGGAGTCACTCCCCTGATCGTGGAGATCCTCTGCTCCCTTTGCGGCGTCTTTGGAATTGGATGGTTGATCGCGAACAAAATTCTACCCGGTCTGTTGCTCCTGCTCGGAAGTTTTATGCTTTACTGGCCTTTAGCGATCGTATTAGTCGTCGCCACTGATGGCCTGGGCATTTTCCTTGTTGGCCCCTTATCGATCGTGGCAATTATCCTTAATGCCGTTCTCTTGAATAAGCAACTGCAACAACAGCGAGCCCGGCAGTTTTTTATGGCACAGCCAATCTATACCCATCAAATGCCACAGATGCCCCCTCCACAGATGCCCCTTCCTCCACAGTTTTAAAAAACAAGGAGAGAGTCTGCAAACTCTCTCCTTAGATCTGTGCTTTGTGATCATGCCTTTAGAGCGGCCAACCGTCGGTATTTCTCCCTGGACTCCAACCAGGCCTCGTCTGAAAGCCCCATACGTTCACGCAAAGCATCCATTGGAACACCAGAGCGCAACTGCCTCACAGCAAAAGTATCTCGAAGCAATTGAAGCGTAACACGCTTCTCCAGACCAGCATCTTTCACAGCTCGCGCCAGAATATAGTTAAGATTGCGGTCCGTGCAAGTAAAAAGCTCAGATGAGGGATGGTAACGCTCACGATAGCTTTGAAGGATCTCTGTAAACTCTGCGGGTAATGTTAAACGGCGCTCCCGATGCTGCTTGCCGATCGATGCGGAAAAGTGGACAGTGATTGTTGGGCTCTGGGGATCGGTCAGGTCTAGATGCTGAACCTTCAGGGCCATCACCTCTTCCTTTTTCAGGCCAGCATGCAAAACAAGATATACAAGGCAATAGGATCGAGGATCGGTCGCGGCACTTTCCAGCAGTCGATCGATCTCCTCTTCTTCCAGGAGTTGTGGCAGGGGTGGTATCGGTCGCTCCAGTACCAGACTGGCTGAGGGGTCCTCTCGAAGTAGATTCTCGCTGGTTAGCCACCCAAAAAAGTTTTTGAGAAACGTAACGCGGCGCGCCATCGTCTTTGCGGCTGGCGTCCGCCCCTGACCAAACTTCAGACGCATCAACCAATCGACAAGCTGCTCTTTGGTAATCCGCCCAACCGGCGTGTCCGCCCCTATCACACCCATAAACATTTTTAGATCCGACAGAAAGCAGGCAATTGTGTACGTAGACTTGCCACGTAACTTCAACTCCTGCTGATACGGCCCGGCGCACTCCGCCAGAGAAGATCGATCGCTGAGAAATTGGGCAGGAGAGGTTGACTTCTGGGTGCCCTCAGAACCAACCGATGTAGAAGAAAGCTCTTCCTGTGCTACCGTCGCGATTGCGGCGTCTGGAGATCCAGAATGCCCAGACTGGGGGTCAGTAGTTACTCGTATATCCTCCTGCATACTGTGAGCCGCCTTTCCGGGATAAAGGTTTTAGTTTTTCTCTTGCTTTTCATTATAGCACGCCTGTTCGACAGAGAAAATACCGGAAGGGGAAATGGTATGCGGGGGAAACCTACATGAGGAAAAAGATAACCTTCCGAGCCGCCATTAATCGAAAGGCTATCAGATTATCTTTAATCGAACAGGTATCAAAACTTATAAGACGCCATAGTCAGAGTCCAGAGACTCTGGCTCCAATTCTTCCTCGTCTTCATCCTCATCCTCATCCTCATCCTCCTCGTCCAGGTACCGAAAGATCCGATCATCCTGCTCTAGAGGAACCTCTTTGCGAATGCGAATGGAGGGGTGGAAAACGGGAAAAGGCTTCAAGCCGGTTTCAGCAGCCGGTCCTTCCATCTGCGGTTCGAGCATCGGGCCACTTTCGCGGACCAGAACCTCTTCCTCCCAGGCAGTTGCCTCAAACCCAAGGCGGCGCAGGTCCATAACCATACCGGGCCAGATATCATCAGAGTCGATCGCCCACCAATCTCGGCCCAGCAGGCGCACTGGTCGAACACGCAAAGGTCGGTTGAGTTCATCAAGAGTCGCCAGCAACGTTGTACGCTTCCGCTCGGCATTCTTCATGGAGGAACCGTCCCTTTCTTCTCGGAAAACAAACCTATTAAATCTCCACTATGGGCGGAAATACCTGCAAACAACAAACTATGAATACAGGCTAAAAGACTATTCTTAACATACCTGACCCAAAGTGGAAGAGAACGTTTGATCCTTTGATAATAAGATACCACATAAATAGCTCTATTTGCTAGAACAAATTACAAGCCCTCGGTATTTCATGCAGATTATTGCATCCAATAATCACTAAATTTCAAGCATATTGGCTTCAGCTTTTTGATTGACAGAGTGAAGAAAAAAAGGCATAATTTGCCTCTCAGATCACTTTCGTTTTCCTTTACATAGCGCAAAGGAGCGTCTCGCGTGATTAACTTTGAAAAACGGCCTGGCTCTGCATCTTCACAGGGGCAGCTTCGCGTTCTACAGAGCACTCCTGGCTATTTTTTCCTGGTCTGGCGCTGGGCAACATGGATCTATGCTCTGGCCTGGTGCCTCCAGTACCCGCCAAAACCGACTGTTCCCATGACGATCCCTCTCTTTCTCACAATCACCTTTGTTGAAACCCTCGCGATTACCCTTTACTCACCATTTCAACTCCTTTTACCCAATCTACCACTACCTCCATGGCTCAAAAGGCAACCAACCGGCATACTAACGCACGATCAGGCAGATCTGGTCGAGGAACAAAGTGAGAAGGTACGTCTACTCACTCCTCTCTCCGGTCGACGCTCGATCGCTAAAGATCTTTTGATCTATGGCCTCGATGTGTTGATCTGCGGATTGGCTACCTACTATACCGCGCCCTACTGGACACCGATGTTTGGTGATGCCTCGCCATTCTACCGCTACGGTCTGGCCTCAGCCTTTGCCGCCGCTTTTGCCTATGGCTACCGGGGCGGTCTGGCGGCGGCCCTGGCCTACGATCTTTTCATTCTCATTGGAGCCTACTCCCCACCTCCAGGTATAGCACCCTTCATACCACAGCCACAAGATCTGCTAGGATCACTGATCGACGCGCCTATTGCGGCTACCCTGGCTGCCTATATGGCAACCCTCCTCTATCGCTATATTCAGATTCGTCGACAGATTCAGGCAGATCTTCAGCGTCAGCGTGTGCTGCTTGAGATCGGGGAAACGCTTCTGACGGAGGCGAGCAATCGTCAAAGGCTTCTCCAACAAAGCGCTGGGCAGATCCAGCGCGGGGGCAATTTTGAACGCGTGATCCTGGCCCAGATCCTCCCTATCTCACCTGAACTTCCCGAACCAAAAATAGAGTTCTCTGAGGAGGTTGGTGTCATTGATATCCCCTCCCCCGATACCAGTCATACACTGCTCCTTCACACGGCAACGACCAGAAAAAAGCTGGCAGCTTTTGAGATGCTTTACTCTGAACGCGGCAGATCTGAGAATGGGATTGCGCGTCTCTACCTCCCTGTCTTTGTTGATGAACAGATCCGGCTGCTGGTCGGGGCCGAGAGCGTTCGTCAACAACCTTTCGATGAAAAACAGGAAAGCTTTCTCACCCTTGCCAGTTCCCAGCTTGCGGTCGCCCTGGAGAATATTCGCCTGACCGAACAAAGCACCGCACTGGCCGCAACCGCTGAACGGGGACGGATCGCCCGCGAGATTCACGATGGGGTTGCCCAGTTAACGTATATGTTGAGCCTGCACTCTGAAACCTGTCTGGCTCTCTCTAAACGCCTGGAAGAGGAACAGCCAGATCGCCGCGCGGAGATTCAGCCGCTAAGCTCCCGGCTAGAAACTCTGGTCACTGTTTCAAAACAGGCCCTCTGGGAGACGCGGCACTATATGTTTACGCTCAAGCCCTTGATCAGTGGCGATACGACGATCACACAAATGCTCACCACCCAGGTGAAAGAGTTCGAGGCAATCAGTGGTCTGGCAATAGAGCTTAGAATTGAGGGAAAAGAGCAACCAGTGCCTGAAAATCCTCTGGCCGCCCACAAGCTGGCTCAGATCGGGACGACGCTTTTTAGAATCGCCCAGGAGGCCCTCTCTAATGCATACAAACATGCCAATGCCACAAAGATTTTCATACGCCTATACCATCATCCTCACAGCATCTCAATGGATATCGAGGACGACGGTCTGGGCTTAGAGGCCGAAAATGCACAGGATGAGGAGAGGCTCTACTCAGGGTATGGACTCAAAGGAATGCGCGAACGAGCCGAAGAGTTGGGAGGAAGCTTTGAGCTACGTTCACTTCCCGGCAGTGGCCTGCGTATCCATGTTAATCTCCCTGTTCTGAATAAGAAATGAGGTTGAAGGATGAGTAAGATCCGCGTGATGATTGTTGATGATCATGAGATGGTTCGAATGGGTATGCGAACCGTTTTTGAGCTGGAGCCCGATCTCACGGTGGTGGGTGAGGCTAGTAACGGGGCCGAGGCCATCGCCAAAGTCGGGCTTCTCGATCCCCAGGTAATCTTTATGGATGTCCGAATGGAGAAGTTGGGCGGCATCGAGGCCTGCCGAGAAATTAAAAGCCTCAAGCCTGACATTCAGATCCTGATGATTACCTCCTACACCGACGAGGATGCGGTCCCGGCCTCAATCCTCGCTGGAGCCAGCGGCTACCTTCTGAAAAACGCGAACCGGGTGGAACTTCTTAAGGCCCTGCGCGCTGTTTCCAGAGGCGAGGCATACCTGGATCAACGGGCCCGCAACCAGGCGGTTCAAAGGCTAAACGCCCTGGCAAGTGCCGACGTGACCGGAGCCGCAAGCGATCTTACGGGTCGTGAGCGCGAGGTCCTGGCTCTGGTCGCGCGCGGCTATACCAATAAGCAGATCGCGGCGGCGATCTCTGTAAGCGAGAAAACGGCCCGCAATCATGTCAGCCATATTTTAGAGAAATTGGGGCTTACCAGACGCAGCGAAGCGGCGGCCTTCGCTGTAGAACATCGTCTGGTACCTCCACGAGATCGGTCCCGGCCTCAAGATCGGTAGAGCATATCTACTGTTGATAAATCTTTAGATTGCTAAACACCACATCAGCGGGGGCATCGGTCGCGGTCGCCAGAAAACCGATTGTTCCCGAAGTATACGTGTTATCGGTAATCGCAGTCAAAAAGGTCCCGTTGGCATAAAACAGGAGGGTCTGGTCCTTCGCGATCACCTGTAGCGTGTTTTTATCAGCCCCTTTTTTTAAGGCATCGGAGGGGGTCCAGTTCTGAATGGTTTTCGCGGTCACATCAAAATTCGAGACCCGGTAATTGCCAGCAGCATCCACCTCGAACAGATAGCCGTGAAAAATCTCCAGAGGTGTATTCAGGCGGAACACAAAACCACCAGTATGGCCGGAAGTAATCGTCATATCCACCGAGGCCGATAGATTCTGATAGTTCAAAGCTGACTCATGGCACCCACGAACCTTGAACCCCTTGAGATTCTCCTTGACATGAAAGCCATCGCCCGCGATCTCACAATGTCCAGGTATAAGCACCCACTTAGCATTCGCCGTTGCTGGATTATTGGGATTGGTCAAACCATCGGCATACAGTGGTGTCCCAGTGGTCGCGGTCCCGATCACACCCGGAGTCGCACTGGCCTTTGCCTGAACGGTGGCCGTGGTAGCGACAACTGCGGAGGCGGTGGCCTTTGTCTGAACGGTAGCTGTGGCTGTAGCTTTGACCTGGGCGGTCGCAGTCGCGTTTGGTGTGGGCGTCGCTGGGGGTATCGTTGGCGTCGCCGTAGGAGCAACCGTTACCGCAGTGGAGGCGGGAACTGGCGGAGACGATCTAAAGCCCAGAGGATCAAATACCACGGCATAAGCCAGACCCGATGTTACGATCAGTAAGGCCAGGAACACTAAAAATCCCACCAGGACTGAACTTCGGCGGCGCACAGGCAACTGTGGTGGGTAATCCTCGTAAGGCGAGCCAGGATACTGACCAGGAATATAGGATGGTTGCGAGGGAGGCGTCTGTGGAGGAGCCGCCGAGACCCTGGGAACAAAGGCCGGCGTCTCCCCTCCGCTCCGAAGCCGCAAAGGCTGAGGGCCAGAGTTACGAACGGTCTGCTGCTCTCCTGTGGAACGAACCGAGTTTTGGGGCATCACCACCGTGGTTTGCCCGGTCATCCCCATATCCGCAGGTGTCGCCTTGTTGCTTGCGGCACGACAGAAGCCCAGCGCCATATCGGTCGCGGTCGCGAAGCGCTTCTCTGGCCGCTTTTCCATCGCGTGAAGCACAACTCGTTCCACTTGAGCCGAAAGCTGAGGTCGGAACGCTCTTGGTGATGGCGGCTGCCTGGTCATATGCATGGTAATTAATGCAATCTGGTTCTCAGCAGTAAAGGGCACACGTCCCGCGACCATCTCGAATAACAACACACCAAGGGAATAGAGATCGCTTTTCTTTGTCGCTCGCCCATTTGCCTCAAACAGTTCGGGCGCAATATAATCTACAGTTCCTAACACATTACCAGTATTGGTTAACTGCGTTGACTCACTCATCACCCTCGCAATTCCAAAATCGGAAAGATAGCAATGGCCGTCAGTATCCAATAACACATTCGAGGCCTTAATATCTCGGTGAATAATTCCCTGACGATGAATATAATCC
>CAXTTV010000121.1:0-15261 GCA_964247295.1 uncultured Ktedonobacteraceae bacterium | reverse complement strand
TCAGAGTACCACTGAATGGGAGTGAACGTCTCGCTTCTCTGCTCGTCCACGATCATTTGCAGGCAGGTGTACTGATCTATATCGTCGAGGGCCGGGCGAGGTGAGCTATCGCCCTGGGCGCTCACAATACAAGGATAGATGTTCCCAGTCTCTGTCTGGTCAACCGTATAGTAAAACGCGATGTGAGTGCCATCGGGCGACCAGGAGGGTTGAATAGCCAAACCTTCCTCTGGGCTAAGGCGCACGAGCTCACCATCGTGGAGGGTAAGGACCCAGAGCGCTTTACTGACACTAAGATCGGGATCAGGGCGGCGGTTCGCGCAAAAGGCAATTTTCTTGCTATCGGGTGACCAGCAGGCCTCAGTGAAATCAATCGGTTCCGCGCTGATGCGAGTCGTATTTCTTCCTTCAAGAGAGAGTTGCCAGAGCTGCGTATGGCGGCCCTGTTTGTAGCCGGAGCCATCCCAGCTTTCATCTAGATGGAGGTAAACCTCACTAATCTTGTGTCCGCTCGATTGCTGTAGCTGTTCATCTGAGGGTTTCCAGGGGGCGCTGACCAGAAAAGCTAGACCATCGGGTCGCCAGCTATACTCGTTGACGCCCTGACTGATCTGGCTAATCTGTTGAGACTCACCGCCCTGCATAGAGAGCAGATAAATCTGGACGCTTCCACTGCGATCGCTCAGGAAAGCAAGAGAACGGCCATCAGGTGACCAGCGGGGATAGAAGGTAAGATGGTCGTCATTCGTAATCTGACGCGGAGGTTGGCTGCGATCGGCTGGAACGAGCCAGATCGAGCCCATAGTGCGGTTGGGCTCGATCTGGCTACTATATGTCGTAAAGGCGATCCACCGTCCGTTTGGAGAAATTTGGGGGTCAACAACCAGGTGGAGTGAGAGGAGATCCTCAACACTCATAGAAGGGTGAGGTTGAGGAAGAGCGCTTGTTTTGGACGGAGTGGATCTCTCAGGGACTGCTGGAACCTGAATAGTTGTTGAGGATGTAGCCTCAGAAATGTTTGTTTGTTGTGTGCTTTCTTGTGTATCTATACCGTTTTCCTGAGCCTTAGAAGGTTCAACGTGCGCCTGAGAGGTATTCGTAGATGACGGGGCTGGTTGTGCATGCTGATTATTTGTTGGGACCTGTTCAACCGCATCTAATAAGGATTGTTCAGGTTGATCTGATACAGCATGTTCTTGATTTTCCATAAATCTATATGCCTTTCAAAATAAGAGTTTCGCGTAGTCTCTCTCCATATTTTACCCTGTAAGGATTACAAGGTAGCGGTTTTTCACAGAGTTATTTCAGAAGTGAACGTCTCATTTTTCCATTGTGTGCTATCATGAGATCAACACATCCTCTATTTTGCGTAGGAAAAATCTGTTCTTTTGGGAACAGAAATGCTTTTAGCTTTACTTCCCAGGACCGGAGGCAATCGTGATTATTAGTGACGTGATGGTCACCAGCCTGGTGACAGTAACAGCAGATGACTCGTTAAGCCACGCCGCGAACCTGTTGCGCCAGTATCAATTTCATCATCTGCCAGTTGTACGTAAAAAGCAGATGCAGCGTTTTGATAGATCAACCGGAGAACCGCTTTCCGGTACAGAGACAGTCTCTGTACTGGAAGGGATACTCTCCTCCAAAGACATTGATCTAACCATCGCGCGCGGTTCCAGGGATAGCAGTGCAGTTCGGATCTGGCAGGAGCTCACAGTTGGAGAGGTTATGAGCCGGTCGCTGATCTGCGTGACCCCAACAACCAGTTTGGCCGCAGCAGCTCAAATGTTGGTAGATCGTAATGTAAACTGTCTTCCTGTCGTAGAGTATGAGCCAGAGACGCCCGAGACTGAAGACGTGCAAAATGGGATAGAGAGTTCGACACAAATGTTGCTTGTAGGGATGGCAACCCGGAGTGATCTTTTACTTGCTCTGGCGCGGGCAATGGGAACATTTGAGCCGGGAATGCAATTAACAGTGCTATTCCCGGAAGGGCATCTAGACCCGCTTGCCAGATTGTTATTGCTTGCCAGAGAGATGCGTGTACCGGTTCGGAGCGTGATAGCCGCGCCTCAAAAGAATGGAGTGATCCCCAACGCCATGGTGCGGCTGGGAACGATTAATCCAGCGCCGCTCTTAAGACGATTACAGGAAGAGAATATCCGCTACGTTTTTGTAGATCCCGCAGTAGAAGGCATTTCTATGGCGTGAAGATCATCCTTCTGGAAAGGTAGTAGGTATGTTCGAGGTTCAGAAGCGACCAGGAGTCAGACTGCTGTTTGATCCGGCGGAACTGAAATATGATTTTGGGCCGGGTCATCCCATGCAAGCAAAACGTGTAACCGCCCTCTTGGATCTCCTAGAGAGCAGCGCCCTCTGGAATCCTGAGAAAGAGGAGACACGTTTACCATTTCAGCCGGCTACAATCGGAGAGCTGAGCGTGATTCATGATCTGGACTATATTCAAGCGGTTGAGCACCTGAGTACTCCCTTGCCTGAAGACGCGGGAGTGGAGCGGATCGCCGGGCGGAAAAGGCTAGCCTTACAATATGGTTTTGGAGACGGAGACACGCCAGTCTTGCCGGATATGCACACCGTTTGTGCCACCATCGTTGGTGGTACATTAGAGGCGGTAAGGACAGTAATGGCGCTTCCGGGAGCGAGTGAGTTTTCAAAAGAGCAGGCGCGTCCAGAGCATATTTTTCATCCCTCTGGAGGGCTACACCATGCCTGGAAGAATCGGGCCTCAGGCTTCTGTGTCTACGACGATGCCTCAATTGCAATTGCACACGTGTTACAGGCCAGTGAAGCCAAAGTATTATATCTTGATTTTGATGCGCACCATGGTGATGGTGTGCAGCGAGCCTTTTATGATGAGCCCAGAGTCATGACCATCTCCTTTCATGAGACCGGCAGATATCTTTTTCCAGGGACAGGAGATGTGTTAGAGATTGGGCAGGATCTGGGGAGGGGTTATGCAATCAACATTCCGCTAGAGCCCTTCACCGAAGATGACTCGTATATTGAGGCTATGGAGGCGCTTTTGCCGGCCCTAATAACCTCATTCGCGCCAGACTTGATTGTATCTAATCATGGGGCGGATACCCATGCCTGGGACCCTTTGACGCATTTAAGCCTGACCACGCGTGGAATGAAAAAGCAGATTGAAATGGCCCATACTCTCGCGCATAGGTATTGTCAGGGACGCTGGGTTGCTTTAGGAGGGGGTGGATATGATCTCTACCGGGTTGTACCGAGAGCCTGGGGGCTGGTCTGGGCGGGAATGTCGGATCAAAAGCCACCGGAGCGGTTGCCAGAGGGCTGGATTGAGCGCTGGAGGCCCGTCTGGCAGAGTGTTGAAGCCGAAGGGCAAGAGTCTCAAGAGGCAATTGGGAAACAGTCAGCGATCTCCCAATTCCCTACCACATTTCTAGACAGCCCTGGCGACTTTCCATCGATCCCACGGCGCTGGCAGATCGCGCATACCAACCGCCGGACCATCTCATTGTTAAGGCATCTCTTGCTGACCTCTTCGGTTCGGCAGGCCTTTCCCACGGCCTTACGACGATCTCCCATGGCCGAGTTATTTGATCTTCTGCATGTCAGGGGAAGCGAGACACCCTCGCGCACCAGATTGTTAAAGACAGCGCGTGGAACCTTAATCATGCGTGATTTTTGTCCGGTATCCCTGGTAGAGCGGCTGCACCCAGATCAAGGGTTAAGAGCCTTTGCCCGGTTGCCGGAGCGCGAGCATCAACTCCTCATCAACATCTCAAAGCAGTCGGACTGCGCATTAGCTCTGGTGCATACTGATACAGGAGTAATCGTTGGGCAGGTCACGATTGCCCCAGGGGATGAATGGTGGGAGGGTTTGGAGAACGTTTATGAAGTCGCGATTGAGGTTAGTGTTGGCTGGAGAAACCAGAAAATCGCCCGTGAACTGCTCGCCTTTTCGTTAGAGTTGGACGCATTAGAAGACATGATCCTTTTCGCCGCAGGGCTTTCCTGGCACTGGGACACCAAAGATCTGGGGATCTCCATCTACCGGTATCGGGAGCTGATCTCGCGTTTGTTTGGGAGTCAGGGCTTTATCGAATATCCCACAACCGAGCCGAACATCACCATGGAGCCGGCCAACATTCTGCTGGTACGAGTGGGAAAACGCATTGATCAGCAGGTCTCCACGCTTTTCTTTAATCGTTTACTCAGCTCGCCCAATCTTATGCAATTCTAAATGTAAGAGTGTAAAAAAGCTTTTTTTACTTTCTCGATGAAGAGGAAACTAAGCTTTTCTAAGAAAGCCGCGAGAAAACTAAGAAAAGGCCCAGATAGGTCGTTGGAACGTTAGTATCTGCTTAGAGGCGATTATAGAAGGGCTTATTTCTATTGTATTTTGAGTCTAAAAGCGATACTCTAAGGACGAGACAAGAAAGTGAGGATGCAAAACAATGCAAGTACGCGAAAGAATGAAAGCAATCCAGCAGAACCCTTTAACCGATGGTATTCTAGCTCAGCAGACCCTGGCAGGAGACCAACGTGCGTTTGAAATGTTAGTTCAACGGTATAATGCACCTCTTTTCAACTTCATCTGTCATTTCCTCGGAGACTATGATCAGGCGTGTGATGTTTCGCAACAAGTATTTTTGCAACTTTATATTTCTTTGCCCACACTGCGCACAGGAGAGCCGTTGAAAGCCTGGTTATTTCAGGTAGCGCGCAATCGTTGTCTGGATGAACTGAGACGCAAAAGAGCGATCCACTTCTCAGACCTGGAAGCTTCCGGGGATGAAGATGATCTGTCGCCTTTATCGGCGATGCCAGACAATTCACCGTTGCCAGAAGAGTTAGCGGAGCGCCATGATATTCAGAATCGGTTGCAGCAGGCGATAGACACGCTACCTCCGAAATTTCGGTCAGTAGTTCTCCTGCGTTATGCTGGTCAGCTAAGCTTTTCTGAGATTGGTCAGGCGCTACAGATGCCAGAGGCCACCGCGAAAACGTATTTTCAGCGGGCCAAACCTTTATTGAGGACAGCCTTAACCACGCAGCAGCACATTTACTCCTCGGTTCAAGCGTAAGATTAGAATTTCTCAGGAAAGGCCTAGATTCTAAGCATATTCTGAAACTTCCTTTTACCGCACCGCGTATCTATAGAAGAAATGCACAAATGCTTTAGAGGGAGTCAGATATGCAGTATACGACCAGTATTGTATTCACAAAAAACGAGGTGGAGACGGATGATATTGACCGCCTCTTCAGCAAGTTAGAAGTTGTGGTGCCCCCAGCGAATTTCATAACACGCGTTATGAGCTCTGTAGTGGCTTACACGCAGTCCATCAACGAGCAAGAGGAAGTGACCGAACCTGGAAGGACATACAGATAATCGAGAAGTGCCCCGACCTATTCTATAGTAATAGCGTAAAACCACTTGAAGGAAAAGCAGATTGCCGAAGAAACAGAGGAAGAGGAGATGAAAAGAAAAGCCGAGCTAGGTATAAGAAAGCCTGGTAGCGAGTGAGAAAGCTACCAGGCTTTTTAGTAAGCATTTCTCAAGCGATCTGATCCGATAATTTGCCAGTACTGACCAGCCAGCGAACAAACTCCAAGCGGCGGTGGCTAGCCTGAGCCAACTGACGTGCCTGCTCATCGTGTTCCTGCCTGAGCTGTTGTAGTCGTTGTGCCTCGATCTCGCCGAACCCACCCTTACGCAGAATCTCATTGGTATTTACATCTTCTTTGTGGTCCATCAGACCCTCCTCATTTAGAAACATACTGTGGTGGGGATGCTGTATTAAGCATCCTATCAATACGCTTTAGGAGTATCGGTAAGGCATAAGGTTTAGGCAAATGATCCAGGGTGGCTTTGGACTCGCCACGAGTGTGTATCTGCTGGCGGATCGTAGTAGCCGCGCTGGTTAAGAGAACCGGCGTGAGCGCGATCGACCGCAGGTCTTGTAGTACGTCCCATCCATTCAAGGTCCCTGGCAAGTCCAGATCCAGGATCAGCATATCGGGAACCGCCTGCCGGATCTCATCCACGGCCTCCTCTCCATTGCCCGCAACCGTCACCTCAAAGCCGTGAGCGATCAAGATATGCGCCTCCAGATGTGCCAGAGTAGCGTCGTCTTCTACTACCAGAATGCGTCTCGGTCTGATGTGCGTGTTCTCTTTCTCGTTGGAAGGGCCAACGGTGTGCAGGGGATCGGCCTGTTGTTGTCCAGCGTTTGGATTGCCAGTTGGCGGTCTGCTCGCAGTGTCCGACTCATGCATAATTAACATCCTTGAAGAAGATGCCCTCTGGACGGCTGCGGCAGATCCGTCAGTCTTTCAGAAGGGAATATCCCTTTCCCTTGGTTGAAGTATACTGTGCAATCTGTGAGAAAGGCGTGAAGATGTTCATTGGATGTGTGAAAAAAATGTGAAATCTACAGGTTTATTCCTCGGCATCGGGTTGAGGGACAAAGTAGCCCACCCCCAACTGATTTTTCAAAAATCTGGGTTGAGTAGGATCGGGCTCCAGCTTACGACGGAGATGGCGAATAAACGTGCGCAGGTAAGTATTCTCACTGCGATAGTCAGGTCCCCAGACACGTTGGAGAAGTTCGGTATGCGTCAGGACCTTCCCGGCATTGCGAGTGAGTTCGCTGAGAAGGTCGTATTCAGTTGGAGTGAGATGAACCTCTTTGTTGGAAGAGAAGACAGCGCGGTGGGCGAAATCGACAACCAGGCCATCTGGGCCGCCGCTACGGTAGACTGGGCGCTGACTCTCACTATTTTGTCGAAGGCGACTGGCTTCCTCAGCCCGGCGGAGAGCCACACGAACGCGAGCGAGTAGCTCATTCAGGCTAAACGGTTTTGTCAGGTAGTCATCAGCTCCTTGATCCAGAGCGCGTATCTTAATAGGTTCCTCATTGTGGGCAGAGAGCACAATCACGGGAGCGCTACTCCACTCGCGGAGTCGACGGAGAAAGCCCAGGCCATCCATAGAAGGGAGCCCGAGATCCAGCAATATCAACTGTGGTTGGAAGATTGCAGCCATATCCACCGCCTGGGTGCCATCGCGCACACTCTGCACCTGAAAGCCACGCGCGCGTAACTGGGCAATCAGAAAGCTGCGCATTTGAGGATCGTCCTCAACGCAGAGAACACGAGTCTTTCTGTCGCTTGTTGACATACTGAACATTCTCCTATCTAATCTGTTGCGCGGTGCTTGAAGCATTAGCGATAGCCAGAGTAAAGGCAAAGACCGCCCCCTCGCCGGGAGCACTCTGAAGACGCAAGATGCTACTGTGAGCCTCAATAATTCCCCGGCTGATATAGAGTCCAAGACCAGTAGCCGCGCTCCAGCGAGTTCCCGAGCGTTTGCGTGTGGGGGTAGCTTCTGTTCCCTGGCGGCTGACCGTAAACGTATGGAAGCGAGAGAACAGTTCTGCCTGCTGTTCAAGAGTCAGACCGGGACCTCGATCGATCACACAAATTTCCACCCCGATCGCCTCTTGAAGATCATTATAGACCGAACTAGCTTCCAGGCGGACACTATCGCCCACAGGGGCATAGCGGAAAGCGTTACTGAGCAGATTTATGAGCACGCTCATAATCTGCTCATAGTCCGCCTGGACGGTAGGAAGATCCTCCTTCAGGGAGATCTCTAGTCGGCGTTGCGAGCTAGCGATCAGGGCCTCCAGGCGTTCTTCAAGGTCCTCAAAAAGCTCGGGCAAGAGAATTGGTTCCAGTTCTGGTCGTAAGGCTCCCGCCTCGACTCGTGAAGCATCCAGGAACTGGTTAATCATTCGGACCAAGCGTTCCACCTGTTCATCGGCGGTATGGAGAGCGGCAGTCTGTTCCTCGGGAGACCAGCGAAGATCGGGTGCCTGGAGCGCGCTGAGATGGGCTCGAATATTTGCCAGGGGAGTTTTAAGCTCGTGGGCCATCGTATGGAAAAAGTTTTCACGGGTCTGTTCCAGAATCTTCATACGAGAGATATCGTGCCAGACCAGCACAATATCCTTAATGCGGCCTCGGGCCGATTTCACTGGAGCGGCATTGACCAGCAGGTAGAGAGGGGAATGATCGCTGCGGGGAGTGATAAAAAGTTCCGTCTCGCCAGCATCGCCATGGTGAAGAGCCCGGTAGAGGGGTTGTTCCTCATAGGGGAACAGAGCCCCTGATGGCCGATACATAGGAATGGAGCGTAGCAGCGTTTCAATATTTAAGCCGACCGCTCGTCTGGCGGCTACCGAAGGATTATTGCGAGGTTCCAGACGGATACCCATGCGTTGGAGAAGCTGAACCGCCTGAGCGTTAATCAGCTTAATAGTTTGTTGTTCATGATCCACCAGAGTCACCCCGGAAGGGAGACGTTCAAGCAGTAACTGGATACGAGCGCTCTCCATCTCCAGATCGGATTTTGCCCATTGGAGAGCCTGATTGCGCTGAGCCAGTTCAGTTGTTCGGGCAATCACCTCGGCTTCAATGCGCTCGCGGGCCTCGGCCTGTTCCGTCACATCGTGGTAGACCATCACAAAAGCAAACATATCGCCCAGTTCGTCGCGGATCGCCGCCTGGGAGCGACGCATCACATAGCGTCGACCATTCGCGCCAACCATCTTAATCTCGCTGATATGCTGAGCGATAGCCCGGCGTTCGAGGTCCGCCACCGTCTCTGGGATGGGCTGGCTTCCCTGGGGAATCTGGGCGCGGCTCACAGCGAAAGCCGAGCTAATATAGAGACCAATCACATCATTTGTCCAGCCCATCAGTTGACGGATCGCGTCATTGATCTCAACGATGCGCCATCGGGAGTCAAAGATAATCACGCCATCGGGGATAGCCTGCATCACATTCTCGCTGCGGCGAGCCGAGCGGCGGGCGGTGCGAGCCAACTGGTTCATACTTCTGACCATGCGAGCATTCTGAATAGCCAGACCGACCTGGAGCGCGAACTGTTCTAGAAGCTCGACCTCCTCCGCCGGAAAATTGCGAGGTCGACGATGGTACACCTCAATTGTTCCCAGGAGCGCCCCTTTTTGAGAAGGGTCTTGTAGATCGAGGCCCCCATGTGACGCGCCCGGCTCAAAGATTGGCACGACCAGGACCGAACCGGGCCGCGCGGCCTCCCCCTTATTATCAACCAGAGGCAGATCATAGAGAGGAGTGAGGCTCGTATCGGAGAGGACGAGCGAGCGGCGGGAGCGAGCCACCTGACCAAAAAGAATTCCTTCGCTAATAGGAGCCTTCCAGGTGGTATTAGAAGAATGGAGACCAATTTGAGCGGCAACCGTAATCGTCGTAGGAGTGTGGTAACTTTGTGCATTTTCCAGACCCGGTACCTGAAAATCAATATCAATATTTGTATGAGAGTTATCCGCGAGGAGAATAGCACAGCGTGTTGAGCCAACCATCTCCTGAACGGCCAGCAGAACGCGATCCAGGACCAGATGGAGAGCGTAAGGATCTGTAAGAACAGACGTAATAAAATGGATAGCCTTGAGATGGAGACGGGAGCGGACCTGAGCAGTAACATCCTCAATCAGCAGAAGCATACGAGTAGAGGACCGATCATTTTTTGTTGTACGGAGTCTGCGGCCCTTTCGGGTAATCGGAGCCTCAAGAGAAGGGCGCGCGGGCAGAGGCTCCAGATTAATGTGCCAGTACGTGCGACCGCGATCCTCCAGAAAACCCTCATAGGGAATATCATTAAAGGTCAGGTGTTGTCCGGAAAGGCAAGCGGCCTGAAGTTGAGAGAGGGCACGAGCAAAGAGATCGGGAGGGAGCACCTTATCCAGAGGGAGCCCAACAATATCTTGAGCCTTCAGATGATCAGGGAGAAAAGAAAGAGCGGAAGCATTCACAAACTCAACGCTTAAAGACGCGCAGTCAAGAATAGCAGCGCCGATAGGCATCTGGTTAAGAATATGTTCGAGTCGGGCAGTATCCTCTACATGCATATAGTATTATCCTGGCCGGTCAAGGGAAGAGCGTTACAGAATAGCTGTTGCATTATATAAACGCGCATCGTGGGTATTATTAATGATTTGTTCTTCCTATTATAGCGTGTTTTCTCGTTCTTTGCCCTGCCAATCAGGGCTATTTCACTTTCTTCTTAAGTACATTTGATAGTGAGAAAGAGGGGGAGGAGATGTGCGGGGACACCCTGCACCCCGCCAGAGGTGTACTAGCCTCACCCCATGAGTCTCTGCCCCTGGACTCCCCCCCATTCTTTGCAGCATGAAAGAGCCCTGCCTGTCAATAAGCATATTTGAGGGGTGAGGAGCGATCTGCTATCATGGAAGCATACAAGCAAGGTCGACTAGTTTTGGATAGAGGTAGAGTTTTTATGGATCTGCGTGGCAAACGGGTATTGATCATGGGATTAGGTCTTCAGGGTTCAGGGATAGGGATCGCGCGTTACGCGGCCCAGCAGGGAGCGCTCGTACGCGTCACAGACAAGAAATCGGCCCAGATACTGTCACCCAGTGTGCAGGCCCTGACAGGGCTCTCCATCGAATTTGTGTTGGGTGAGCATCGAGAAGAAGATTTCCGCTGGGCCGAGATCGTCATCCGAAATCCGGGTGTGCCGAGAGGCTCTCAGTATTTACAGCTAGCTCGGGAGCACGGAGCGCAGATTGAAATGGAGAGCGCATTATTTTTACAGGCCTGTCCTGGAAAGACCATAGGGGTAACCGGGACCCGAGGGAAGACCACAACCAGCGCATTGCTGCACGCAATCCTGAGGTCGAACGGATCGGATACCGTTCTGGGGGGGAATGTTGCTGGAGTCGAAACCATCTCTTTACTGCCACAGATTACCTCGGAGACCCTGGTAGTGCTGGAGCTATCGAGCTGGCAGTTAGAGGGCCTGGCCCCGCATAAAATCAGCCCGCAAGTAGCGGTCATGACCAACGTCTATCCAGATCACCTGGACACCTATTCGGGAATGGAAGAGTATGCCGAAGCCAAAGCCAATATTTTTCGGTGGCAGCGGCCAGAGGATCTGGCGATTTTCAACTATGATAATCCCTGGACAAAGAGATTTGGAGAGGAAGCGCAGAGCCAGACCTGGTATACCAGCATAGAGAAGGGAGGGAGCTTCCTGCGAGGAACGCAGACCATCCTACCTTTCACGTTTACAGAGACGCCGATGACCGGTAAACACAATTTAGAGAACATTTTGCTCGCGACGCAGGCGGCGCAGCTTCTAGGTATCGCGGACAATGTGATTGCCGAGGCCGTCCAGAGTTTTCGAGGGGTGGCGTATCGCCTGGAAGAGGTCGTAACCAAAAAAGGGGTGCGTTACATTAATGATAGCGCCAGCACCACACCGATCGCGGGACAGGTAGGGATTGAAGCCTTCAAGGAACCGATTGTCCTGGTCGCGGGAGGGAACACCAAGCATCTTCCATTAGAGGGGTGGCCTGAGGCCATGATTGAACGTTGTCGGGATATCGTCCTGCTGGCTGGCAGTGGGACTGAAGAGCTTTTGCCTGTATTGGAAGAAACCGCCAGAAGATTAAATCGGCCAGATCCGACGAGAGGAGTGTTTGATAACTTTGTAGCAGCCATGGATAAAGCCGTCTCGTTGACAAGGGAGGGTGATGTCTTGCTGCTCTCGCCGGGATACACCAGTTTTGGAATGTTCCAGAACGAATTTGATCGAGGAGATCGCTTCGTAGATTATGTAAAAAACCTGAAATAACATGTAAATGGAAGAAAGGGTGAGCCCTTTCGTTATTATTCCAGGTAACCAAGGGCTTGAAGGCGTGTTTTAATCACCTCGAACTCATCACTGATGGGAGGTTGTTCCCAGAGGGGAGCGATATACCCGGACTGTTCAAGCTTGCTAATGATCCTCCAGGTGCATTGCTCGGGGAGCTCACGTGTTGTATTGATAGTGAGCTCAGCTTTTTTAGGGGGTTGATAAAAACGATCGACTGGGTGATAGGTTTTCTCCAGTTGCGCGAGTCGACGGTAGCGAATCTGGGACTCGCATCGCGCATGGACCTCAAAGAATCTTTTAATCTGGTCGCGAGCATAGGCGCGTGTGTCGGCAAACGGAGAGACCGACGTAGCGATACTAATAATGCCGTCACGCGCGAAATGTTTACAGAGATAGGTGACAAACATATCATAGCTGAGAGTTTGATAATCATCCTCAAGAAACTCCTCCTCAATACGGAGTTCTTTGCGCAACCAATTTGAGAGACTTTGATGATCGATAATTTCAACTTTATACCCTCGTCTGACCAATGTTTGCTTAATCATCTCCGCAAGAGTTGTTTTGCCAGTTCCTGGTAGGCCAGTGAACCAGAGTGTAAAGCTAGAGCTTGTCTGGGCAGAAATAGTAGACCAGCCGTTCCAGGTATGCTGACTGGTATTTTGAGGATACTGGACCATTCACCAACCTCCTTGCTCATCATTCATTTGAACTAGATTTTTGATGTTAAACCGTCAAATTTTGAATGGAATATAAATACAGTATCTATTATACCATGAAGCATCTTTTCATTTTTTTTAAGAGAGACTACCTTATTGCATATATTAAGATAAAATCAAGATCGGGTATTATAGATTTCTATAGAGTAGATAAATATCCATGATTTATTCTTTCTTTATGCATCAAAAAACATATATCACATTAAACTTCCAGCCGTCAGTAGCTTGCAATCCAGATCTTCTGTCTGATAGACTAAATCCATAGCTGCGGGGAAAGGCGTTCTACATCTATTTTTACGTGGTAGATTGGAAAGACCAGGGTATTTGTTTACGTGGATCGTGTGGTATATTTGGGTGTCAGTGTTGACGCAACCCCGAAGGAGATGTATCTAAAATGACGATGATGATGAGCCGTAAGGCCCTTGAAGATTATGGACTTGTGAATCTTGGTGATGTATATTGGAACCTTCCCTCAGCCGCGCTTGTTGAGCAGGCTCTTGCGCGTAAAGAAGGTGTGTTAGCCTCGAATGGAGCGTTTACCGCACGGACCGGATCGCACACAGGGCGATCTCCCAAAGACAAATTCATCGTTTCTAACGAGGAGAACGCAGCGAAGATCTGGTGGGGTGAGAACAACCATCCGATGTCGCCCGAGAATTTTGAGGTTGTGCGGCGAAGTCTGGCAGCGTATTTACAGGGGCGTGATGTATACATTCTGGATGCAGCAGCGGGAGCTGACCCCCATTACCGTATGCCGATCCAGGTAATTACCGAGATGGCCTGGCATAATCTGTTCGCGCAGCAATTATTTTTGCGTTCCAGGAAAGGTGATTTGGAGAGTGCGCGTCCGGGGTTTACAGTCATTTGTGTACCGAACTTTCACACTGATCCCCGAATTCACGGAACGCGTTCAGAGGCAGCGATCATCATTGATTTTGAAGAGCGGCTGGTCTTAATCTGTGGGACGCATTACGCGGGTGAGATGAAGAAGTCGATTTTTACCGTCCTCAACTTTATTTTGCCCGCGGAAGATGTTTTGCCGATGCACTGTTCGGCCAACATAGGTAACGACAATGATGTCGCGCTATTTTTTGGGCTTTCGGGTACCGGTAAAACCAGTTTATCGGCAGATCCGACCCGGCATCTAATCGGTGATGATGAGCATGGTTGGGGAGACAATGGTGTCTTTAATTTTGAAGGTGGCTGTTATGCCAAATGCATAAACCTCTCGCAGAAAAACGAGCCGCAGATCTGGAACGCCATCCGTTTTGGGTCGGTGTGTGAGAACGTTGTCTTGCGAGAAGACCGAACGCCGGACTATGCTGACGACTCAGTGACCGAGAACACGCGTGTTGCCTATCCAGTAGACTTTATCGACAACGTTGTAGAGTTGGGCATGGGTGGTCATCCCAGGACCGTCATTTTTCTGACCGCCGACTCGTTTGGAGTGTTGCCGCCGGTCTCTCGTCTCACCACGGAACAGGCAATGTACTACTTTCTCTCGGGCTACACCAGTAAGCTTGCGGGAACCGAAGCGGGAGTGACCTCGCCGCAAGCCACCTTTAGCTCCTGCTTTGGAGCCGCCTTTCTGCCCCGGAGACCCCGTGAGTACGCCAACCTGTTGCGTGATCGGATAGAGGGGCACAACGTCCGGTGTTATCTGATCAATACTGGATGGACGGGAGGGCCGTATGGGACAGGGGAGCGGATCAGCATTCGGCACACGCGCGCGATGGTTCAGGCCGCGATCAGTGGAAAATTAGAAGCAATTGAAACCGTTGAAGATCCAATTTTTGGTCTGCACATCCCCAAGAGCTGCCCAGATGTACCCGAGACAGTCTTGATCCCACGGAACACCTGGACCGATTCTGCGGCTTATGATAAGCAGGCGCGGGAGTTAGCTGCTCGCTTTAAAAAGAACTTTGAGCAGTTCGATATGGTAGGAGAAGAGGTTAGCAAAGCGGGTCCCCGCTAACAGACTTTCTGCTTATGGAGGCGTTTCTACTCACGAGAAACGCCTCCATTTATTCATTTTTGGTGATAATCTCTTTTTGATTGTCATCTTGTTTCCATTTCTATATAATGCAAAGAATAGTCATAAACATCTGTCAGGGAGGTGTAAACGCAGATATATTCTCTCTTGTTAAAATCTCATAAAGTAGAGCGTGTAATGGGGAGGTACCTTATAGTATGAAAAGTATTGCTTGAAAGGTGCCATTTTATACACCGATGGATTGAACTGCCCCTAGTAGTTCATAAGAGATAAGACCGGTTCATTGCGTTTTTTTTAGAGCATATGGAATAATTATATTTGTATATATGAATATATAGAGACAAGCCTGCCATTATTGACGTTTGGCAAGAAAGAATCACAAGAATGATGCTGATTCGCTATGGTTTTTCTATAGATCGGCTAGGAGATCGCTACCAGTTGCGTGGAATGCTAGGCTCTGGTGGTATGGCTGATGTCTGTCTTGGGTGGGATGAGCAGAAGGAACGGGAAGTCGCGATCAAAGTGATCAAGGCTGATGAGCTTAGTCAGAAAATATTAAACCGTTTTGTTTCAGAATCGGGACAGATTATGCGATTGCAGCATCCACACATTGTGCAATCTTTTGCAAGTGTGCAACTGGAGTTGCTTGATCCGGATCGTGGCTCAATTGTACCATATATCGTTATGGAATATGTAACGGGAGGAGATCTTCAGAGGCGGCTGCAATCGGGCAAACCGTATCGGACACTAGATGATTGTCTTGATCTATTCACTCAGCTTTGTGAAGCCGTACAATATGCGCATGAGCAGGGCGTTATTCATCGAGATATCAAGCC
>CAXTTV010000120.1:0-15267 GCA_964247295.1 uncultured Ktedonobacteraceae bacterium | reverse complement strand
GACACCCCGCCCCCGCCAGGGGTGCAAACCCCTGGACCCCCTTTCCTTCCAGAATGAAATAGCCCTGGCACCCATGCACTGCTCTGATTGCAGTAGAACAGCTATTAGAGTATAATCCAAAAGTGCCTCGTAGCAATTATATAGGTGTGCAATGGGAAATTTCCCAGAAAGGGTGGTCGTGCATGGATGTCCAGACGTACTCAGCCCAGCAGATACAGAGCAGCACAAAGGCGCTCATTGCCGGGAAACGATTCGATGTTATTTTTTGTCTTTCCGTGATCTGGCTCATCGGCGGAACCTTCAGCGACGCCTGGGCGCACAACAACATTCCTCGTCTAGAAACATTCTGGACCCCCTGGCATGCCCTTCTCTACTCTGGTCTGGCATTTTTAATTGGAAGTCTGCTCACAGTTCTTACAATTAATCACAGCCGTTGTGGGAGCTGGATGCAGGCGATTCCCAAGGGATACACCATTGTTTATTTTGCCTTGATCCTGATGGTCCTGGATGGATTAGGAGATATGACATGGCACCTGCTCTTTGGAGTAGAGCAGCATCTAGATGCCCTCTTCAGTCCCACTCATCTCACTGGCGCAATCAGTATCGGCCTCTTTGCCACCGGCCCACTCTACTCAATGTATCTTCGTCGGGTCACGCCATCCTCATGGAGCGACTACTTCCTGCTCGCAACCGCATTCCTTTTGCCGTATATCCTTTTTGAGAACATCACTCAACCATTCAGCATCTTTGCCCAAATATGGCCGCTGACGACACCACTGGGCAATGATATTGGGCAAACAGCCGCCATCGGAAGTATCATTATGCAAGCAGTGCTCTTTACTGGCTTCGTGCTCTATGCTACCCGTATCTGGACCTTTAAACCGGGAATGTTCACCTATATCCTGGGCCTAACCGCTACTGCACTCTCTATCATGAACCAGATCTGGTTTACGATCCTCGTCTTCCTGATTGGCGGCCTGCTCATTGATCTGGCATACTGGTACCTTAAACCATCCGCGACACGCCTCCTCCAGATGCGTCTATTTTCGGCCATCGCAGCGGGTGCCCCATACCTTGTTTACATGATCTGGGTTGCCAGCACCATGCCCGTTGTCTGGACCGTCCACATGCTCATCGGCTCCGTCTACGTCCTATTGATGATTGGCTGGGCCCTCTCCTATCTAGCATATCCACCGGCCCGCCCCGCCACTGAATAAACCTGCCACATGGTATCCATTTAGTGGCCTCTTTTGATGGGAAACCTGAACCGGTAGCCTGCAACTCCATTCAGGCTTAGGAGAGGCCAACGATCTACTCGCTCTGTACAAGAGCGAGTAGCGTTACTCTCTAGACTCTCTCAATCTTCAATCTACGGAATATCATCCTTTTGCGTAAAGTTATGGTTCTCCCCTCGCATCATTAGAAACCCGTCTCAAGCCCCCCCTTTCCCCGTCTCTGGATGCATCCCAACGACGCCAAAAGAAGATATACTTTCTCTATCGGCAATCATTTGAATCGTCTCTGTAGGGAGTTGTAACCAACCTCTAAAGAGAAACGTCAAATAGCGTTAACGATATATCCATCTTTATAATTAAAGTAAAAAATGAAGGGAAAAGATCATGAATATCCTCGACGTTGTTAATTTGTTCTTTACCAGTAGCCTGGCTGGCATGGAGATCGTAGTCCACTACGGTTTGCCCCCGTCTGAAGGGATTATGGACGAACCGTCGCAAATCCGGCTCCGACAGGCACTGATACAAAGGATACGTGTATTAGTACCCGCCTTCTTTCTACCAGCAGCGGTGTCAGGAATTGCTGTCACGATTGCTAATGGTACTGCACCGGGCTTCTGGCTCAGAGGCGCAGGAGTAATCGGCATATTCACCTGGATAATGGCCAGGGTTGTCGCCACCGTTCCTACAAATAGTGCCACAGTAGATTGGGATCCCGCCAAGCCACCTGCGGATTGGAAAGAACAAATCAACCATTCGGAGCGGTTCCATATCATTAGTACCTGGGCGGTGATTATGTCGGCTGTATTCTTCTTACTAGCCAATCGCTCAAACTAAGCAATTATTTATTTGTGAGAAATGTAGCCTTAATTCTTGAAACACATCTTTCACGATTGAGGCTACGTATTTCTTATAACATAAAGAATGTTGCCACAAACTTTGAACTCCTCGTGGAAAAGCTTTAAGGCACGCTAGATTATGTTCTCGTTCAAGAAAATAGTAACCAGTCCAAAGTGAATACATCCATTGATACAAAAGAAAGAAAGAAAAATGATGGCATTTAAAGATAAATCTTTACACGATCTCGTCACACATGTCTTTGCCGCTCTTGAGGCCAAGGATGTCGACGCGGTGCTGAACGTCTTTGCAGAGGACGGCGTCCTGGTCGATCCCCACTTTCCAACACCTCGGATGCAAGGCAAAGAGGCCATTGGAAACCCTATGCGCAAGCTAATGAACGGAATGAAATCCTTCGGCTACACCATCGTAAACTATTGCGAGTCCGAAAACGGGCTGTGCGCGGCGGCAGAGGTGGCAACCCAGCATGTTATGCAAACAGGAAAGAGTCTCAACTTCCCACAGCTCTTTATGTTTGAAGTAGCAGATGGACGCATTACGAGAATGCAAGCATACGAACCATACGGACCTAAAGGAAGAGTGGAAGAATAGTTGAATTATATTCATCTTGCGCAAGTAATCTTCCGTATCTCTGCATTTTAGCATGATGTGGGGTTGGGCAATGAAGCGATATGACCTTCACGTTCGATACAACAACATCTTTAACAACATGCTTCTCTTATGTATAGTCTTCCCTGCCTATCTATAAGCAGGTAGTGCTGTTCTAAAAAGAAAAGCAGAGAGTTTATGATCGCAATCTCAAGTAACTGAGAACTAGAGTGAATACATCCATTGATACAAAAGAAAGAAAGAAAAATGATGGCATTTAAAGATAAATCTTTACACGATCTCGTCACACATGTCTTTGCCGCTCTTGAGGCCAAGGATGTCGACGCGGTGCTGAACGTCTTTGCAGAGGACGGCGTCCTGGTCGATCCCCACTTTCCAACACCTCGGATGCAAGGCAAAGAGGCCATTGGAAACCCTATGCGCAAGCTAATGAACGGAATGAAATCCTTCGGCTACACCATCGTAAACTATTGCGAGTCCGAAAACGGGCTGTGCGCGGTAGCGGAGACAGCGACCCATCATGTCATGAAGCCAGGAATGAATCTCAACTTCCCACAAGTCTTCGTTTTTGAAGCGGCGGATGGGCGCATCACAAGAATGCAGGCATACGAACCATACGGACCAAAGGGAAGAGTGAATTTAGAATAATTTTAGCGGGCAGGGAAGACCATAGAACCTTCACGTTCGATACAACAACATTTTTAGCACCATGCTTCTCTTACGCATTGCCTTCCCTGCCCACCTACAAGCAGAGCTGTTTTATAAAAGAAAAGGAGAGAGTCTATGACCACAACCTCAGTAATTGAGAAGCCAATGGGGGGGTTCACACGCGTCTCGCGAGTACTTTTTGTGATTGTTTCTTATTTACTGGCTCTGTGCATTCTGATACAGGTCTTTCTAGCTGGACTCAGTGTTTTTTCTTCGGCCAGCTACTGGGCCTTTCATAAGACGTTTGTTGTGTACTTTGAATTTCTCCCATTGCTGCTGATGCTCCTGGCGGCGTTCGGTCGCATTCGGCGCTCATTCATCTGGTTCAGCCTCTTGATACAGGCTCAGATCGTCCTACAATATGTGTTTGTTTATCTTCCCGTAAGCGTCGTCGCAGCTCTTCATCCCGTCAATGCCGTGATTATGTTCTGGCTCACCATGTATATGGCACGGAACGCCATGAAATTTGTACAACAGGGGAACGCGTAGAAGAGAAAAAACAAGCATATGACATCTTTTTCAACGCTTCTCCTTGCATAGAAAAAATGCAAGGAGAAGTTTATCGGCCCATTAAACCTTGTTGCCACGCGAAGGCAGCAGCCTGAGTACGATCCACAACGTGCAATTTGCCCAAAATATTGCTCACGTGCCCCTTCACAGTCTTTTCGCTCAAAACTAGTTTACTGGCAATTGTCGCGTTTGTCTCACCTTCCGCAATGAGGCGGAGCACATCAAGCTCACGCTCGGTGAGTTCTTCAAAGGCAAGGGGGACAGCAGGTTTGACCTCACGCACCTCTTTAATGACACGCGAGGTCACTATTGGATGCAAGACCGCTTCGCCCTGTGCCGCCTTCCTAACAACCTCAACCAGTTCCATAGGATGAACGTCTTTCAATGTATAGGAGAGCGCACCAGCGCGAAGTGCTGGAAAGATATTCTCATCTTCATAATATGAGCTGAGAACAATCACCTGCGAGTGTGGGCTCACCTGCTTGACACGTCGTGTCGCTTCAACCCCGTTCATACCAGACATCAGCAAGTCCATCAGCACTACGTCAGGCAGACATGCCTGAGCAAGCTGAACCGCCTGTTCACCCGACTCAGCCTCACCGACAACAGAAAGGTCTGCTTGCGCCTCAAGGAAGGCACGTACTCCCTGTCTCACAATACTATGGTCATCCACAATGAGCACGCTGATACACTGTTCCGGTTGTGTCATTTCTCACCTCACTCACATCTCTATCAGGAAAAAGGGGGACAGAAATTCATGCCTCTTCCATGACAATGTTTATCGTTTCTATAGGACAACACACAACTATTCGCGTGCCTTCGCCATCCCTGCTCTCTATACGGATGGTTCCTCCAAACGACTCGATACGTTCCTTCATAAACTGCAAGCCACCACCATTTTTCAGGGTGAGTGCGGGATCGTCGGGATCGAAGCCACAGCCATTGTCTTCAAGGATGAGCACTACTTGATCCTGCTTACAGCAGAGATCGAGAGTTACAGCAGAAGCCTGGCTATGTCGGGCACAATTCGAGAGAGCCTCTTGAGTGATACGGAGCAAAGCTTCTTCCAAAAGAGGGGGCAGAGTGAAGGAATCAATGTGATGGTGAACGACAATCTGTTGGTGACGACTCCATGTTGTCACATACTCATGAAGAGCCCTTGCAAGACCTTTTTCGCTTAAAATGGACGGACGGGACGAGTGAAGAAGAGCGGTTAACTCCTGTTGCACCTGGTAGGCTAACGCCTCAGCATTCTGAAGGTGGGTACGTGCCGCCTCTGGTTGCGCCTCCATGAGGGTCCTTGCTGTGCTCACCTGCATGGTGAGCGCGAACGACTGTTGTTTCACGCCATCATGCAGATCACGGAGAATTCGAGCACGCTCCGCAAGGCGTGTGTTCTGCTCACTAAGCACCTGTCGCTGCTCTAAACTCTCTACTAATTGCTCCGCTAAAAGATTGAACTGTTGCTCCAACAATCCGAACTCATCTTTGCTCACGACTTGAATATGCTGTTCATAGTGCCCCGATGCTAAGTGTGTGGTCGCATCAATCAAATGTTGCATACGACCAATAAGTCCACGAGTGTTCACGAAGTTGAACGAGGCACTAAGAGGGATGGTGAGGACCAGGATGACGAGAGCAACAAGAAGGAACTCTCCTATGAAATTTGTGAAAAAGGAACTGGTCGAAACGACAGGGGGAAGTTGGACATAGATCGCCCCAATCACCTGTTGCTGATGATTGTAAACCGATACCGAGGCCTGACCAATACGACCTGTCGAAGTTCCTGCTATCAACGTTTCTCCCTTACCTTCGAGCGCATGAGTGACGAGCGAATAGTGTGAAGAGAGGCGTTTGACAGCAGGAACGTGGAGCGGGTACTCACCTGGATTGGAACTTGCAAGGATAGATCCATTAGGAGCAATGAGCAGCGCGAATGCGACCAGTTGTGAACCTGGATATGGGGACGCGATATATGGAACGCTGGTCGTCACATTAGAAGTTGTCGGATCGCCTGACGTTGGAGGAAGGAAAGCGGGTGTCGTGGGCGCGAAGGTTATATCAGGATTAAGTGACGTCCCTGTACCAACATGAGTGCTTGCAAACTGGGCGTACGAATGCGCAATACGCTCCGTGTTTTCCAGTTCTGTTGCGTCAAATTGTGGCGAAAAGACGATGATGAAAAACACAACAGATGCACACAATACTTCTACGAGCAGTACCGCTGCGACAGACACGCAGATAAACGAGAGCATCATTCGTATTTGTAGTGTCGACTTCCATCGACTCATCATCGTCTGAGTCATTATCGTTAAATCCTCCTTCGCAAAGCACTACCTCATCGTATCATACGCCCTTTAATCTGGAAAGTTGTCTGCTTGAACGACGGACAATCCAGGAAAAAGTGCGCCTCCAAAGAGACCCCAAAGAAACTTTCTTGCTTCTCTTAGCGCTAAAGAGAGCGCCTACAATTGAAACAAGAAACGCGGTGATCATAGACTTTTTTCCTTTTGCGGCACAACATCTGCTCGCGCACCAGTGACTTTGGAAGAAGGTAGCATGCCAACCTTTGAGGAACCGGCGAGTGTATTGCCATCGATAGTCACATCGAACGAGAAGGTTAACCGCATGGGCTTGGTAATCGCCAGCTTCCAGGTAAGCCGATTGCCATTGAGAACCGGATCAATCAGTGGCATGGTTTCTGAGTCGCCCTTCGCTGTCCCTTGAACAACACCATTGCTCTCGGTGAGTTCCAGAACAAAGGGCTGTGCACCAACTGGAGTGGAAACATTGATGTTCCAAATACCTGTAATAAACATTTTTTCTCCTAATACATTAATCAAGCCTATTAAAGAACAAGCGAGATAAGAGACACGAGACGGAAAGCTCTAATACGAGCGTTCATGTAGATCAGATAGGGAGTATCCCTCTTTCAGAGGGGTTATCTATTGTCCCCTCAGTGAATACTCAAACTACTATCGATGTGAAAAGTATACCTGTCGTCGAGTAGATCTGTGATGCGTCTACAGAAGGTGAAAGGGGAGCCTTGAGAACTGTTTCTTATCTATGGAGAAATGAGGATGGCATCCTTAATTCTTAAACGGCCATTTTTGTACCGGGACATTATCATAGAGATGGTGTCGGCTCATTTTGGGGATGTGTTCCCACCACTCATCGTTTCAGGAAACAAGCAAGATCAAGTAGCGCTTGAACGTTGGTACATTCCCGCCTCTACATCATCAAAAACGTCTGATACAGTATTGATCTGTGAGGGAGCGGATTGAATGGCTTGACCAGCAATAGATGATGCCATACCCTTTGCTATAAAAGTGGAAGCGTAATCGGCTATTGTTTGGTGTATAGTGTAACGTCCTCTTCCATAATTTTCAACCAGACCAGTATCTAATAGATCATCCAGAGCTTCGGGTGAAGATGGGATCAAAGCTTCCGCAAACTCTCGCGAAAAACAGTTCGGTTTTGCTGGTACGATCGAGAGTGAGCGAAGGGCGGATTGAGCTTCGGGTGAAAGCGTATGAACGCTGACAGCGATCGCAGCCTCAAGAGAGAGTGAATGTTCTGGTGGGATACTTGGGTGATGTTCAACCAGAGACTGAGGTTGCCCCAAATGCAGACGAGTCGAAACGTCAAGAAGGTGTTGCACTGCTTGTTTAAGGTCCTGGGATTGTCGCAGATAATCATAGGGATAAAGATGCTTACCGATCAGCGTCAGGGCTAGAGGAAGCATTCCTACCTTTTGTACCAATTGTTCGATCGCTTCAGATTCATAGGTTGAAAAATGAGGAAGGAAACGAGTAAGTAATGCTTTTCCTTGCCTTACCTCTAGCTCAGGTACATGTATAACATGTTGCGAACTAAGCCTCACCGCCACTCCTGGGAAGCGAGTGGTACCCAGATATGCACAATTCGCCCCGCCAATTTTGAGAACTTGAGCATCCTCCAGATGCCAGATGTCGTCAAGGACAATGAGCAGTTTGCGCGAGCCGATATGCGATCGCAGACATCTGGCAAGGGAACTACAATCTTTCATACATTGCAACTCTTCTTGGGAAATCTGGAGAAGTTTCCCCCAGCGAAAAAGCAGTCCAAAGAGATCGGGGTGGAAACCAAGACCAGCCCAGAGAATTCCCCCGGAGAAATACTCTCGGAGAGATGGCATATGCACGAGGGCCTGGAGGAGAGCCGTTTTCCCCACACCCGGTAATCCATGAAGAGTGATGATTGGAGGATACGGCCTGACACACAGCTTCTTTTTTAGAAAACTCAGAAGTGTATCACGTCCAATCAAGCCAGAGGGCGGGAGACCTTGAAGAGGAATTAATGGATCATAAAAGTATAGGTTCTCTGTATTAGTTTTCGCAAGAAAACCCAGCGTCTGCGCGTCCATCTCAAATAAAGCACAAAGTTTTTCGCGAAAATAAGGAGAAGGCAGAAAAACACCTCGTTCCCATTGACTGATAGATTTCGATCTCGTACCAAGAAGCTCAGCCAGGCGGATTTGAGACCAGCCACGGAGTTCTCGCTGAACACGCAGAGGATGTTTCGGAGCTATAAAAACCATCTCCTGCCCTCTTTTCTTCTTGATAACCATATCTTCCAACATCTTCCGAAAGCTTACTGTAGATTCATATCTACCCTTACGTTCTTCTCCTATTTTTCGTTGTATTCCTACCTTATGGTAATGGTTACATATAAATTCTTTCTTGCTCACTGTCTTCCTGCTGGACAATCATCCTGGTGTAGTCGGCAACCGTTTGATGCAGCGTGTAACGTTGATCCTTGTACTCCTCGATAAGGCCAGCATCTAGCAATTCATGGAGCAATTCCTCTCCATTGGGAAATAAGGCAGTCACCAGTTCTTGCGAAAAGCTATCGGGTTTGGCGGGCATAATCGCTAGCTGTCGAAGAGCCTGTTGAGCAGTCACAGAGAGTTGTTGAACACTTATCCTAATGGTCGTTTTCAACGAGATGGTTTGCTCCGGTGGAAGACTAGGATGGTGGGCCACAAATGACTGTGGCTCACTGAGTTGGAGGCGAGTTGAAACCTCACAAAGAGATTGAAGGGCATTGTGCATCCTCTGCGACTGTCCCAGATAGTCATAAGGAGAGAGATGTTTCCCAATGAGTATGAGTGCAAGTGGCAACATCCCCACCCGCTGTACAAGTTGCTCGATCGCTTCGGGCTCCTGGTCTAACAGGTTCGGAAGAAAGTGGGCCAGGAGCGCTTTCCCCCCGGATGCTTCCAATTCAGGGATATGAAAAGTGTTCTGCTCACTAATCCGGGCAGCGAGCCTAGGTAAACGAGTGGTAATCACATGTACACAGTTGCATCCACCAATTTCTAGGGCCTGGGCAGCATCAAATTGCCAGATATCATCTAGCACGATGAGAAATTTCCGCGAGCCGATATACCTTCTCAAACATTGAGCAAGAGAAAAGAGATCAGAACATACTTTCATCTCCATCTCAGGGATTTGAAGGAGACAACCCCAACGTGAAAGCTGCTCAAAAGGGTGAGGATCAAGACCCAGGTCAGCCCAGAGAACGCCATCCGGAAACTGATCTTGAATTGCCGGAATATGCGTCAGAGCCATCGCAAGAGCAGTCTTGCCAACACCGGGTAAGCCATGGAGCGTTACTGTGGATGGGCGAAGTTTGGAACACAGATGCTCAACCAGCAAGTTGAGAATGGCATCACGCCCAACAAGCCCCGAGGTTGGAAAGCTTTGAAATGGGATAAATGGATCAGAGCGATATGATTGCTCAACGCTACTTTCTAGGGCTAATCCTAGTGTTTGAGCGTCTTTCTCAAACACAGTGCAGAGCTTTTCGCGAAAATGGGGAGAAGGCAGAAAAACACCTCGCTCCCACTGACTGATAGAGATCGAACTGGTTTCAAGAAGTTCGGCAAGTCGGGATTGAGACCAACCACGTTGTTCTCGTTCAAGACGCAAATAGCGCTTCTTATTCATGATAATAGATACCTTCTTTACATTGGAAAGAATTTTTCCTCGATCATCTATTCCATCCACCTACTTTTTTGACTTTGTTATAGATATTTTGCGTGCTTCTCATCCCCTCGAAACATTATTATCAAATATCCACGTTTACCTATAATTTATATTTACTAAATTATATTCCATACACGGAGGCATAATCTATAGTAAACTTTAGAAATTTTAGATTGATATCATCTTTTTCAATAAATGGAATGGATATAAGTAAAATATATTTTTACTTATAAAATGATTTTATTTTACAGTTCCAAGTATATTTATTGCCGCAAGAAAACGCGCCTTCACCCCGTCAGGGGTTTGCCAGCCTCACCCCTTTCTTGCCAGAATGAAATAACCCAGGGTTGGTCGCTGTCACTATAGCATCGTTATGGGATATGTGTTACAATGTTTTCAATACTCATATGATGATTTGGTCACCGAAGCCATGCTGAATCGGCAATGGAGAAGAAGAGCAAACCTATGGCCTATCTATCTCCTTCTATACGAGACGATACACTGATGTATCAACAAGATGGACAAGAGCATATCATCCTCGTTAATACTCCTGCCTGGTTTCACTGGTTGAAAAGTGCCTCGACATTCACCTTTGTTAGTGACGCCGGTGGCTTTACGGCTCGCAAGGAACGAACAGGTCCTAAACGTGGAACCTGGTATTTGAGAGCTTATCGCAAGCCGGATGGCCAACCCCTCTCCAGATACCTGGGCACGTCGGACATGCTCTCACTTGAATACCTACGCGCTGCCGCGACAATGTTAACTATAAAGCACGAAAATACCTTTATAGCCGAGAAGGCCAATCTTCGCTTGAAGCGGCGTGTTCGTCAATGGTCCTCGATAGCAGTCGCCTCGACACACCCCTCGATAGTAGCTCATGGCGTTCAAGGAAGTTTGCCGTTGCCACTCACACCACTGATTGGACGCGAGCAACAGGTACAGGGAGTTTGTGAACTCCTTCGGCAATCAACTGTCCGACTCGTAACCCTCACTGGCGCACCAGGGGTTGGCAAAACTCGCTCGGGCCTGGAGGTCGCACATGTCCTGCGAGACCACTTTGCTGATGGCGTCTTTTTCGTCTCGCTCGCAGCTCTTAGCGACCCTACTCAAGTCATGGCTGCCATCGCCCAGGCTCTCGGGATCTGGAAAGTCAACGACCGCCCCTTTTTCGAGCAGGTGCGCGCGGCTTTGCGCGATCAGCATTGTTTGATCCTCATGGATAATTTTGAGCAGGTGGTTGAGGCTGCACCTCAGTTGGTTAACCTACTCACGTTTTGTCCACAACTCACACTTCTGGTCACGAGCAGAGTGGCTTTGCGTATCTCTGGCGAACGCGAGTTCCTGATCCTTCCTCTAAGCATCCCCGACATACACTATCTCCCAACATGGGAGGCTATCGCGCAATTCGCATCTGTGACCCTTTTTGTGCAGAGGGCGCGAGCCGTTCAACTTGACTTTCAACTAACTGAGGAGAATGCATCTGTCATCGCCGAGATCTGCACTCGCTTGGATGGGCTGCCCTTAGCTATCGAGTTGGCGGCTGCCCGCGTTAAACTGCTGCCACCTCAGACCCTACTCACACGCCTTGAGCATCGACTCGACATCTTGACAAGTGGTTTGCGAGACCTACCGATGCGCCAACAGACGCTGCGTGGCACAATCTCCTGGAGTTATGACTTGCTCTCTGAGGAAGAACAGCGCCTCTTCCGCCGACTCTCGGTCTTTGTAGAAGGTTGTACGTTACCAGCGGCGGAGGCTGTCTGCAATGACCCACTCGACCTGCATACTCCTGTCCTGAATCTCCTTGCCTTGCTTGTGGATAAAAACCTGGTACTCCAGATTGAGCATGAGCACGGAGAGCCACGTCTGTTTATGTTGGAAACGATCCGAGAGTATGCTCTGGAGCGCCTGGCTGCTTCTGGTGAAATGGAAAAGATCCAACAAGCACATGCGGTCTACTACCTCGCTTTTGCGGAACAGGCTGAACCGGAACTTGTGAGCCATCAGCAACACCTATGGCTTGGTCTGGTGGCTCGTGAATACGAGAATCTGCGAGCTGCCTTCAACTGGTTTTTACAAAGCGGCGATCAGGAACGTTCGGCCTGCCTTGCGGGAGATCTTATCTGGTTCTGGTGGAACCAGGGCCGCATCCTGGAGGGCTGGCATTGGATTGGGCATGTGCTTGCTCATGAGATGTCGGCAATCTCCACTGCGGTTCGTATAAAAGTGCTGTATGCTGCCGGCGCACTCGCCTTTTTTCTGCGATACGAGGAACTTGCTAGCAGTTGGCTACAGGAAAGCCTGGCATACAGCCGGGCTAGTGGAGACGCAGCGGGCGTAGCCAGTGCCTCCTTAGCACTCACACATCAGTGGCTTATTCATGGAAATATTACGATGGCACGCAAACAAGCAGAGGAAACTTTTGCATGGATTGGGGAACGAGGGGTAACATATCCCTGGATTCTAGCCTGTACGTTCTTCCCCATGGGATCGCTAGCTATGGCGGCTGGCGACTACGCGCGAGCTAAAGCGTTCTATGAACACAGCATCGCTCTCTTCAGTGAAGCAGGGGATATCTATTTTCGTGCGGAGATGCTCACCCATTTAGCAGATATATCTGTAGCACAAGGAAACAGGTCGAAAGCACATCAACTTCTGGAGGAGGCTCTTCTCCTTTCTAAAAAGGTGAGCAATTCATGGGCAATTAGTTGGTTGCTCTCGATGCTAGGCCGGTCCGCACTCTCGCTGGGCGATGTGCCACGTGCTCACTTCTTGCTCATGGAGGGCTTGAAAATCTTCCAGCAGCAGGACGATCAACATGGCATGGCCTCCGTCTCCTCGTTGTTAGCACAAGCGGCAGTGCTTCAGCAAGATTTCAGGCTTGCTTGTACTATGGCAAAGGAAAGCCTGAAGTCTTTTCGCTCCATCGATGTACTGGAAGGTATTACTACCTGTTTGGAGGAGCTAGCTCAAATACTGGTGAAACAGGGAAGGGTTGTATCAGCCGCTCAGCTCTGTGGAACGGCTCAGCGACAACGTGAAACGGCGAACATACAGATCTCCTCGCTTGAACAGGATAGCTACGCACGTCTCGTCGAGTCTATACAAAGTCAGATTGGCGAGCAACCCTTTCTAAGCGCATGGGGCATCGGTAAGACGATGATGCCAGAACAAGCCCTGGAGGCTGTGTTGCAAGCAGTAATTCAGCCCGCGAAAACGAATGCCGTTTCTTTGCCGCCAGTCACGACATCATCGGCCTCACCTCCTCCTGCTGGACTGACTAAACGCGAGTATGAGGTAGTCCAGCTCCTGGCAAAGGGATTGACCAATGCCCAGATTGCGGAGCAGTTGGTCATCAGTCTTGTCACTGTCAAATCCTACCTGCGAATAATCTACAGCAAGCTCGGTGCAACCAACCGGGTTGGAGCGATGCGCTATGTGCTTGATCATGACCTCCTCTAAAGTCAGTCTCTTCCCCTCAATCAGCCAGAAATAGAACGCACTCACCTCACCCTGAAACCCTCCTTTCAATCAAAAGGAGGGGTACTACAGATCATGTTCATCCCAGCCCCTCCTTTTGAGGGGGACAAGTACCACAAATAGCATACACTCCAAAACCCTCCTTTTTCAGGATGCCTTTTTCATGCCTGGCTAGATACAATACTACAGAGAAAAGCAGAGAGCTATTCTTGATAGTTTCCCAAGAACCTCTGCTCTACGCAAAAATCCCGTGATGCAAAGCGGCCATGGTCAAACTACGCCTCATATGCGCGGTCTGAATACATTATTGCGTGGCAATAGGGCAAGATAGGAGCTTTTGATATGGAAAACCAGAAACAGATAGATTACGATGTAGTAGTTGTTGGCTGTGGCCCAGTCGGACTGGTGCTGGTCAATTTCCTCGCCCAACAGGGCCTCTCGGTTATCGGGATTGAGAGTTACGAAAAGATTCTGGAGACACCTCGCGCGGCCCACCTGGATGATGAGGTGCTACGTGTCCTCCAGGCTCTGGGATTAGCGCGTGAGTTGGAGCCAACCTTTACCTTCCCTGCTGGATATGAATATTTCGATGAACACTGGAACCGCTTCCTCCATTTAGATATCAGGGATGGCCGTAGCGATCAGGGCTGGTACTATGACTATCTATTCTATCAGCCCAGTTTTGAGCGGCGCTTACGAGCGGAGATCTCGACATTTTCAAACGCGAAGTTGCTGCTCGGCTACGAGGTGACTGCGCTTTCTCAGGAGGAGCAGAGCGTGACGGTACATGCCAGGGAGCGCAAGGGCGAAAAGACCTATGATCTTACGACACGCTTTGTTGTCGGCTGCGATGGGGCCAACTCGTTTGTGCGCAGCGCCATGGACTCGCCGCTTGAAGATTTACATGGCACACAGCGATGGCTCATTGTTGATGTGATGTTACAACCTGGCGTGCAACTGCCACAAGAGAAGATGTTCGAGTACTGCCGTCCGGTGCGCCCGGTCACATATGTTCCTATGGTTGCCCCCCACTTGCGCTTCGAGTTTAAGTTGGAGCCTGAAGATTTGCCAGAAGAGATGGAGCGACATGAACGTGTGAATGAGTTGATCAGTCCCTGGTTCAAGTCTGATGACTTTGTAATCCAACGCGCTGATGTCTATGAGTTTCACGGGATGATTGCTCAAGGCTGGCGTAAAGGACGGGTACTTATCGCGGGAGATGCCGCTCACCAGATGCCTCCTAAAATGGGGCAAGGACTATGTTCAGGCATTCGCGACATAAGCAATCTCGCCTGGAAGCTGACCAGAGTTGTGCGAGGCACAGCACCCGATACGCTGCTCGATACCTATGAGACCGAGCGTTCCCCACATGTGCGGGCATTTACGGAACTCTCTATCTATCTGGCGCATGCAATCGATGAGATGGCGCTAAAAAAACGAGCACCTGGCGAAGAGGAAGAGGCAAAGGTAGCACCACGTCCATCGCTAGGACCTGGCGTCCACGACACAACCGCGCCCGCAAGTACGCTCTCCCCACAACCGCAGTTGCCAGACGGTCGCTGGCTCGATGATATAGTGGGATACGCTTTTGTAGTCGTAGGCGACGCAGCTCTGCTTGAAAAGGTAACACCTGCGACAAAGGCATTCTGGCAGGTGTTGGGGGCCAAGGTGATTTCCGCCGACACCGTTTCGCTGATATCGTGGCTCACACAATTAGGTGTCCGCGCTGCGGTCATCCGACCAGACCGCTACATCCTCGGTGTGGCATCGAACGCTGCCGACATGGACAGGCTCACTACCCTTTTCGCGCCGCTGCTGACGGCTAATTCCCTGGTTGCTGC
>CAXTTV010000119.1:11661-15277 GCA_964247295.1 uncultured Ktedonobacteraceae bacterium | reverse complement strand
AGGTAGGCCCGCCCACGAGTGTGGCGGTTGAGATGGGGATTGGTCCCGTTGTCATGGGCACGCAGGCGGCCCGATCTACGAACGATGGCAAAGGTGGGGGAATGAGGTAGGCCCGCCCACGAGTGTGGCGGTTGAGACGGGGATTGGACCCGTAGCCACAGGCACGCAGGCTACCTCATTCGACCAAATTTGGTTGTAGTGCTCGTCAGAGCATGATGTTTTGTAAGCATCCAGCAAGTTTCGCGGAAATAAGAAGCAGCCCCAATCTTCCAAAGAGGACCGGGGCTGCTCTTTTGATGGAAAATCGTTAGTTGGTAGTAATCTGGACCTGCGCCGTTGCATTTCCAGAGGTCGAGACATAGGTCACACGCCCGGCATGGGTATCGCGGACTTTGTAGGCAACTTTCTTGCCATTGAGCGTCACGCTCTGGATCTTGCTGCCTGCCGGGAGGGTTGCCCCAACATGCAGCGTAGCAGAAACATGGGATCGGACCACCGTCGTCCAGGTTTTGCCAGAGTGCGTAGCCTCAACATCGATACGACCGTTGCCGATCCGAATATCGTTGCCAGCAACCTTAGATTGGCCGGAAGGCACACTCGGCAGAACCTCAAGCAGGCCGCGCCCGATCTGAGGATCGACGCCCAACTGCTGATGAATAATCGGCCAGATAACCCCATAGGTTCCCCAGGCCTGCTCAAGAGAGGAGCGCTCATTGAAAGGCTGATCGACATTCGCCTTAAAGTCGGGCGAAGGACCGATCTCTGGCATAATCCCAGGTTGCTCCGCGACCGAGCCGAGCATCAATTCCGCCAGATCATCGGTGTAGCGCTTCTGTTGATCGGGTCCGAGGCGGCCATAGTTTCCAAGGCCGACCGCCATTACCGCCGTATTCAGCGTGTAGGCCTGTTGGGCCTTGGTTTTCGTATAGGTGCCAGAATCGCAGCCAGGGGCACCCTCAACATACATACCATACTCACCGGAGTAGCAAGAGGTCTCACGCAGCGTCAGGGCCGCGTTCGCGGAATCCGCCGGGGCCAGACCGGGCTGCTGTTGACCATTGATGTACATCTCCGCATCCATTGGAGTCACGCCAGTCCACCAGCGCTCCATCAACTGCTGATTATCGGCAGTCAGGGAATCGGCATACTGAGGAATCGACGGAACCCACCAGGCCTTCTGGAAAGCCTTTTCACGCTTCTGAGCCTCGGCAGTGGCCCATTTCTGAGTCGTGGTATCGTGCTTGCTGGCCGCCATATCAGCCAGATCATAGAAGCCACGGATCGTATAGGCAGCGACATCAACCGCCTTGGGACCCAGGACATCTGACTCAACGTTACCGGAACCAGTCGGCCACAGGCCATCCTTACTCAGGCTTGCCATATAGCGCATATTGCGAACACTGAAGTCATAAAGACTGTCGCGGAAGCGATTATCGCCAGACCAGCGCCAGACCAGCGCCACCGAAGATGGGAACTTAGCCGTCTCATCGATATCGCCGGGCTCATCATTCAAGCCATAATAGACCGAGCCATCGGTCACCACCTCATGGACCACCTTGCCCGACTTTTTATTCGCGATATCGCTCACCGCAGCCAGGGAGCGGAGGCCATCCTTCGCCGTATCGAACTGGCCAGCCCCCACCAGCGCGAACATCGTATACTCCTGGTCCGTACCGAACATCCAGGGATAATCGGCAAAGCCAGCGCCCTCAAAGCGGATGGATTGAAGGGAGCCGACCGGAGCAGGATAGGCCGTCCCCGCCTCCGTTGGGCGGATCTTGATATTGTTCGCCTGCTGCGTCAGATCAGCCAGATTCTGCTTACTCCAGGCGAAAGCCTGCGCCAGCGTAGGATCGCCAGGAAGCGAGACCTGTGAGCGGCTATCCAGCGCAAGGCGGCCAGCAATCTTCTTCAAGAACTCCGCAGCGGGGTTCGCGCTCGCCGCTTTATACTCGGATTGAGCAGAGGCCAGACCCTGATCAGATCCCGCCACCGTGAACCAGACCGTCTGGCTAGAATTAGCGGGGAGCTTCACCGTATAGGTCAGCTCGCCGCCAGCACCCTTCCCATAATCCGTATCGTCGCAGCGGAACTTATCGGGTTCTGATCCGACCGGGCAGATCACCGGTGGGTCCTGAGGGCCACGGAACGCCGGCCCGGTCATCCCAACCGTTGGGTTCAGGCCCGAGGCACCCACAACCGCCGCCCACTGGTGGGCAGAAGCATTAGGAATCGGCGGAGTACCGTTATCCTGGAAGACCAGTTGTTTACCGTTGAAGGATGCCGTATCCGGAAGATTGGCCTGCGTCTGGTCCGGCTTAGAGAAGCCCCAGGGGTACGCCCCCATCAGCTCAGAATGGGCATCCACATTCAGCTTAATCTCAGTCGCGCTCGAAGATTTAAGCGTCAGACCGAACTCGACCGCGCGGCGGCCATCGGGCGCAAAATCCGTCCGATTCACCTGAACGCCAGAAGTTGTAGGGAGCGTCATCTGGACATTCCCATAGCTTGACGTGAACTTCGTCGCGGGACCGATCCATTGATCATTGATCCCGAACCAGATGCCATCGAGCAGTTTCAGCGGGGGAGTCCAGATCCCGCCCATCTCGCCACGGGTATGGAAGCCCAGCGCTGGATAACGAGCGTCCTCGCTGCCGATATCGTAGGCTCGATCGCCAGAGGCCACATAGCGGCGATTACTAAGATTGCTAGAGACCGAAAGGGAAGGAGTCAGAGCGGATTGCGCCTGACCAGCAGAAGGAGTATTCGCGGCGAAACTAGAAGGGATCGCCATAGTAAACAGAGTCACCAGAGAAATAAGGCTCGCGAACAGGAACCCTGGTTTGTGGAAACGCGCCATTGAAGTTTCCTCTTTTCCGAATTAATGTGGAACAGTCATTGTCAGAAGGTATGCGTGTATAGAGTTAGATCACCATTCAGGGAATAGAAAACAGTGAGTGGAGCACCAGTATGATTATAACATGAAAAAAAGGAAGATATATTTGGATGAAGCGTAGGAATTAAAATAAAATTATTCCCTTATTTCCTATAATCAGTTAAGCATTTGTATAAGCGGAACAATAATAAATAGAGGAAAGCAAAGGTGGGTCCTTTCTCCCACGCCTTTGCTTTCCTCTGGCGACGACCGTTGGAGAGTCATTTAAAGGGTTGAAGAAGTTTGCAATTCCGGAGTAGCATGAGCTTTACGGAGCTGTCGGCCCTCAACAAACAGAAGGACAACCAGAGCCACCTCGATAAGTTTATCGACATAGTCAATGGTCTCGGCATCAGAGCTAGAGATTACCACCCAGGCCCCAATTGTCAGCAGAGTATAGCCGATCAGAGTCCAGCGGATAGCGGACTGGAAGCGTTGGAGGGACGGAAGATAGAGAGCGATTGTCAGCACAATATAGCCGATAAAATTCAGAATGAACAGTATAGGGATAAGTGAGAGAGGATTGAAGCCACCGGCGGGAATGCCAGTCGAACCGGCTGGGGGAGAGCCGCCGGGGGCGGACATAATCGCCAGGACCAGATGGATCAAAGCGGTCAGGACCGCCAGGACAATAATTGAAATATTCAGGGGAGTAGGATGGAAGCCGGAGCGGCGAGTAAT
>CAXTTV010000119.1:0-11640 GCA_964247295.1 uncultured Ktedonobacteraceae bacterium | reverse complement strand
GTGCGTGAACCCTTCTGTAAATCCGAGTAAATGATTTGTCGTCGAACAACCTATTGATAGATTACACAGAGTAGATGAGAGGAACATTGGAGAAAAATGTGAAAAATCTCATAGAAGGGGGCTAAAATCTTTTTGCGTGATGACCTTAAAGGATGGAGGATTGAATAGGAGAGGTCATTAATATATCTTCTTCCGACAAATGTGAGCACTGGTACAAAATTATCAGGAAAAATTGCTCCTCACTTAGCTTTTTGACGATTCTCAGAAAAATATCTCTCACAAATAAATTCCCTGTAAAAAATGCACAGCGTACAAAACAGGCAGAATTTCTCATATATCATGGTTCATACACAACTTTGGTGAAACAAAGCCCACTTGCTTTCACTTCCATACCGAACTGAGAGAAACACTACAATGCGTGAAGAACCCATTGACGGAGGAGAGGAAAGCCCGCTCTTCCATACCCCATTCTTTTTAGTAACTTCAGCTTGTTTACCTGACCTTCTACTTGCCCACTGGAATGACTCAATGTGAGACAAGTGAGCAGCACAAACATTCACCATTTGAGAAGTTGCACCACATCTAGGGTAGAAGTCAGGAATGGTGTATTGACACCATTCGCGATCTTGTCTGCCGTGCCCAAGTGCTCGATCTAGTCCGATTCGATGCTTCAAGCACACACCTTTCCCGCCTACACGATGAACTTTCTGTTCTTGCAACAGAAGCATGAGCCTTCATTGGCCTCATTGCTTCCCTGGCGTAGGAGCTTCATACCCGAGTGCAGAGAGATAGCCATAAAACGCAAAGTGAAAAAACCACGTTGCCATTTGTTTGGGAGTGTAGCTCTTTTCGCTCTCCAGCCACCAAACAATGGTGCCAATCAGAACATGTGAAAGTTGCATGACAGCAAGTTCTTGCGGCATGGTTGGCTCGATCTGTTGCTGCCTGGGTTCCGCCAGGTGTTCATACTGTCTCAGACGCTCAAGCGTAAGTTTTATGGTGTGCTCACGCATCCTGGCTGCAAACCACGAACTACCGTTTTTCCCCAGCATCGCTCTGTACAAGTGGGTGTTTTCAGCCACATGCTCAAATAACTGTATCCACATCACTAGCATGTTTTCCATCTTACTCCGACCTGTGTTTTTGCTAGTGGGCTTCATATTCTCCATCAGGTGATTCGCTGCTTCTTCAAAGATATTTGCCACTAAATCATATTTATCCTGATAATGGCGGTAGAACGTGGCTCGGTTGATCATGGCACGTTCGGCAATATCGCCTACCGTGATGGACTCGAACCCTTGCTCAGTAATCAGTTCAATCATCGCTTCTTGCAAGAATTTATGTGTGCGCCGAATGCGCAAATCAGTCTGTTCTTCGTGCGACATTTTTTCCTCTTTGTTGCATACCTAACAAGAGACACGAATTGATGCTTGTCCTATGTTCCCGTTCGAGCTATACTATCTATTGTAACAGAGTGTTGCAAAGGAATCAATCTGTTACAATAGACAGGGTGCAGTTCATTTTTTTGCCGTGGCAGAAAAAAGGGTCCTTCAGGTGGTGGACGGTGGAGCATCATTGCATGCCCGTCCTACGGCCACGTACACAGGTTCTCTGCTCACCAACTGACTCCGCAAAAAAATGAACTGCACCCCAATAGACAATAAAATTATATTGATGATTATCCGAGACCCCAGAATGCGTGTCGTCGGGAGAGATACTTGCTTCATTGCTGATCGAAACCCTAATGTTACGTCTAATGGAGGAATTTCCTATGAAAGTTTTCGTTACCGGCGCGTCCGGCTGGATCGGCTCCGCCGTTGTCCCTGAGCTGATTGGCGCAGGCCATCAGGTCATCGGGTTAGTACGCTCGGAGACTGCGGCAGCGGCACTTGCCGCTGTAGGAGTAGAGGTGCATCGTGGCACACTCGATGATCTCCATAGTCTGCGTAGTATAGCTGCCGCGTCGGATGGTGTAATTCACCTCGCGTTCAAGCACGACATCGCCTTCTCGGGAGACTTTCAGGGTGCTGTCGATGCGGATCGCCGCGCCATCGAAACCTTTGGTGAGGTGCTTGCAGGCTCTGACCGACCGTTCGTCATCGCCTCCGGGTTGCTCGGACTCACACCAGGGCGTATGGCGACCGAACGGGACCCCGAGCCAAATGCAGATCGTCCGACTGGTGGTCCAGCGGGTCGGCTGGATAATGCAGACATGACGCTCTCCTTTGCTTCTCGCGGCGTCCGCTCATCCGTCCTGCGACTCCCACCCACCGTTCACGGTGACGGAGACGCCGGCTTCATGGCGAGCCTGGTCCGCATCGCCCGTGCTAGTGGCGTTTCCGGCTACATCGGCGATGGATCCAACCGCTGGCCTGCTGTACATCGGCTCGACGCTGCGCACCTCTTCCGCCTGGCACTGGAGAAGGCACCAGCAGGATCGGTGCTGCACGCGGTCGGCGACGAGGGTGTGCCAATCCGCAACATCGCTGAGGTGATCGGTCGGCATCTTGACCTCCCAGTGGTCTCCGTCTCTCTTGAAGATGCAGGCAAGCATTTCACCTGGCTGGGTGGCTTTATCGGCCTCGACTCCCCGGCTTCAAGCGTACTAACTCAGGAGTTACTGGGATGGCAACCAGTACATTTGGGGCTACTCGCTGATCTCGATCAAGGTCACTACTTTAAGGACGACGCGGAGTCCAAATATCATTGACCGTTTCACCTGAAACACCTGTTATCAGATTACCTCTGCTGTGGAGAAAGACGCAGCAGAGGTAATCTCGAGGAGAATTTCATGACGGAGATACACAACGTGAACGAGTAGGATCGCCGGCTTATCAAAGAGTTCCGTGCTAACGATCGCTTCTTTATGAACTGCTCGGGAGGAATGCACCATCATCTGAAGAAGCCATCAAGAATGCGTTAGAGGTCATCGAATTGTGGATTGAGGATGCGCACAAAGCGGGTGATCCAATTCCCCAACCGAAATTTGCCGCGTAAAGATAAACATGAATGCGCATGTATTCATGCGAATACTACGCACTGAGCGGTCCGGTATCGCCGGCATTGGCGTATGCAACACGGATATATTGATATGTTTCTTCACATTTTTTATTGTAACTTTTATCGTAACAATCAGGCAATTGAGATAAGACTTGTTTGATGATTGATTTGATGCTCCCATTTGTTTCTAACTTGGTGTACCAGCTATGAACAAGGTCGCCGCTGGCTTTGATTTTTTCAAACAAGGTATGTGTGATGCTTTTCACCATATGCCAATCTTTTTCACTTAACTGTATGTCAGCGGCCAGTAGATCGGCGATTGCCAGCTCTTCTTCGTCCAGTCCCTCACGACCCGATCTCTGTTCTTCTTCGCTCAGCTCGCGGGTGAATGCGATAACTTCAGCGGGATAATCGGCGATATTGGCGCTTCCTTCATTGTATTTATAGATGAGCTCTTGCAACCGTTCAAGATAGTCGACGCGTCTGGGATTAACATGGATCATGCTTTGCAGTTTCTTTTTGAGCAGGTTGACCAGACGCTCGATCTCAAGATAGGTCGTCTCTGGTCGCAAACTCGTGGTGAATTCGTCCAGATTAAGTTCGCTTAATTTGAACTGGCCGAGCGGAGCTTCGTCATCGGGAGATCCCCAGCGCAATTCCCGTTCCCTGACCATAAGGGATTCGGAGACAATCGAGCTGGCTTGCGCGAATATTTCGTAGATTCCGTCAGCGTTCATCGCGGCGAAGATGACCTTTTGTACCTCACGATAAAAGTAGACCCGATCTTTGAATTGACCGGCATTTTTGTCTGGCAGAATGGCCCCATATAGCCGATGGACAAGCCCTTCGAGTGTGAGAAAATTTAATTTGATATCTTCATTCTGAACCAGGAGGTTGGCGGTTTCTTCAAAGATGGCTTTCCGTGCCGATGGGTCCTGGGCCTGCTCTAAGCTGCTGAGGCACCCGGTCAGATCAATGTCTTGCTGCTGACAGAATTGGGTAAGATTCCTCAGGGCCTGCTCCAGATTTTCAATAAATTCGCTTTTGTCGGTGAGCGGTACTTCAGATTGGATCGTCGGATTCTCTTCTGATTGACCGTAGACGGCGAGGGCGTCCAGTAGCTCCTCATAGATCCCGGCGTAGTCGACGATCTGGCCCACAGTTTTCTCGGGTCCATTTACGCGGTTCGGGCGGGCGAGGGCCTGCATCAGCGTGTGCATCTCCATCGGATGATCCAGGTAAAGGGTAGAGAGACAGGGTACGTCGAAGCCGGTCATCCACATATTGCAGACAAAGACCAGGCGAAAAGGATGGTGCTCGTTTTTGAAATCTTCATCTAATTTGTTATTGCTTTTCAAGTGGTCATAGTGGGGCTGAAAGTCGATCTGTTCCTGCGGATGAGCCTTATTAAACTCTGCAAGCCTTCTCTTCTCATTCTGTTGATCCGCTTCAGAGAATACCACAGCCATCTCCGTCTGGCGCATATACGTAATGGACTGTTGGATGCGAGCCTGTTCTTCGGGATTCTCTTCTACCGCGAGACGCCGTTCTAGCCTTTCGCGGTAGATCTGCCATTCTGTTCGCACGCGATTATAGAGGCGGACCGTTGTTTGTTTATCGACGCAGACAACCATGCCCTTACCCATATAGCCGCGCCCCATAAAGTGTTGGACGATATCCTTCGCGACAAAATCCAGGCGGTGCCCACTTTTCATCAGGGTGTCTGCTCTGAGCACCTGGGCTTTTAACTTGCTTTTCTGTCGATCGCTTAAGTCGGACCTGCCTGCTACATCGTTTAGTTCGCGGGCGATCTCAGGGAACTGAAGCACCAGCTCGGGAGTATGATTATCATAGGAGAGGTCAACGGTCACGCCATCTTGAACCGCCTGGAGAAATCCATATTTACTGATGTATGGTCCAAACTCGTTCTCGGTACGATGAATCTCATCTCCAATGAGTGGAGTACCAGTAAAGCCAATGAACGAGGCGTTGGGAAGTGCTCTGCGCATATTCCCGGCCAGCTCCGCGTACTGGGAGCGATGAGCCTCGTCAATAATCACAATAATCTCATCATCATCTGAGACCTGCTCATATTTCTGATTGGGTCCATCCGTCTGATATTTCTGGACCAGGGTAAAGAGCAAGCGCTGGTTGGTCCGTAGCTGCTGTTTAAGATCTTTAACTTTTCGCACGCGTGCCAGGCCGCCGGCTTCATTCTCCGTTTTTGTGTAGACAAAGTTTTCATAGATCTGTTTATCCAGATCTTTGCGATCGGTGATAATGACAAATTTCCAGTTGCCTTTGAGTTTCCGCTGAACTTTCTGCTCTAAGAAAATCATCGAATAGCTTTTGCCAGCGCCCTGGGTATGCCAGAATACGCCGATCTTGTCCTTATGCACTTTGTGGTTTTCCAGACGAGCGAAAGCGGCGTTGACACCGAGGTACTGGTGATTGTGGGCAATAATCTTCTCTACACCGTGTTTTGTAGAGAATGCTGTGAAGTTTTCAATGATATCGAGCAAGCGGGTTTGATCACACATCCCGAGAAGCATTGTCTCTAGCGAAGTATTGACGGGTTCAGTCTCGCTTGCGATGCGTTTCCAGGTGGTAAAACGTTCCCAGGAGGATGTCAGGCTCCCAAATTTGCTAGAGGAACCGTCGGAGAGTAAGATAAGGGCATTGTACCAGAAGAGTTGCGGGAAACGTCTCTGATAGTCGCTTCTCTGGTGCTCGTAAAGGGAATGGAGGGGATCGCGCTGTACGCCAGCGGCGCGAACAAGCGGGAGCAACAGGGGAAGTCCATTGATAAAACCCACGAAATCCAGGCAGGCGCGCCCCTCGGAGCCATTGATCCAGAAGTTTCTGACCAGAAGGAAATCATTTTCCTCTGGACAGCCCCAGTTGATGACTTTGACCGTGACGGCCTCTTTTCCTTCTCTTCCCGCTGGCCTGACCTCGGTTGTTATCCCATCTTTCAGGAGCAGATAGATATCACGATTTGCCAGGGCAGCTCCTTGCTGTGAACGGTTCGCGGTGAGCTGCTCAATGGCCTGCTTCATCGCCGGTACACGTATATCGGGCGCGAGGTGGGTATTTAAAGCTTCTAACTGTGTAGACAAACGGCTTTCCAGCACAACGTGTGTATCGCCCTCGCGTCCCGTTGCTGTGTAGTCTCCCTCACGCTCATTCGCGGCATCAATAATGGTGTATCCGAGCCGGTCAAATTGAGAGATTAAACGGCGTTGTACTTCCTCATTCGCGGACTGATAACGTGACGAGGCCATAGCGGATCTATCCTTTCCGTTGCCGGGCTATGATTATTTATGTCTGCGGCTGGAGAGCGGTTTGACATTCTTCGAGCGTTTCCCGAGAGGATTTTTCCCGCCTCTGGCCTGATAGTCAATATCAGTCATAGGCGAGGTATAGAATTGATCATCGAGAATATGGAGGATCTCCCAGGGCTGATTTGAGCTATAGAGCATCTTGCGTTTAAGATCAGGCTTGTTTCCAATCCACTCTATCCGGATAGGTCGCCCATAATCATTAATTACTGGTTCTAGCATATCCAGGTCCAGGTCATGGAAATAGGGCTTGAGGTAAACCTTGCTAAGGATGCGATATTTGTTTTTGTTCCTTAAACAATCAGATCGGAATTGGTTAAAGTTAGAGATAAAATCCATAGCCTCCAGATCGTCCAGGGCTTTCTCAGCAATCTTCTTCAACTCCTCCTCAAGATCAAAGATGGTATAAAAGTAGTATTTTTGCAGAATAAACATCTGCCCTTTATAACTGATACAGTCAACATGGCGATCAAAAAGAAAAACCGGCTCCTCGATTACATCATATGTACCAGGCTGGCCGCCAAAACCGAAGCGTAGTGCATACTGAGGGGCATCTTTCAGCATAAAGGTGTGGCTATACCAGCGGTAGCAATAGATGGGCTCCGAGAATTGGGGGTCCTGGGGTCTGACAATCACGCTATAGAAGCGCAGATCATCGACAAAGGGATGCTCATAGCCGCGCAGATCTTCCGCATCCAGGCTGTGCTTGAGGTGCTCTATCTGTGGTTGTAAAGACTCATAACTGGAGATCTGCAAATATTCAACGGTCTGCTCGTCGAGGGCCTGTGAAGGATCGAAGGGAAGCATCCGTAGATCCTTCTCTTTCAGGGCTTTACGAACCGGCACCAGGGCTTGATTAAGCCCATCGCGAAAGCTTGTCGCAGCCTTCTCTGTCATATCGACTCTACGAAGCCGGGGCTGGGAATCATTTGCAGTTTTCGCCGCCAGGCTGACACTCAGATCGCATTTTTCCAGATCCAGGTTCAGAATCTGCTCCAGGGTTTCCTGAGCGGCTTTTGCCTCTGGTTTAAGGTCAGTGGGTTGGTGCTCTGGTTCATTCTCCAGTGTTGTCATAGCCAGATTCCTTTCTTCATAAGCGATAACGGGCATGGCGCATATATGTATGTTATTTGGTTTCCAGCCAGATCTCGTCGCTGACATGTACATAATAAATAGTCTCGTCGCGGATCAGGCGTCGGCGTGCAAGATAATAGCGGCTGCGGTCCCCACCCTCGTATTCGATCTCATACAAATGAAAACCGACAACATTCAATAAAGGATTAATATAGATCATATTAGAATTTACGTAAAGTATCAGCAGTACCAGGAGAAAAGTAATGAGGATAAACAGTTGTGAGAACAGATCGAGAGAGAGCGTTGCGAGCGGCACCACATAGCTGGCGATATAGCTCATCACCTCGCTATCGCGACGCTTATAATCGCGCAGACGGGCGGGTTTGCGCTGGTGCTTTTTTTGACAATAGCGCAGGTAGCGCCAGAGTTCCAGAGGGCCAATCAGGCAAAGAGCCGCGCAAACTGCACTCACGATCAGGTTCTTTGTATAGAAAAGCACCGCGACAATAAAAAAGAGAGGAAAATAGGAACTCAAAAAGAGTAGTACGCGGATACGGATGGTGGGCATGGGGTTTGCGTCCTCTCTTTAATCTGCTCGCACATCTATAGAATACTTTTACGACTATACTCTAGAAAACGCAATGTAGCAACATCTCTCCAATGGGGAGAAAGAAAGGAACGAGCCATTCCCACCTTGCCATCGCCGGTAGAGCGGGTCACGTGTGGATCCGTGGAGACGGAATGCACTACCTGCCTCCCCCCAGGCCAAACGATCCCCAGGCTCGGGAGAGCCGGCCACAGATGTGGTGATTATAACGGGATTGCTCCCCTTGACCACAGGTCCACACGTGACCCGACCTACCCCTTTCGACTTCCCTTCTCTGAACCAGAAGCGGCACGTCTTCGCGTCGCTCGACGGGCCGTCCTACGCCGCGTGAACGGGCCCTTTTCACTCCACCATCCGGAAATTTCCTGAAGCCGCTGGCCTTAATCCCAGAGCATCTGCTGTTGCATCGCCGCCACGTCGATCGGGGGGGCTGGCTCTGCCTCAGGCACCTTGCCCATCGTTTGATCTACGATTTCTTCCGATTCCTGTTCTTCTGTATCTACCCATGATGAGACATCAATCTCGCCTGAAATCAGCTTGGGGAGCAGCAGGTCGCGTGTACGCCGAAGGTTGTCATTTTCTTTATGCAGTATTTGTCTCTGTATAAAAGAACTCTCAATATGTACATGAAATCTATTAAGTAAGCTTTGGGAAGGTAATAACAAAGGTGCTTCTTGAAAATCTCTTTTATTTACCGCAGGATAAGCCGATCCAGTAGCACGACTAGTCAAATAATCTGTGAAGATGTTGGTTGTTATAGACGAATATATATAAGTATATGGAATATTTTGAGCTGCTATTACAGCAAAACCACTAGATACTATTAGATTTTCTGGGGGATTGAGTATCATACTATATGATTTACGATTAGGTCTAACCGTTGACCAAATAATATCGCCATGTTTTACAATCCGTCGTGCCCTACCAGGGGCGAGATGAAAGGGTATAAGTTCAGTTTTATTGATTTGTCCTGTCGAAACAGAAGTAATATCAACATAACGAATCTCTTCAATCTCGCTATTGTTTGGTAGACTAAAAAGATTGATTCCTGCAACGTCTTCTAGATTTACTACCTTCCACCCCTCTGGTATCATCCCCATCTCCGAGTCTACCATCTTTGCGTGCTCATGGCCTGGGAAGCGAAACTTTACGAACCATTCTTGATAGAGTGTACGCGCCATCTCTTCTACTATGGTGATGCGGCGCGTGTTGTTCTCGATCAGGTCATCGTAGGCGGAGAGGATATCGGCAATTTTTCTCTGGATAGGGAGAGGGGGAAGATCTGGCAAGTTTAGTTTTCTAATTTCCATCATGTTAAGATGATGTACAGTGGCACCATTTGATAATGAATGGATTCTTGATTGCATATCGGGTCCGAGTAGCAAATATACTAAGTAATTAGGATCAATAACGTTTCTGTTAGGCCGAATAAGTACGGTTCTTTGTCCTAAACAAACTTTTAAGTTCTTTGGAATAATAGCGACATTGCCAACAGGCGCTTCTCTGGCTAAGATTAGATCACCTTGTTGGGGTTCAGCCCTTTGTGTCCAGATTTTATAGGTTTCTTCTGAAACACGGTTAACATTGTCTAATATGAGTCTCCCTTTTCCTATATTAGGGGTGCGAATAGAAGGATAACCTGTTGATTGGATAGATGCCGTTTTATGTTCACAATCGACAATAAACTCACATATATCTAATAAAACCTTCTCTTGTTTCGCCACTTTAATCTCCCATCCCGTCTAGCAACTTTGCTGCATTCAGAGAGATCTGCTCCTCAAGTCCGTGTGCTTCGATGTTGAGCCTTTCCAATTCTTCATTCAGTTCCCCAAACTTTTCTTTGAAGTCAAAGTCGATCTCGGCGCGCTCGGTGATCCCCACATAGCGACCGGGGTTGAGGCTCCAGCCCTGGGCTTTGATCTCGTCCATATGGGCGACTTTGCAGAGACCAGCGACATCGGCGTAGGCCAGGCCGGGAAAGCTTTCTTCCAGCCGACGTTCGCTACCACGCAGAAACTCAGGAGCTTTACCACGATAGAGCCGGACAATGTTGGCAAGGTATTCGATATCTTCAGCGGTAAAGGTGCGGTGGGCACGATCGATCTGGTGACCGATATGGCGGGCGTCGATAAAAAGCACATGCTCCCGATGCTCGCCCTGGCTCTTGCCCTTATCCAGGAACCAGAGCGTACAGGGTAGCGTCACCGTATAGAAAAACTGGGGGCCGATAGCGATCATCACATCCACCGCGCCGGTCTCAATCAGCTTCTGGCGAACCTCCTGCTCAGAGGCGCGAGCATCGCTGGCAGAGTTGGGCATCACAAAGCCCGCGCGTCCCGTCTCTTTCAACGCCCGGTAGAAAAGATTAATCCAGAGGTAGTTGCCATTATCGACGCGTGGAATACCCAGGGGGAAGCGCGTCTTAGTCAAACGCTCCTTATCGATCTTATTGACATTAAAAGGAGGATTTGCCATCACATAATCGAACTTGCCCGCGAGATCAGAGTACTCATCATCATAATAACTGTTCGCGTTCTTAATAATCCCCGAAAGGCCATGGACAGCCAGATTCATCTTACAGAGGCGGACCGTCGATAGCGTCTTCTCCTGACCGTAAATACTCACAGCGCGACTGGGATCGAGGCGGTGGTTGCGCACAAAGCTAGCGCTCTGCACAAACATCCCGCCCGATCCACAGGCAGGATCGAGGATCAGCCCACGAAAAGGCTCGATCACCTCAACAATCAACCGGACCAGCGACTCGGGCGTAAAGAATTCCCCGCCGTGCTGGCCCTCGCTTAACGCGAATCTGCTCAGAAAATATTCATAGACGCGCCCAAAGGTATCCTCCTCATTCTCCATACTCAGATCGATATCATCAAAGCCCCGGAGCAGATTGCGCAGCGTCGCCTTATCCAGGCGCGCATAGCTATCTTTTGGTAGGGTCCCAGCTAGATTCTCAGGATGCTCCTTCTCAATCAGCTCCATCGCCAGCTTCACAGCCTCAACAATATCTTGATCCTCGGGCAGATTCATCAACGCATCGTAGCGAGCCTCTTTAGGGAGAAAGAGAGCGCCAAGCGCCTTATACATATCGGGATCGGGATCGGGCAATCGGGAGCTGGGCGTAAAATTGCGTCGGACCTCAGGATCGGCCTTCTTAAATGTTTCGTAGGCGAACTTCAAAAAAATCAGGCCAAGCACCGGTTCAGAATACTCATGAGCGCGGAGATGCGTATTCGCGCGCAACTCATCGGCCATATTCCAGAGCCGCTCTTCAATCTCGATAATATTCGCAGGCATATCAGGGATATCCTTTTACTCACACAGAATTGGGAAGGGAAGGGGCAGAGGTGTATGGGAGTCGAACCCACCGGGGACCGCGCCGAGCGACCCCCCAGCCGTTTTGAAGACGGTGAGGCCCACCAGGGCCCCTACACCTCCACATTTTGGCTTTCTTATTTTGCCATTCTGCCGATTTCCTGTCAAGGGATGTCATTGGGATAGTGGCATTACCATTTGTGTGTCGCTGGTAAGCTGATGAGAAAGAGATGTCCAGGCAGAGAAAGAGAGTCGAAGGGGGTAGATCGGGCCACGTGTGGGCCCGCTGTGGGGGGA
>CAXTTV010000118.1:0-15338 GCA_964247295.1 uncultured Ktedonobacteraceae bacterium | reverse complement strand
GTGTGGAACTGGTTCTGGCACAGTGGGATGATTAATTCTCAGAACCTGATTAACGATGGCCTGGACGCTTCCTGCCATAATAATGGAGGCCCGACCTGGACCTATAATCAGGGGGTGATTCTGGGTGGTCTCGTAGATCTTTATAAAATCAAAAACGACGCCTCTTTATTGCAACGGGCCGAAGAGATTGCTGACGCAACGCTCGCCTTGCTTGTGGACCCACAGGGAATCCTACAAGAGCCGTGTGAGTCAGGAGATTGTGGCGAAGATGGGCCGCAGTTTAAGGGCATCTTTATTCGGAATCTGGTTTATCTCTATGAGGCCGATCATAAAGAAAGCTACAAGCAGTTTATCCTAAAAAATACAGACTCTGTGGTCGAACGGGCTCATAATGGTGATAGCCAGTTTGGAGTTCACTGGGCTGGCCCGGTGGATAAGGTGAATGCGGCCTCCCACTGTTCCGCCATGGATCTGTTGGTAGCGACGCTGGCCCTGTAAGATAAGCAGGTATCTCTGTCGGGAAATGGAATAGTAGCGCGGCGGTTTATCCGCCGACCATTCGGGTCAATCCCACCTTGCCGCCACCTGGCCATGGTGGGAAATTCGTAGTGCAGCGGTTTATCCGCCGAAGGGTGGTTCCCCACGCCGCTGGCTCCAAAGACGAAACGGTGGGGTCATGCTCCACCATGAATGGGGAGCGGTAGATCCGCCGACCGTTTGGGCCTCACCCTCGCTCGCCTCGTTCTTTTAACGCGTCTTCATTGACCGGGTGACCACCTTGCTCAAGGATCATCCTCATCCGCTTGTATGCCTCTCTTTTCTGTCTGTATGAGCTCAATCAGAAAATGGACGTGATTAGGCATAATGACGCATTCATCGACGATAAGATTGTGATGGTATTGATATCGAGGGAGAGCATCCCAAGCGTCTGTAATCAATGATTGGCCAAGCTCTCTATCTCTTCGAGGAGCAAGATAGGAAGGGTGATACGTTGTGCCCGGTTTCTGATAGGTGCAAATCGTTACAAAGTAAAAGCTGGGCCTTGAGTAATCGTGATTTGGATCACGAGGTGGAAATGTGTGTCTATACTTGTCCTTTATTATCTTCATCTTTCCCTCTTTTACAGTGTGTACTAGTTTCTATATGATATATACTCCGATAAGGTAGAAAAGCGGAAATATCAAAAGGATGTATATTTTTTCATCGTTACAGGGAAGGGGAGATTGGGAGAATGTTGCGAGTTCTGGTGGATGAACGGGCGTGGCGCGGGATTAGATTGAAATGATTCAGGTATTTGTTGACGAGAAGGGGAGACGCTAGTATACTGAGGCAGTACGTACACTATATACATTTCATATGTATATAAAAAGGTTTTTATTTTAGAAGATGCCTGTTTCTCTTAGATTATTTTAAACCGCTCTTTTCTGTCCAACCAGAAACGCGAATAGCGCTACTCCCTCGACGTTCTATGTGATTTACTACGTTGCCACAACTTCGGATTGCTGATTACGTAAGGAGAACTTGTGATGACATTGCACAAGAACCATCTTCAACTTTTGCTTTCAACTTTTCTTTGTTTTTCCGCTTTACTGCTTATGAGCTGTAGCAATGGAAGTTTATCGACCTCAAAGACAGCGGTGCAACAAGCTTCCTCGGACAAGCAAATCTTTATTTCTCCCATTGAGGGGCAGGCGGACATTAAAACCTTTGATCCCGCGCTCGCTACCGATGTCGCTTCCGTTCAAATCATCAACATGATCTTCACCGGTCTGGTGCAGCTTGATGACAAGCTTCAGGTGCGAGATCAGCTCGCGGCCTCCCATACCCTTGCTGCTGATGGTACAACCTGGACATTTAAGCTTAAAGATAATCTGCGATTTAGTGATGGTACCCCGTTGACCTCAATGGATGTTGCCTATAGCATAGATCGAGCTTTGCAGCCCGCCACAAAATCTGGGATCGCTCCTGTCTATCTTGGCCTAATTAAAGATTCGGATAAGCTTAACAGTGGAGCCCTTAAAACTATTATCAATGATAGCCTGCTTACTCCTGATCGGCAAACGATTATCATTAAGACCAGCAAGAAATCTGTTTACTTCCTTCAGGCACTGACCTATCCCTCGTCGTACATTGTAGAGAAGAGCATGATAGATAAGTATGGCACTGATTTCTCCAGGCATCTAAATGAAGGGATTGGTGGAGCTGGCCCCTGGAAGGTCTCGCGTTATCAACCGGGTGTGGATATTCGATTTGTCCCCAACGAGCATTATTATGGCAAAAAGCCGCAGTTGCGGAAAATTGTCATGCCCTTCTATAAAGAAGAGGACACAACCTATAAAGCTTATCAGGCCAATCAGGTGGACGTATCCACGGTTCCTTCCACAATTGTAAAGATGGCCCAAAAGCTGCCAGATCATCAGTATCATCAGGTGCCGCAGCTCTGGGAACACTTCTACATCATGAACTATCTCATCAAGCCATTTGACAACATTAAGATCCGTCAAGCCTTCGCATTAGCGATCGACAAAGATAGCATCTCCCATAACATCTACAAAGACACCGCGATTGCGACCAATCATATCGTCCCACAGGGGATGTCGGGCTACAATCCCGAACTGGTGGGTCCAGGGAATGAGAAAGAGACAAAAGGGAACATCCAGAAGGCGCAACAACTTTTCGAGCAAGGCATGAAGGAAGCGGGGTATACACGTGCGACCTTCCCAGGCATTACTCTATCGGTAGCAACCAAAGGAGATTCCACTGCTCGCAGTGAATTCGCGGCGGTTCAGCAGATGTGGCAAAAGGCGTTGGGGATCACCGTCAAAGTTCGTGATGAAGAAGTGAACAAATTAAATGATGATGCCGTCGCTACAGTAAACAATCCCAAAGGGCTGCAACTCTGGAGCAACGACTGGATTGGCGACTATCCCGATCCTCAGGACTGGCTTACAGGACTTTTTGGAAAAGGCTCATCAAACAACTGGGGAAATTATGGTCAGAATTACACATCGGCTGCTACGGAACAGCAGCGGATGCAACAGCTTATGGAGCAGGCTGACGAAAACCAGGATGCCGGGGCGCGTACCAAGCAATATAACACAGCCGAGCAATCTATGGTCAACGATGTTGCCTGGATACCTCGATATCAGAGTGCATACACATATCTCCAAAAGTCCTGCGTCGTTGGTGTGGTAGATAACGCCCAGCAACTTGTTCCGCCGGATGATTGGGGCGCGATCTACAAATCTACCAGCAGTACGTGCGCCAACACAGGTTCCTATAATTAGACAGGACGGCCTTCTCCCACCTGGTCAGCGTCCTACTAGGCGACGCTTATCATTTCTGGGTGTTGCTGATGTTCCTCTTTCTGTATAAGCTTGATCAGGGCTTCGACGACGTGGGCGTCAAATTGCGTTCCCGCGCCCCGCCGAAGCTCCTCTAGCGCCACCTGTGGAGATCGCGCTTTCTTGTAGGGACGGTCAACGGTCATTGCGGTGTAGGCATCAACGACGCTGATGAGGCGCGCGCCAAAGGGGATACCCTCGCCTGAGAGCCCATCGGGATATCCCTGTCCATCCCATCGCTCGTGATGCGCGCGAATGATCGGGACTATTGGGCGCAACGAAGGGATGTTGCTGATGACTTCCGCTCCTACAATCGGGTGCGTTTTCATAAGGACCCACTCCTCGTCGGTGAGATCATCTGATTTTCTTAAAATGGCATCTGGTACAGCGATCTTGCCAATATCGTGCAGTCGGCCCGCCAGAGCAATCATGTTAGCTTCGGCAGAGGTCAGGCCAAGATCCTGTCCAAGCTTTTGCAAAAGATCAGCGACCTGCTGAGAGTGATCGTCAGTTAAGGCATCGCGAACCTCGACCAGAGCGGCCAGCGCTTTCACTACTCCCAATACTGCCAGTTCATCTCTGCCGCCATTTGCCTCCCCTGTCGCTTGCAATGTGGTGACCGCCTCATCATCTGTCGACCGCACCTGGTTGCGCCCTAGACTTTTTGCCGCATACATCGCATAATCGGCAGCACTCACCAGCAGTTCGCGGTTATGGGCATGTGTTGGATAACTGGCCACACCTATCGAGCAAGTTAGATGAATCCCGCCACCAACCGTAAAGGGTCGAGAGCCGATAGTCGTCCGGATACGTTCCGCGACATGCCGAGCTTCCACCTGATCTGTTTCCGATAAAATCACCACAAACTCCTCGCCTCCCCATCTGCCCACGGCATCCCGCTCGCGAATGACCTGACGAATGCTCTGGGCAAACTCGTACAAGATCGTATCTCCTGCTCCATGCCCATACCCATCGTTAAGAGCCTTGAAGTGATCGATATCCAGGAAGAGGAGAGAGCAGATCTGTCCACCCTGGTCTGTTGCCTGCAACTCTTTATCAAGGATAGAGACCAGAGCACGGTGGTTTGGGATCTCTGTAAGGGGATCAGTCACCGCTAAAGATTCCAAGCGTGCATTCGCCTGAAAGAGCTGTCTGGCGTACCCTCGTATCTCTCGTATCGTAAAGACCTGTCTCAGGAGAATCTGGCCGAGAAGCATGGCTCCTCCAACGTATGTTCCGTTTTCGACCGACCCTTGCTTATTTATGTGCCATGCGTAGAGTACAAGTGAGCCCACCGCTGGCACAAGCAGATACGGCAGAAGTGAGAGCCAGATGGCTGGCATCTGATCAGACTTACTGTCGGTCGGGAGTGTCGTACTCTGAGATTTTATAAGGACATTCGCGAAACTCATAAAGTAGGTACAGATAATCAAAAGCGCCATAGCGATCGATACTAACATCATGACGTATAAACCGAACTGGTGTCCTGGTTGCCATCGAGCATACAAGTTCAGGGAATCGGCGCTCACAAGGCAAAGTAATCCAAACAAAAGAAGATATTTGGTAGGGCGTAAGCGGCGATCGCTTGCTCGCGAAGAAAGTAGGAGCAAAGAGAAAAAGAGAACAAGGTCAAAAAATTCATACACGATGTCCGTTGCTTTGGCAAGCAGTGTGCCTTGCCTTTGAAGTAGTACCGGTCCAAGAAGAAAATACCAGCTAAAGGTAAGCACCGCTGTCATAATAAGCAAGCTATCGAGCGTAATACGTGAATACGTGTTGCTTGAGACTCTGTATGTTGGCAGCGTAAAAATAGTGAAAAGTAGAAATATATAAATACAAAGATTAGGAATGTCAGATAATGAAGGATAGGCATATATTCGATATGTTTTGGAATAGCTGTCGATGGCAATTGATACTATATAGCAAAAAAAAGCGCAGCAGAGGAGGAGTGGCCCACGCTGCCAGGACAGGCGCGAGGATTGAAGAGTGCCTCGCCAGGAGGGGCTACGGTGCCAGGGAACAAAGAGGCTGCTTACGCCAATGAGCATGCCTATTGACATAGCAAATACTTGTGAAAGCAAGTCGGCAAGCCGAGGGTTTGTTGGGAGGACAGCGGAGATCAAAGAAATCATCGGAAAAATAATAATACAGGCAATGACGGCTGCGCCAATGAACCAGTAGAACGGTGTTAGATGCTTACGTCTGTTTCCCATTTTTTATGCCTTCGCATACTTGTTTTTCATCCGTAAGTTAAGTCTGTGCTGATTCATCGTCCATGAATGTGCTTTATCGCGAAGCCTCCCACTCTTTGTACTCGGCAGAATCGAGCGGTTATTGAGATTGATGTCCTTACCCTGCCAAGTGGGATTGCTGGGTGGTGGTCGAACCATAGGGTTGCCGGGTCAGAGGTTGGTTCTCTTATTGAGGAGCGTTTATCTAGAGCTATCGAGAGGTCGGCTATATCCCTTGACGACTATCCCTTCTGCGGGATGAAAATCCAGAGCTGGCGTATGCACAAAGCCCATGCGCTCATACATATCCATTGCTGTGTGCATCATATCCATGGTGTGTAACCCAATAGTTGTCGCACCCATGTGGTGGGCGCGCCGTAGACACTCATCCATCAAAGCTTTTCCAATGCCCTGCCCACGCGCACTCGGCAATACGGCAAGCAGACGTACCTCCGGTGCTGAGGCATCGATCGCCACACCCGTATATGCATCGCCGGCAGATGCGTAGAGCAGGACACTGCCCACAATGCTTTGATTGTCGACCGCGACGATATGTTCTATCGGTCCTTTTTCCTTCAGCGTAGCTATAATATGTTGTCTATACCCTTCCCAGAATGGCTCGGATATCGCAGTCGTATATTCCTGGTAGGCCGCCAGGGTTACCTCTTGAACGGCCTCGCGCTCATCCTCCAAAGCATCTCGAATTTCAAGCTGTTTTTTCTTCCCTTGTATTTGTGTATCCATTTCGTTGCTCCTTCTTTCATTTCTTCCACATCATTATATCTTTTTATTTGAGATGGTTGAGCGCTAGTAGATCTTGGGGAGCAACGATAGTATTTGAGGTGTAGCATAAGCAGAATGTGTGTGAAACCCTTTCGAGGGCTTCAGTGGTGTCAGGAGTTTTTCGCTGAGCATTCAAGCTGCTCTACCCATTTGGGGATGTCGTCAGTCTTGTGGCGTGCGATCTGTGCATGTATTTTTACGCTTTCCCGTCCATACTCTAACGCCTTTTCCAGATGATCTTGCGCGGCCTCATTTCGGGCAAGCCCATAGAGTGTGATCATTTTGTCTTCAAGCTCATGCTCACGAGTAACCTTGAGTGACTCATGGAAAAAGTCTTCGGCCTGAGCGTAGTGCTTTCTTGCGAAGGCGATCTCGCCCAGCCCGGTGAGAGTTCCCGGAAGGTACCAGCGCATATCGATCTCGTAGGCAATCGCGAGCGACTCTCGGAAAGAGGCTTCCGCCTGATCTAGTTGTCCAAGTTGCTGTAATGTTGCCGCGAGATTATAGAGAGCAAAACAGATGTTGGACTGAGAGCCGATCTTGCGTGCCTCCGTTAAGGATTGCTCATAATACATTGAAGCCTGTTTATAGTCGCCCCGCCCCTCAAAGACATTCCCCAGGCCGTTGAGTAGGCGCTGCGTTACCTCCTGGTGGCCGATCCCCTGGGCGATTTTTAACCCCTGCCTGTAGTAATCTTCGGCCTCCTGATAGAGGCCTTGCATCCATTTCATTCCCCCAAGATTATTGAGAATGCGCGTGGCGAGTTCTTCTTGTTTATTTTGTTTAGCGAGGGAGAGCGCTTCTTGAAAATAGGGTTCAGCCTCTTCAAAGCGGTTCTGATATTTCAGAGAGATCGCCAGACTGTTGAGCAAATCACCTGATTGCTTGCGATCCTTTTGCTGTTGAGCGAGTGCCATCCCTGAGCGGGCGTATTCTTCTGCTGTCGTATGGTTTCCACGATAGATTTCGATCAGACTAAGCCCTCGGAACGCCGGGATACTTTCTCCAGGGATCTCAGCCTGTCGAGCGAGTTCAATTGATTGCAGGTAGTACGTTGTAGCTTGCTCATGATGCGATTGTTGGCTCGTGATGTCCCCTAAATATTGGAGAATATGGATCTCTCCTTGGAGATCCTTTTGTTGTTGACTGAGCGGAAGGATTTGTTGGAGCAACGTGTGAGCGTCAAGATACCAGCAGCGTGCCAACCAGAACGACTGTAATGAGCTTGCCAGAGAGGTAGAGATTTTCGTATCGTGTCGTTCGATTGCGAAGGTAAGAGCCATCAGCAGATTGGTATATTCGCGCTCAACTTGTTCATAGTCTTTGGTGTGTTGCTTTAACCAGGAGGCCGCATGGGTGAGGAGCTGGCTTCTTAATTGTTCCTGGTTGCCTTCTTCTAGAGTTAGGGTAAAGGCAAAGTCGGCGATGGACTGGTGCATAGTATAGCGTTCGAGGCCATAGCTTTCGACCAGGCCAGCATCCACCAGTTCATCGAGGGCCTCGCTCGCTTCCGGGATCAGGGTGGTCACCATTTCCTCCGCGAAGCTGTTGGGTTTAGGAGGGATTAGTGAGAGATAGCTCAGGGCCCGTTGCGCAGATCTTGAGAGCTGCTGGGCGCTCACGGTAATGATGGCTTCTAATGAAAGAGGCTGCTCCGGTGGAATGCTTGGATGGTGATCTATCAAAGATTGAGGTTGGCTCAAGCGTACCCGCACGGAGCGATTGTGCAATCCTTCTAGGGTAGTATGTAGGCGGCGTTTCTGTTTTGAGTAATCATAAGGGGAGAGGTGTTTGCCAACAAGGTTGAGCATGAGGGGTAGCATCCCCGCATCTTGAGCCAGTTGTTCGATGACCTCAGGCTCCTGCTCGGCCAGATGAGGAAGATAGTAGCTTAGTATCTTTCGGCTCTCTGCTGCCTCCAGCTCTGAAATCTGGATCGTATGTTGCAGACCGATCCCACTGGCAATGTTTGGAAAGCGGGTGGTGATCAGATGGACACACTGGGAGCCTCCCACCTGGAGTGCCAGAGCGTCTTCTACATGCCAGATATCATCGAGGATGAGGAGCAAGCGGCGAGATCCGATCTGAGTGCGCAAGGCTTTAGCGAGATCGGATTGGGTATTTAGAAGTTTAAGTTTTTCTTGAGGGATCTGCAACAGGTTTCCCCAACGAGCAAGATGCTCGAAGATCTGGGGTCGGGAACCGAGTCCGGCCCAGAGAATGCCATCGGAGAAATGTTTCTGGATCTCGGGAAGCCCAGTGAGCGCGATCAGTAGCGTGGTTTTGCCCACACCGGGGAGCCCATGCAGCGCTATTGCCGGAGTAGTGGGCTCGGAACACAATTGTCGGGTGAGTGAGTGGAGTAGCCTCTCGCGTCCAATGATCCCGGCTGATGGTAAGGCCTGCGATGGGAGCAGGGGATCGGTGATGGTGAGCTGCTCTGATGGAGCCTCCTGGATCTTGACGAGTAAGCCGAGGGCCCTGGCATCTTTCTTGAACAGAGCGCTGAGCTTTTCTCGGAAGTAGGGAGAAGGATGCACCGTTCCCCGTTCCCAGCGACTGATGGAGAGGGTACTGGTGCCCAGCATTTCGGCCAACCGGGCTTGAGACCAGCCTCGCCGTTCGCGTTCCAGGCGCAAAGGGTTTTTCGCGACCATTGAATTGATCTCCTTCTTTATCTATCAGCTCTCTAAAATACTTTTCTTATCAGAGTATGTCAAGGCTTTTGTAAGGAGCGTTCCAGGTGCTCAACCCATTTGGGAATCTCATCGGTTTTATAATATTGGATCTGCTCGTGCAGTTTCAGGCTTTCCCGCCCATACTCCAGAGCTTTCTCCAGATGGTTCTGGGCCGCCTCCATTTTTGCTAACCCATAGAGTGCCCGTGCTTTATCTTCAAGAACTTCTGTATGTGCCTCTTGTATTGCTTTTTCAAAAAAGGTTCTGGCTTCATCATAAGGCTTTTGCTGGAGCGCGATTTCTCCCAGCCCACAAAGGTTTGCTGCGAAATACATACGCAGGTCAATCTGATAAGCGATAGTGAGGGATTCGTCATATGTGTCCTTTGCTTGTTTCCATTTTTCGAGCTTCTGGAACACTTCCGCCAGATTATGAAGTGAGATAGCGATGCCGGACCGGGCACCGATCTGGCGTGCCTGTGTGACCGATTGTTGACAATACTGTAAGGCTTTCTGATAATCGCCAATCTGGTAGTAGATAGATCCCAGCCCACTGAGCAGGATATACAAAAGATCTTGATGGCCGATCTCTTGCGCGATTTGTAAGCCCTGGAGATCATACATTTCAGCTTCATTATAGAGGCCTTGCAGCCATTTTAACAATCCGAGGTGGACGTAAGAGTTGATTGTTAATTCTTTTTGCCCATATTTTTGCGCGATGGAAAGCCCTTCTTGAAAATAGTGTTCGGCCTCCTTAAAGCGGTTCTGGTAGTTTAGAGCCAGCCCCAGGCTGTTGAGCATATACCCCAGGTATTTCTGACCTCTAGACTGTTGAGCCAGTTCAGTTCCCTGGCGGGCGTAATACTCAGATTGTTCATAATTTCCCTGATGCACTTCGATCCAACTGAGTCCTCGTAGAGCGAAGATGCTTTCCTGTGGGATCTGGGCCTGATAGGCCAGATCGATGCTCTGTTGATAGAGGGTTTTTGCCTGTTCATAATTGGCCTGGCTTTTCGCGAGATCTCCCTGACACCGGAGTAGCCCGATCTCGCCCATATGATCCTGTTGTCCTTGAGCGAGGGGAAAAACCAGCTTGAGCCATTGGTGAGCTTCAAGATACCAGCCGCGTACAATCCAGAAGGACATGAGTGAGTTCACGAGAGAGATTGCCATCGCTGGAGAGGGATGGTCGACCGCGAAGGCAAGAGCGGTTAAAAGATTGGTGTATTCATGTTCAATAAGCTTATAATCTTCAGTATGCTTGTCCAACCAGGAGGTAGCGTACTCTATCAGGCGAATTCGGAAGTATGCTTGCTTTTCCTGATCTAGAGCTCTTGTTGAGGCATAATCGATGATGGTTTGATGTAGCGTATAGCGGTCAGTGCCATAGGCTTCTACCAGTCCAGCATCTACCAGTTCATCAAGGGCTTCGTTCGCGTTGGGTGTCAGGGCAGTGACTAAATCCTCTGTGAAGCTATTGGGCTTAGCCGGGATCAACGCCAGATAGTACAGAGCCTCTCGTGCGGCCTGTGAGAGTTGCTGGGTACTTACAGTAATGATCGCCTCTAAGGAGAGAGGTTGTTCTGCGGGTATGCTGGGATGGTGCTCGACAAATGATTGAGGCTGACTCAAGCGTAAGCGAACCGAGCGGTCACGTAACTGTTCCAGCCGGGTGTGTAAGCGTCGGTGTTGCCTGGAATAATCGTGGAGAGAGAGATGCTTGCCAATAAGTGTGAGGGCGAGAGGTAGCATGCCTACTTCCTGAGCCAATTGTTCAATAGTCTGGGGCTCCTGCTCGGTCAGATAGGGAAGATAGTAGCTCAGCAGTTTCCGGCTCTCTGCCACCTCTAGCTCTGAGACGTGTATAGTATGTTGTTGACCGAACTGGGTGGCAAGGCTGGGAAAGCGAGTAGTGATCAAATGAGTGCAATTGACTCCTCCGATCTGAAGGGCGATAGCATCCTGCATCTGCCAGATATCATCGAGGATCAACAGCAAGCGGCGTGAGCCAATATGGATACGTAAGGCCCTGGCGAGATCGGCCTGGGTCTTCAAGTGTTTAAGCTCCTCCTGAGGTATCCGTAGGAGGTTTCCCCATCTGGCGAGGTGCTCGAAGATCTGGGGTTTGGAGCCCAGGCCAGCCCAGAGGATACCATCAGCGAACTGCTGCTGGATCTTGGGGAGCCCGGTGAGAGCGATTAGTAGAGTCGTTTTGCCCACGCCGGGAAGCCCATATAGTGCTACTGTGGAAGGCGAGGGATCGGTGCATAATCGCGTAGTGAGGGATTGAAGCAGGTCCTCGCGTCCAATCAAGCCGGTGTATAAGAGGGCCTGAGACGGGAGTAGGGGGTCGATAATTTTGAGGTGCTCTGAGGGAGCTTTCTGGGTTTTGACCAGCAAACCGAGCATCCTGGCATCTTTCTTAAAAAGCTTAATGAGTCTTTCCTGAAAATAGGGAGAGGGCTGAACCGTTCCACGTTCCCAACGGCTGACGGAGAGAATGCTGGTCCCCAGCATTTCGGCAAGCCGGGCCTGAGACCAGCCACGTTGCTCACGTTCCAGACGTAAAGGGGTTTTTGTGGTCATTAAAACTATCTCTTTCTACCGAAACCAAGCATTCTCATACAATCTCGCTCAACAACTTTTTTTGTTTTCTAGAGGTATGTGTTCTCGAACAATCTTCCAAGCAGAAACATATTTTACACTGACTCTGCTTTTGTATGCACGTTTCATAGTATACAAAAGAATGGAAATGTACCTTTCCTCATGTTTTAGGAAGAATGGTTAGCAGCAATTAAGGTAATTCTACTCCTTACTTTTAGAATATGCATGGGCTATGTGAACGGATATACCGTAGAAAAGGGCACGTTTCTTAGACTTTTATCACTACCTTCCTTCTTCTCTTCCATTCTTCCTTGTTTTTCACTCGTTGAGAAGTAAGACTCATCTTGAGAGAGAAAAGTCTCTCGATTCTTCTCCTTCGGAATGAGCATTCCGCCAAGAAGTTACTCAGTATCATTTCAATCGCTCAAAGATGGGAACCCTCTCTGCGGCTCCGTTGGGCCATTTTGTGGGATGGAACGAAAACAGTCTGGTGGGGACCCGTATTCTTTGTGGTGCCCGGTTAGAGTGAGAACCCGAGATTAATTGTTCTTTTATCACATCTAAGATATAGGTAGATGTTATCTAAGGTATAGGTCCATTCTATAGGAAAATTTTCTTTGGCATGATATTGTTACTATGTACCTTTTTGAGTCTGTAGAGAACACACGAAAATCTTTCACAGGAACTAATAATTTGCGCATACATAGATGTTATGAGAGCAATAAGAGAGGGAGTGGCAAATATGCGTCTTTCCAAAAAAGAGGGAACGGCAGGGGCGCCCAGGAAACGTTTTATCTGGACACGATCTCTTAAATTTGCGATTGTCCTGGCCCTTGCATTGATAGTAGTAGACGCCGGAGTTTTTTTACATCATACAAGCGTCTATGGAGTATCACCTTGCCCGGTTCAGAATATGAACGCCCTGACTCCACATCATAAAAACACCAGCTCCTGCTATCAGAGTACATATAACCCTAAATATATTTATGACATGGAGCAATTCAAGCTTGGCGCTGCGTATGCGTGTAGTACCGCGAATTTCACACTCATAAGTGGTTTTCCTATTATTGCTTTTCATAGTTACTTTTCAACTGATGCGCATTGCAAAACGCATATGCGAGGTACAGAGTATTGGTTCGGACCAATTGAACATATTACACAAACGAAGGAAGAGTAGGTTTTACAAAAAAGGACCGACGTGCCTTTAGCGAGATCCACCTGGCGGAAAGCGATCGTCGAATACAACTATTTGTACTAAAAAGTGTGGATGGTAAAGCTTCATTCTTTTCTCCGTGGTATCGTTAATAAAGGTATTCTCGATTATCGGGACCCTGAAGGTTCCGTAATGAATTATGCAGGTCTACAAAAACGGGCGGATTTTTTATTTTCATCATCTATAAATGTACGAAAAATGAGGAGTCGATTTGAGATGAATCGAATCGGAGAACGCCTGGGCAATTATCGTCTCACGCGGCTTTTGGGGGAGGGAGGGTTTGCGGAGATATACCAGGGAGAAGATATTTACCTGGGCACACCTGTCGCGGTCAAAATACTACATGCACAGGTTGCACCAGAAAACATAGATCAATTTCTACAAGAGGCCCGTATTCTGGCGAGCCTCAAGCATCCTTATATCGTGAATATTCTCGATTTTGGTATTGAGGGGAGAACCCCCTACTTGATGATGAGTTATGCTCCCTACGGTACCCTGCGTACTCGTCATCCGAGAGGGAGGGTTTTGCCTATTTCGGCAGTAGTTGCTTATGTGAACCAGGTCGCACAGGCTTTGCAGTACGCGCATGACCATAAAATCGTGCATCGCGATATCAAGCCGGAGAATATACTTATTGGGGAGCATGGAGAGGTCTTACTCAGCGATTTTGGCATCGCCTTGATCTCCGAGAGCTCGCTCTATCGAAGCACCAAAGATATGGTGGGTACGATTATCTATATGGCTCCTGAACAGATGTCCGGGCATCCGTGTCCAGCCTCTGATCAATATGCTCTGGCGATCGTTGTCTATGAGTGGCTTTGCGGAACATTCCCTTTTCATGGCTCCCTCAATGAAATCGTGGTTCAGCATAGTGCGGCTCCCCCACCACCTTTACAGCAACACCTTCCTATGCTCTCACCTGAGATTGAAAAGGTAGTCATGAAGGCCCTTGCCAAACGGCCAGAAGATCGTTTCACTTCTGTAAGTGCCTTTGCCTACGCCCTGGAGCAAGCCAGCCGGAATAGTTTCTCAATGGAGTTGCCTCCCATCTCTTTTGAGTCTCCGTCGCCTTCCTCAACTACTTCTGTAGCGGCCTCCAGCACCACCTCTATCCGGCGAAAATGGAGCATGACACAGAGGCTGATCGTCCTGCTGACACTGCTGGTGATTGTATCGCTCATTGGGAGTCTAACCTGGTTCATTTTTGCCTCTGGTGGTTTCTCACATATGAATGTTGCGCAAGTTCCCTCTGGGAAAACTGTCAGGACTCCCTTTGGGCATATCGCAGAATTTACGGTGCCGACCTCAAGTAGTGGACCCGCCGTGATTTTGCCGGGACCGGATAGGAACCTATGGTTTACCGAGCATGATGGGAACAAGATAGGCCGCATCAGTCCTCAAGGCTCAATTACCGAATTCGTGTTGCCCTCCAAAGGCGATCCTGGTGAAATTACAGAGGGACCCGATGGCAATATCTGGTTTACGGAGTACGATGGGAATAAGATAGGTCGTATCAGCTCTAGTGGCGTGATTACCGAATTTACAGTGCCAACATCTGGAGGTCGTCCCGATGGAATTACAGCCGGGCCGGATGGGAAACTCTGGTTTACCGAAAGGGATGGGAATAAGATAGGGACCATTAACCCTGGTAATTAGTATTTCTGCCTTTAAAAAAACCGTTGACGTTTTACTCATTGATTATGCTGAAACAGAGTGTGCGTAGATCAAAGCTGTTGTGTGTATATATGCGTGTAGTATACATGCGACAGCGCTCGTCAGAGATGAGGTGCTGACGCCTGATAATGATTTGTGCCACAATAAGAGAAAAGAGAACGTAGAACGGTACTCGCGGCTATTGATAAAGGCAGGTAAGCTTTATGACGAGAAAAATTGGTGACCTCCCACACGCTATAGATAAGCAAGGGACGCTGGCTCGACGCCTTACGGGCAAACAACCAGTGATATTTTTAGATTACGATGGGACCTTAACGCCGATCCGTGATCGCCCGGAAGATGCTGTGATCTCGGAGAGCATGCGCGAGGCGGTCCGTAGGCTGGCCGAACGGGTTCCCGTAGGGGTAGTGAGTGGACGTGATCGCAAGGTTGTGCAGGAACTAATGGGAATTGACACCCTGATTGTAGCGGGCAGCCATGGATTTGATATCTGGGGGCCAGATGAAGGAACCGTCCAACGAGAGGAGGGCGCATCTTTTAAGAGCCTGCTCGAAGAGATTGAGACCCGGCTGCTCGCCGATCTCGCCGATCTGCCAGGCGCACTGGTCGAGCCCAAGAAGAGTTCGGTTGCCGCGCATTTCCGCCTGGTCTCGGAAGAACAGCGCCCCCGTGTCAAAAAAATTGTTGATACCATCCTCAGTGAGCACCCGGATGAACTGAAGGTAACGCCGGGCAAGATGGTGCTTGAGATCCAGCCAAAGCTAGATTGGGATAAGGGTAAGGCCGTCCTGTACCTGCTTGAGGTGCTGGGG
>CAXTTV010000117.1:0-15485 GCA_964247295.1 uncultured Ktedonobacteraceae bacterium | reverse complement strand
TGCCGCCCGGATGATCCAGAATATGTTAAGTCCCTCCCCTTACTTCTGTGCCTGCTAATTTTGAAAGGTGCCATGTATGAATGAACAACGGGGTCCTGAGGTGGGTTTCTGGCTGCCAATCTTCGGCGGCTGGCTGCGCAATGTTGAGGATGAGCAGATGCCTCCTACGTTTGAGTATTGCCGGGAGGTGACCCAAAAAGCTGAGAAACTGGGCTTCTCGACGACGCTGATCGCGGAACTGAATCTCAATGATATTAAGGGTCCTTCGGAGCCGGTTCTTGAGGCCTGGACGACGGCTGCCGCTCTGGCGGCTTCAACTAACACGATTGAGATTATGGCGGCGATCCGCCCCGGCTTCCGCAATCCTGCGGTGGTGGCGAAAATGGCGGCGAATATCGATCAACTCTCTCATGGGCGCTTTACTTTGAATGTTGTCTCGGCCTGGTGGGCTGAGGAGGCTCGCCAGTATGGGATGGATTTTGTCCAGCATGATGAGCGCTACGCACGCACTCAGGAGTTTCTTCAGGTGCTTAAGGAGATGTGGACACAGGAGCGCGCAACGGTCGATGGCAGGTATGTCCATGTGCATGAGGCGTTTCTCGCTCCCAAGCCGGTTCAACAACCATGGCCTCGTCTCTACGCGGGCGGTGAGTCTCCGGCGGCTAAGGATCTGATCGCCTGTGAGTGCGATGCGTATCTTATGCATGGGGATGATCTGGCGACGGTCCGCGCGAAAATTTCGGATCTTCGTGAACGCGCGACACGCTACAATAAAACGCTGCGATACGGGATGGCGGCCTATGTGATCTGCCGGGATACGGAGGAGGAGGCTCAGGCCGAACTTACCCGCATTACGACGGTGAAGGATGCGGCTGGCTATGCCGGTTTTCAAGATTTTACACGGATGTCTCAGCTTGAACGCGAGCTCAGCTTGAAGGATTACTCGGTCTCGAATCGCGGCCTCCGCCCCAATCTGGTCGGCACTCCCCAACAGATTGCCCGGCGCATGCGGGCCTATGGTGAGGCCGGCCTGGATCTATTTCTGATCCAGTGCAGTCCGATGCGGGAGGAGCTTGAACGCTTTGGCCAGCAGGTCCTCCCTCTCTTAAGGTAGGACGGCACGTTCATCTGCGGCTGGCACGCTGCATCAGGCTCATTCATATACTCTTTTTGATTATGTCTGCGCTGTGGGGGCTAGAAAAATTTCGATGCTTTCGGTTGCCCCCGGTAGATGATCGCTGCCAAACGGCAACCGAATCTGCACTCCGGCTACCCCCGGCTGGCTTTTAAGATACGACTCGGCGACTTTAAGCTGCGTGCCTTTAAGATCTTGACGCCACTGCGTCACTTGTTCCTGCGTTAGCCGATAGCTCCAGGTTCCATGTACGGAGACGTTTAGATACAACTGATTCTTGCCGCCTCGCTGCACTACCTGAGGCTGTGAGGCAACTGGATTTGTCCCCTGTAACGCTCCATAGGCGTTTCCCAGTTCCTGGTTCGCTTTGGCGTTCAGCAAGGCTATGGCCAGTTGGGTGGCGTTATCTTTATCATATGCTACGGCTCTGGCGGTGACTTTGACCCGAACCTGAACTTCGTTGGCCTGATCTCCGTCCTGATGATCCGGGGTGGCCTCGATGTCATACGCGATCTGGTCCGATAACACTTCACGTCCACTCAGCCCCTTTTTGATCTGCCCACTAGCCTTTTTCTTGAGGTCCTCTTGCAATGTACCTTTCACCCCATCAATATCAGCTTGATTAACAATACTGATGGTCTGGTCGTCACTTCCACCTGCTAAGGCGGTTTGATTACTCGCAAGCAGACCATTAAGGGCTATTTTCAGTTCCCCAACGTTGAGGTTTCCCCCCGCTCCACTGCTGGTTGCGACAATGGGGACGTTGGCCGCTCCCGGATCTTTCTCTTTTGCCGGGACTTCAATGCTCTGCTCTGTAAGATACTGGAAGCCACCACCGTTACTGAAGGTGGTCCCCTGAGGCACTGCGATTGGCTTATTGCTGGCGTTGAGTAGGAGTAAGGTCCCGGAGGCTTTCCCCCCAGGGATAACTTTTTTTCCGGAGGCCGGGACGGTCCGTGTATCGTTGACTTGCGCGGTCAGTTCTCTATCTGGGATCACCCGCCCCTGTACGTCATTTTTTTTGACGCTTGGTGAGGCGGTCAATAAAAAGCTCTGGTCCAGGTTACGCGTCCGCGTGGTGACGGTGATGGTGGCGGTGTTCGCACTTCCTAACAAGGGAAATCCTGCTGGAAAAAGTGAGATGCCTAACGCTCGGGGGACGAATACGAGCGAGCTTAATAAGGCGATGACCCCTACCATCAGTCCTACGAAGGAGATTAGTCGCTTCGCTCCTCTCACATCTGTTCTCTTTGGCTGAAATGGCGTTCGCGATGGATGTGAGATGGTGTCGCGCAGACGCTGTGTGGCAAGCGGGGAGGCGGCACTGGCTGGCGCGTGGGTAATCGGCGGGGTCTGTGAAGCCAGGGCGGTGGGATCTACAAACGGCGGCCTGGCCAGCGGTCCGGTCGGATACAAGGGCACGGTCACTGGACGGGCCCCTTTGATATAGACTGGATCATTGTGCGTCGGTAACTCTCTGGAGATTGTGGGGGAGATCTGCCCCGGTCCCTGCATCGCGGACAAAAAGGCTTCACGAAACTCCGCGATGTTCTGGAAACGATCCTCTGGCCGCTTCGCCATGGCGACCCGAATTACGTCGTCTAGCTCACAGGGAATGGAGCTGTCTCGCTCACAAACAGAGGGGATGGCGGCGTGCAGGTGCATCTGGATCACTGCTACTTCGTCTTCATCGTCATAGGGCAGCTCACCTATCAACATTTGATACAGGAGCACACCCAGAGCATAGATGTCGGTAAGCGGCGTGACGATCCCCATGGTCTGCTCCGGGGCCATGTAATGCGGCGTTCCCGGTACCTGATCTAGCGGGATCGGCACTCCCGCCTGACTTGATTGCATCTGCGATGAGCGAACCAACCCAAAGTCGGCCAGATAGACGTAGGGCGGCCCGCTTCTCCTCATCTCTAATAAAACGTTCGATGATTTGATGTCTCGATGAATCAAGCCTTCGTCATGCGCATACTCTACGGCGTCCAATAACTGCGAGAAGATCCCCGCGACTTCGTTCAGGTCGGGCAGATCGTGGCGCAGGTAACTTGTTAACGTCCCTCCATCAATAAAGGGCATTACAAGATAGAGAATGCCCTGCTCATCGCCAAACTCGATTAGGGGCAGGATATGCGGATGATGCAACCGCGCGACTACTCGCGCTTCCCGCATAAAACGACGGCGCATATCGCGATCCGAGGCGTAGTTCCCCAATATCACTTTGATCGCGACCCGTCGGTCAAATGCGGTCCTTTGTCGCCCCTCGTAGACAGCACCCATACCGCCAATCCGAATCCTTCGGATGACATCATAGTTGCCGAGCTGTCTGCCTTCTAGAGCCAGCATGTATACGCAAATCCTTTCTTAGCTTACCCCTGCCCCGGAACGGGCGTCCCTGACCCACTCGAACCTCCAACTCCCCCACTACCATTGGGTGGGGTCGCTGTCGGTTGCAGCCCAGGGACATCCTGGGCCGCGAACTGAATGTCCTTTGGATCACTCGGGAAGTTGTCACCACTTAATTGAACGTCTTTGACCTTCGCAATCCGCTTATCGTTGTTCAAAATGGTCAAACCCGCGCTCTTACTCTTGCCCGCCAGTTGCCGCGCCAGATCCTGCTTGGTCTGATCCGTAAACTGATAAACCCAGATCCCCTCGGCCTTTAGCACTAGCGAGACGGTTCCGTTCTTTTCGTCGGTTACGTTGGCGCTTTTCTGCGAGGTCACAACCTGTCCCGCCAGTTGATACCCCGCTCCTGGATCATTGGCCGCTCCCTGCTTGAGCAGGGTCGCTGTGACGTTCTGGGCCGCCTCCTGGTTGTACACAATCTGAGTACAGGTGGCTGTGACCGAGACGGTGACGGCATCCGCTTTTTCATCGGCCTTATGATCGGAGGTCACGTTTGGTGTACATTTGCCATTGTCAATCGCGTGCTCACCCGGCTTTAACTGGGCCTGAAGCTGCTTCTGAGCCGCCTCCTGCTCACTTTTCTTCAAGGGATCTGCCGCGCCATCAATATCGGCCTGCGAGACAACCTTGTAGTTCGAGGCCTCTGTCCCTCCGGTAAAATCACTGTTTTTAGCGGCTATGCCAGCCGAACAACAATTTCCACTGATCGTTCCAGCATTGATATTCCCATTTGGGCCTGGATCAGAGGCATGAGCCTGTACCGTCACGGTCCCTAGATCTGGCAGAGTACCGCCAGGAACGCTCACGCCTTTATCTGTTACAATTGACATACTATTCCCAACAGGAAATGTAGTAACTCCCACAAACGTTGGTGTCGTATTAGTATTAAAGAACGTAATCGTTCCGCTGGCCCTCTTTGCCTCAACCACATGCTTCCCACTCGCCTGGGCGGTCTTGGTCTGCACCGGCGTGGTATACGTTAAGACCCGCGAGGAGACCTGCCGCGCTGTGGGATTGGGATCTGGATCTTTGGTCGCGGTCACGACAAAATCTTTGCTTAGATGGGTGTTGGCTGGCACGATGCTGACGCTGTTGTTTGATCCAGCCCCCGGAAGGACCCGACCCAATGAACCAAATCTTCCTGGCATTGCATATGCTACAGCGACGCACGCGAATAACAACAAGAGAAGCAAGAGAAGCAAGAGAAGGGGTGCACGCGACCTTCGACGATCACGATTATCAGGTGGGGGGTTTGGGGTCACTGGTGGCGGCCCTACTGGACGCACTGGCTTCTGTTTGGGAGGTGTAACTACTCCACCGGCAGCGTTGGACGTTCGCGGACTTGATGCGCTCCCCGCGACAAATCCCGCCGCTCCCATGGCCGCTGCGGACCTGTTTTTGTTGGGAGTTCGCCGTGGTTGCAGATCCTCTTCCTCCTCCTCAGCTATGTCCGGTGGCAGCATCATGGTCCGCTCTTCTTCTACTGGACGCGCCCCTCGTGCAACCGGCTGGTTCAATTCAACGGTGCCACGCCCACGCGTCACCCGAGGCGGTTTTGCCAACGGTCGAGATTTGGTGATTTTGATGATATTTGGCTCGCTCTCACTGGCTGCCAAAGCACCAGCCGCACCTGCGTCTCCTATCGCTGCATCCCGCCCTGGCCGCCCATTTCGACCTCGAACATTGATTACAGTGCTTCCCGGATCAGCTACATCATCCACAGGCGAGGGAGTGACCCGCTGTGTCCGCACAGGATCCCTCTGCTCAACTTCAGAGGCGCGGGATTGTCCCGGCCTGTTCTCGACGATCGGGGGGGCGATGACCTCGTGTTCGTTTTCTTCGGGACCGAGATACCCCTCTTCCTCAATTGGGGTCTCATCCAGTTCATCACCCCAATCCTCAAAGCTCTCTTCAGCATCCTCGGCATTCTCATCCGTCCCATAGGGGTCCGGCTGACTCGCGGGCCGATGTCTCAACGCTTCATCGGCGGCAAAACCTGCCGCTCCAGCCGCCGCTGCTCCTCCAGGCCCCATCGTGTTCCGACGCTGCTGACGCAGTTCTTGAGACCCCCGCGCCCCTCGTGATCTTCTTAGTGGCGGCTCTTCATCTTCATATGCCTCCTCCTCAACTGGAGATTGCGCCATAGCCACGACCTGAGACGGTGGTAAGGGTTGTGTGCTTCCTCGCTGTACCACTCGCGCGGGGGGAACCGGTTCCTCGTCCTTTGCTGGCTTACGCCCAAAGAACCAGCCCCGTTTCTTTTCTGGCTCCGGCTCGGGTAGTGGCTCCTCGGAAAAATCCTCATGCTCATTTAGCGATTCTTCGTAGCTCTCAAACGAAGAATACACGGGAAAACGCCGCTGACGCGCGTATTCGGTCGGCCCCGAACCCGGAGAGGTGATAAACACAATCTGGGCCTGAATACCCCGCCTCATCTGCTTCAAACCTTCAAAATCAATTGGGCGCGCGAATGCCTTATTCGCCCCATCGGGAAGGTCAACAACTATCTGTTTTTTTCCAGCTTTATCTTGAGTTAAAATAGCAGTCAGAACGGATTGACGATCATCATTGGGATCAACATGAATAATACCGATCTCTGAGCTGCGTGGATCATTAGCAGCAAGTATTTCTGCGCCATCGCCCTGTCTCATATAATTCCCTCTTTATCCCTCAATTTGGCGTTTTCTCGCTGATGATACACATTTTACACTATACGCCCGAAAGTGCAAGGCTTTTGCATACTTTGGCCGCTCTACTTGAGACAAGTATACAATCAGCGAGTTTTCCAGAACCTTTTATAAATGGGCCTGGGGAGCAAGTATACAGAACGCCCAATTACGCATACTACTCCAAAATAGGGGTGCGCTCATCAATAGTTTATAATGCTATAAATGATATATATAATACGAACAAACTACCCTTGTAGATGGGTCGAGCTATGCGTGCCGATTGTTACCCTCAAACAATCTCGAAGAGCAACCTACCACCTGCTTTTCCCAACAGAATCGCTTGCGACTCTGCTGACACCATTGTGAATGTGGGACCAAAAAGGGTCCATGTACCTGTCGTAGGACGGCCCGTCGAGCAAAGCGATGACGTGCCGCTTCTGGCGCATCTCGCCATGCCTCCTGGGAGATCCTCCAATCCTGACAGCTTGCGCATGTTCAAGAACAGCCCTCCTACCGGTCCCCAACCCTGGCCATCCCCATTTATGACTATTGCACATCCTGGACCGCAATTGTAATACTATTAGGATTGCGGGGCAAGAGGCTCCCATCACCACCCGAGATATTTATACCAATTGATGATACTCCCCCCTGATTTTCTAGTATAGACTGTGCTTGCTTTTTTGTCTTCCCTGCAATCATTCTGGCTATTGTTTCTTTCTGCTGAACTGTGAAGACCGGGACCTTCGATCCTGTGGCCTGAATTTTCAGGGAGACGACACCATCATTTCCCACGGTGGTCTTCAATACGTTTGTGTTGATCTTCCCAACTGGCTTAAATCCATCCCCAACATCTTTGGTAAATTTCTGGGTGGCGGTATCCAGGGCATTCGATAGATTATAGGCCTCGTTACTACAACGCACTGCGACTGTAACGGTCACGGCATTCGCGTGATCTCCGGCGTTCTGGCTGGCATCAGCCTGCGTGGTGTCGCAACCGGTCTCGCCGGTAAACTTCTCTTTCTTATCCAGCTTGCCGTTCACGTCCGCGCGCGCCTGCTCCAGCAGCGCCGGTTTCAATCCCCCAATCGCGTTGTCGATATCCCCCTGCTGCACAAACGTAAACTTCTCGGGGTTCGCCCCGCCACCAAACCCACCATTAACTACAAAAATGTCATTCGCTCCACAACACGTTGTATTAATATCATTGGCTGGAATATTACCCTGGGTTCCGCCATTAGCGGCATGGGCAGTGACATTAGCCTGACCTCGACTAGCAACTGAGGCAGCAGGTAAGTCAACAGCGTTATCAGTCACCACAGTGACACCTGAATTTCCAGTAATTGTTGTACCTGCCACAATTGTTTTACGCTGACCGGCTCCATTAAAAAATGTTATTAGTCCTTGGGCGTTCTTTCCCGGCGTTGAACCCGCTCCGGTGGCGGTGACGGTTTTGGAGTCGGATTTGTCGCTGGTGATCTGCCGCGCCTCTACCTGTCCCTCTCCCGGCTTCTGGACGGCTTTGATGGTGTAGGTTTTGTCGACATTAGCTTTTGTTGGTGTCAGCACGATGGTGGAGGCGTAGGGCGTCGGCGTGGGGATCGGCAGGTGCAGGGCCGCTCCTACGTTCCCTGCTTGCCCTGACGCGAATACGATGCTTCCCAGGATAAACAACAGGACCAGTGACAATACGATCCCGAGCCACAAGAACCGCGTCCTTTTCTGTTTCTGCGACGATTTGCTATTCTGGCTTTTGGCGGGGGGCGCTTTCATCTGCACTGTCCGCTCAGCGTTTATCACACCTCCAGCGGCGGCGGTCGCGACGCGCAATGGGCCCGTCTGCGTTCTTACAGGGCGCGAGGGCCGCTCTCTTCTCGTCGGGATCTCCTCCAGTTCGGCCTGAGAAAGCTGCCGTGTCGGACCTCCCCGGCTTCCCGGCGAGCTTTTACTGGGACTTCGCCCCACCGGTTGCTGCCGGGGCGTGTCAATCTCGCGCGCGCTCGGCATCACTCCCGCCACCGGTCTACGTGGTGGCATCGCCGGTCGCTGGGCAGACAGGCGGATCGCGGCTGGATCTCTCGCATCATCTACGAGCAGATCTTCGTTCCGATCCTCGTACATATCGTCCATTGAGGCCCGATCCATTTCGGCTACCAAACCAGCGCTTCCGGCAATCCCCAGGGCGGCCAGCTCCTCTAGCGAGGGCGGCTCCAGATCATCAACCTCTTCTGGCTCAGGGGTATGGGGCAGGTTCGGTCGAGAGTTCTGCTTTGGCCGGGGAGGAATGACTGGCGAGGTTTCACGCGCCGGCTGGAAGGGTAGTCTGGTCGCGGCTTGCAGGTCCTTCCAAAGATCACGCGCTGTGGCATAGCGATCAACCGGGTCGCTCGCTAACGCCCTCAAGACGATCTCATCTATCGCCTCGGGCAGCTCCCGATTGATATGGCTTGGCAGCTCAGGTGGAGTATCTACCACCCCCTCTTTGAGATCACGGATCGTGCGTTTGTAGGGCAACCGTCCTGTACACATTTGGTAGAGAACAACCCCTAACGAGAAAATGTCGCTGGCCGGGCTTACCTGATCATCAAACTGCTCGGGAGCAAGATATGCCAGCGTCCCCTGACGCGAGAAGGTGTAGTGCATGACTTCAAGCTGGATCGCCAATCCAAAATCGCTCAGCGCAACCTGCTCCGTCCCATCCGGCAGAATGCGGAACAATACATTGAGCGGCTTGATATCTCCATGGACGATCCCCTGGCTGTGCGCGTAATCTATCGCGCTACATAATTGGGAAAAGATATGCACCGTCTGCCCTAAAGGATTGGGTACGCCAAAGGTCAACCGCTTCTGAAGATCTCCCCCGTCTGCATACTCCATTACAATATACGGAACCACAGATCCACGATTGGGATCGATCAGTTCCAACTCTACATCCTCTAAAACGCGCAGAATATTTGGATGATCCCATCCCACAATCTGCGAAGCCTCGTGGAGAAAACGGTTCAGCAGATCCTGGTCCAGATCCTCAGATTTGATAACCTTAATCGCGACCTCGTGAGCCTTCCATTCATCCCAGGCAAGACAAACATCGGCAACCGCACCACTACCAAGAGAGCCATCGAGGCGGTAGCGTTGACCCAGGCGCTCAAGATCGCGCCCATAGCGTCGAAGCTTCATGATGCAGCTCCTCTCATATATATCCTAATTGCGGAAACCGGAAAAGGCAATAAGCAATGGCTCGCCTCACAAAATCGCTGTACGCAATACATTATCCAGATCTATTCCTTTTCAATTATTTCACACAAAAAACGCAAAATCAATGCTACCAAAGTATAGAACAGATATAAGAAGATAGCATTTTATGAGTACGGCGTATGACTAAATGGCAATAAAAACAAGTACCTCAACAAAATAAACGAAGAAGACTAGAAAATCGGAGACAAAGGAGGGGACAAAACAGCCTGTATTAATTATTCCTAAAGAAACGTTCGAGCCTTGTAGGGAGGCCGCTTACAACTCTGGGGGAAATGAAAGGAACAGGGTTCTCCCATCTAACCATTGTCCGTAGATCGGGTCACGTGTGGCCCCGTGCCAATGGAACCCACATGGCTGAACCTACCCCATTCCATCACAAATCTCTGCACATTTCCACAAGTGACCTGCAAATTCAGGCCGGTTTTTGCCGCACTCCCTCCACTACTTTACGCATCCCTGACCCACAACCAGCTCCAATCATTGCCGGAACCAATGCCAATAAGGTATCCAGGTGGAAAGGCAATCCACTTGCGGGTCCCGGCTGCCCAACCACAATGTAAATCCAACTCACTAATGGTATCCCCATTCCGATTATTATCGCCCGCGTCCATCCACCACGTGGAAAGAAAAAGCTTGAGAGGAAACACAGCACCAGGAGAATTATGACTGATCCCTGTACTTCGGTCGCTCGATGATCCAGGTATCCAAGAATCAGGCTCAGCACCAACGCTATCAGGTATGTCAGGCGTATAGAGGTTGTTCTCATCAGGGTCACCCACCTTTCTACTACGGCGTTTAAAAACAGATCAACAAAATTTTGAAGCCAGCAACTAATCAGCCCTATCTCACCACGATCTCGCCAACTGGCCCGACAGGTATCTCGAAATACCTGTACCATTCCAGTTCCATACGTCCGACGAAAATCAGCAGGATACATCAGCAGGAGCCATCTGTAGCACCCTACCGATAACTTCAACCAGCGTTCTAAGGAGCATTTCACCCAATCCCTCCTTCCAATGCGTCGGGCAATAGAAGGCGCGAACGCGCCTGCCTCACCAGCTTCTCTAACCGACGCGCCTCCGCTCCTAACACACTCAATCCAAAGGCCGTCAACCGATAATAGCGGCGGCGCTCATCATCCAATGCGGGATCAGGTCGCTCATCTAGTTCCTCAATCAAGCCATCTATAAGTAACTTTTTAATCGAACGATACAATGTCCCTGGGCCCAGACGCACCCGGTTATCTGTAACTTGCATCACCTCCTGCATAATTGCGTACCCATGCAGATCTCCTCCACTAAGCGCCAGTAAAATTTGGAACCCTGCCGGCGTTAACGGCAGTAATTGCTCAATATTAGAAGCTTCAAATGCCATGGAATCCCTTCCCTTCTCTATTCACGTTACATATATTCATCATGGATATAGTAAAATAAAAAGATACCTCTGTCAACCCACGAAAATGGTAACAGAGGTAAAAAAACGCGATAGCTATACCGGCCTGATCAGGCTTTCCACTCTTTTAGCTACTCGTTGGAGATCTTAAATTGCACTTGATCCATAACTATTGGCACGGTGCCCAACTGTCTGTCCGCGCTAACTTTCGCTACCCCTGGCTGCTTCTGCAATATCTTTAACGCCTGATCCAACGGCAGCCCTTTAATTTGTTGATACATGGCTTTTTTGCGCTCTTCACTAAATGTATAACGCACCTTTCCATCAAAAACTACATGCAGACTACCCTTCCCAGCCTGATAATCTATCACCTTCCCGGTGATCTTGGAGATACGCAAATCGCTGGTTAAACGATAGTTGGGGTCAGGCTGCTTCTTGGTCATATCTTTCTGGTATAATTTTGTGAGGATCTGCTGCAACTGCTTGCGATTATATGCCATGGCGCTACAATTTAACTTCAGGGTGACGGTGACGTTTCTGGCTTCATCTCCTACGTTGTGATCACTACGTACTACGGGTGTACAGACCGGCGAGGTGACGAGATCTTCGCCTGGAGCTTTCTGCTGCATCGCACCACTTTGTCCCGCATCTATCAGACTCTTGTTCAGCATCTGTGCGGTACCATCTATGTCGGCCTGTAAAACTGTTGCTACAGTCCCGGCATCAACTCCACCATTAAAGGCGTCAAAGTTTTTAGCGGTCAATCCTGTTTTACAACATGCACCGTCTATCGATGCGGCTGGGATATTTCCACCTACCCCTACAGGGACGGCGTGCGCACTCACTGTTACCTGACCCTGTATTGTGGCAGTGATGGCAGGGACTGTAACGTCGTTGTCAGTCGCGATCTGAATGTTTCCAGCGGTTAAGACGGTTCCCGCAACTACCGTTTGGGGGACAGCCGTTGCATTAAAAATTGTCAGGCTTCCGACAGCCTGGACTCCATTTATCTGCTTTTTTCCAGTGGTAGCGACAATCTGACTCTGCTCCGGTTGCGTATAGCTTAAAAGATGTGATAGTAACTGCGTTTCCGACTGCTCCCCGGCAATATCTATGGTGTAGTCTCCCGGTGCATTTGTACCCGCCGGTTCTATTGTCAGGACCAGAACTGGATGCATTCCTGGCAACAGCGGCAACCCCATCATCCCACTCACCTGACTATAGATGAAGAAAAAGGCGAGAAAAAGAAGAACCAAAAAGCTACTGCCTATGATTAGCCATGGGGACCTTTTTCTTGTTTTCCCTGCTTTCTGGGTATCTTTGTTCGCTAAAGACGTAAAGCTCTTCGGACCCTGCACAGAATGGATTTCACTGCTCTCTACGGCGAGCTTTGCTGCGAATTTTCTACTGTTGAGGATGTCCGAGGTGTTTCTTTTCCTTGGATTGCTGGTGCTGTATAGCTCATCTGATTCTCTTGATAATCCATATCCTCCCCCCAGGCTTGGATCAGTCATGGGTGGGAGCGGTGCGGACCAGGTATGCTCTGGACTCGACCAGTCTCTACTACTGTATCCAAAAGCAGTTCCTGTTAAATCATCTGGAATGGGTTCATAATGCGTTGAGAATAGTCCTCCCCCTCCTTCCACCCGCGTGGCTAACCCATTCCAACTCCTTCCTTCATTGGAAGAAGTTGCCTGCTCACACGCCCGGTGTACAGCGAGCAATAGGCTCCGAACATCCCCGTAACGCTGCTCTTCTTTTGGAGACAGGCTTTTCAATAACACGTCATCCAAAACTTTAGGCAAAGCAGAGTTCACATGTGAAACTGGAATCGGGGGCTTATATAGGGTCATATCCTGGAGTGATTTCCTGAATGGCATTCGGCCCGAGCAGAGACGATAAAATACGACACCCAGAGCAAATAAATCACTGGCTTTACTTGCCCCTCTTGTGAACTGCTCTGGAGCCACATATAATAATGAACCAGCATGCGCGATGCGATACTCAGTAGTATTTAATGGCAATGCCGATCCAAAGTCACTTACCACAATCTGCTCAACCGTTCCCACCTGTTGACGGAACAAGATGTTCTCCGGCTTAATATCACGATGAATAATACCTTGCTCATGTGCATATTGGACAGCCTCGCACAACTCCCCAAAAAGAGCAACACAGTCCTTTAATCTCCGATACGGCTTCCCCGGTTGCAACCGCTTCTGAAGATCTCCACCGTTTATATACTCCATCACGGTATATGGTACGATCAAGCTACGACCAGGATCAAGCAGCTCTAGCTGCACGGGCGCGAGAGTTTGCACAATATGTGGGTGCTGAAGACGTGTAATTTGAGCTGACTCAAAGGTAAAGTAGTTAAGCATGCTCTGACTAAGCTCATCAGTTTTGATGACTTTGATCGCTACCTCGCGTTCCTTCTGCTTATCCCACGCCAGATAGACATCGGCCATCCCTCCCGAGCCTAGCATACTCCGTAGCTGATAACGATCACCTAGACGCTCAATGGGAAAACCATAACGTGTTAGCATCATATATGATTCTTTCTTGCCAACGTATTATACGACAAGTTTGTATGTAATCCATTTGGATTTTTAGTTGTATGTCAGAAAAAGAGGGGCTCTACTCACCAACGATTTTGAATCGAACCCTCCCCTGATCCATGGGTACAATGCTCATCTGGTTACTGGCACTGACTTTGACAATGCCACGCTGGTTTTGTAATACCCTTAAAGCTTTATCTAATGGCATCCCCTGGATCTGTTGATAAAGCTCTTTTTTGCGCGCTTCACTAAAAGTATAATGAAGTTTTCCATTCACTCCTAGACGCAGATTACCCGTACCAGCCTGGATATCTGTGATTGTCCCTACCACTTGAGAGATGCGCAGGTCCCCTTCTAAATGATAGTTTGGATCGTATTGCTCGGTCGCTATGTTCTGCTGATACATGGTAGCGAGAATCTTTTGGACCTGCTTTCTATTGTACGCCAGGGCCCTACACTCCAGCTTCATGCTGATTTTAAACACTTTACTTTCATCCCCCACTTGACGATCCATCTGCGTCTGTGGCGTACAAGTAGGCGGCGCAACTAGATCTTCGCTCGGAGCTTTCTGCTGCTGCGTCCCGCTGATGCCAGCATCTATCAGGCTCCTTTTTAATCCCGCTACAGCTGTGTCAATGTCATCCTGTGAGACAATTGTTATGGTCATGGGGTCTATACCACTGGTAAAGGCGTCTGTATTTCTGGCTGCTAATCCGGTCCCGCAACAGGGTCCATCTATTGTCAGGGCCGGGATGTTTCCAGCTATCCCTGCCGTTGCTGCATGCACTACGACTGTCACTTGCCCTCGCGCGAGCAGGTTAGCCCCCGGTACTGCCACTGCTGTATCCGTTGTGAATTGTACGTTCCCCGCGCTAATGGTGGTTCCAGCCGCGAGATTTTGGGCTCCTAAATTTGAATTAAAGATGGTGAGCTTCCCCGTTGCCTGCGTTCCAGCAACTTGCTTTGTACCGGTAGAGTTGATGATCTGGCTCTGCTCCGGCTGCACATACTCTAGTATACGCGATTGCACCTCTTGCGGCCCAGGATGACCTGTGAGATTTACAGTGTAATTCTTCTGAGGCTTGATCTCGGATGGGCTTATCGTTAATACTAGAACAGGGCTCATTCCTGATAACAACGTCTCTTTAGCAAATGAGGTCACCATATAAATAAATAAACCAATTATGACTAACGAGGCCAGTCCAATACTGCTAAAAAGGAGAACTTTTGATTGCCGCGCCTTCCCCGGTACATTTCCTACACCCTCTATAGTTCTCCAACTCTCTGGACTACCTGGTGTCACAGGCAGGCTGTTGGGAATCACGTAATTGGCACCTGGTAAAGATCTGGAAGGTACACCCGGCTGCCTATTTCTTCCCGGACTGCTGATGTATCCAGGATTGCTATTGTAAGCCTCGACATCAATTACTTCCTGTCGATTACGCTGAATAACAGCTTCCTCTTTGTTGAATTCCTCATCCGGCCTCGATACCCTCTCCACCTGAGGATTAGAGAGCCCACTCACTGGTGTACTGGCCGAATAACTAAAGCCCGGTTTATATTCCTCTATGATCTGCCGACCTGTTGGAAGCAAACGTGTACTACCTCCAACTTTCGACCTGTCTTCTTTTGAGACTCCCGGTTGAGCACAGGCCCAACGAACGGCCAGTAACAAACTTTGAACGTTGTCGTACCGCTCATCTTCTTTTTGCGCCATCGCTTTGAATAAAATATCATCTAAGGCTTTCGGAATTGCTGAATTAACTCGCGAGGGCGGGATCGGCAGCTTATATACTTGAAAATCTTGAAGCGATCTCCGAAATGGCAAGCGCCCTGTACAAATACGATAGAGCACAACTCCTAACGCGAAAATATCACTGGCTTTACTGGCCTTTTGTGTAAATTGTTCTGGGGCCATATATAAGAAGGTGCCACCCTGAGTAAAGGTGTGGTGCGAGGCGTTTGCTTCTACTGCCAATCCAAAATCACTTAGCAGTAACTGCTCACTACCACCAGGCATCTGCCTGAATAAAATATTCTGGGGCTTGATATCTCGATGAATAACGC
>CAXTTV010000116.1:0-15630 GCA_964247295.1 uncultured Ktedonobacteraceae bacterium | reverse complement strand
TATTCCCTGACGGTGCGTTCTGGACGCCAGGCTGTTGCCATTTGCTATCGTTACTCATAATGATTTACAATCCTTGTAAGCCGTGATTATTCCCTGCATATGACTCAGTATTCTATTATCAGCCTACTCAGGGAAACATCTCTCCTTATTCTGTCCCCATCTCCGCCCCCTACCATCTTGTAACGGCATTTTTATTTATATTTATATCGTTCATCACACAAGATAACACACCTTAACACATAAACTAAATTTTCGACCCATTTGGGCCATTCAAGAACCCGAATCCTCTCTCTTTCCAGATACTCTTCTATTATATAGAAGAAGAAATATATAATTGTATGATAGGAGTCAGGATGTTTACACGTCGAAGTCGTTGGCGACTGGTTATCTTTTTCATACTGGCACTCCTTTTAATGGCTCTGTTATTTGTGCTCTTTCCCAATCGTGCTGGTGCGGCTGGAGGAGGGATCACAATCTCAAATCAGGCCGGGAGCGTTGATTTTCCAAAATCTATGACGTTTACGATTTCGGTACAGGATGATACCAGTATTGTGAATGATGCTCATCTGCACCTGGATATTAACCGGCATGACAGTACCGAGGATATCCCAGTCAAGATTGCTGCGTTAGATCATAGAGAAGAGCTTAGTGATCAAGAAGACATCAGTGGTATTCACTATCTCGCGACGGGCAGTCAGGTTATCTATTATTGGACGCTCGTAGATGAGGCCAGCCACACCCTGACAACGCCCAGCAAAACGCTGACAGTGACCGACACTCGCTTTAATTGGTCAAGCCTGACGGCGGATCAAGTGACGGTCCACTGGTACAATCGGGATCAAGCCTTTGGACAGATGCTGCTTGATACCGCCGGTGGCGATGTCAAAAAGACGACACATGGTCTGGGCGGTACCCGCCTGGGCCATCAGATTGATGTCTGGGTGTATTCACAGATTGACGACTTTAAGGGGTCGCTGAAACCAGGCTCCTATGAGTGGATCGGTGGGGAGGCGCGGCCAGATCTAAACGCTGGCTTTTTTGTAGTTGAAGATGAGAACGATCTAAATTTAAAGCGTACTATGCCCCACGAGCTCACCCATCTGGTCCTGCACCAACTTACACATAATATTATGATCCCTATCTGGTTTGATGAGGGTATGGCTGTGTATAATCAGCAATACCATGAGCAAAGTCTGGAAGTACACTTCCAGCAGGCACTGAAAAGCCAGTCATTAATTCCCCTGAAAGACTTTTCCTACAGCTACCCTCGCGATAATATGAAGGCCAATGAGGCGTATGCTCAAAGCTGGAAGCTGATGGACTATATGTATAAACGCTTTGGGCAGGATAAGATGAGCGAATTGGTAACAAAACTGGGGCGCTCAGATGTGACCGATTTCGATACGGTTTATAAGACGGTATTTCACGAGGATGTGGCCCATCTGGAGAACGATTGGCATCTCTCATTGCACCAGCCGGCAACGTTGACAAATACGGCCTCAACCGAGACACAGCCCCAGTCACTAGTCCAGACAGGAATGGATACAACAACCATGCTGCTTCTCGTTTTGGGGGTGGCGCTGGTGATGGGTGCGATTGTTTTGATTGTCGTTGTTTTGGTGATGCAGAGCCAAAAAAATCAGAAGGAGATGGCGGCCCAATCGACAAACCAGATGTTTTATCAGCACCCGTCTGCTTATCCTATGCCCCAGCAAAATTATCATTACGCGCACTCAGAAGGCTACAGGCCGATTGAGCAATCCCAAGTGCCCCGGTCTGAGCACTCTCGGGTTGAAAACTACCCGCCACAGGAATAGGCGCATCGCTAAAATAGATCACACAGATTGGGATGGAGGGTTTACGTGGAAGGGAGACACAAAGACGGGCTGGCTCTGGATGATTCACCAATCGAGCTATCGCAAGAAGAGCTGGCACACTGGCTTGTTGTGAGCCAGATCCCTGGCATTGGGCCGGCACGTTTCCGGCTCCTTAGATACTATTTTCATGATGATCTGATTACAGCTTGGAAAAGCAGTGCTCAGGAGTGGAAGAGGGCGGGTGTGGACCAACGGACGATCCAGAGCTTTCTCCAGTGGCGAAGCAAGATCACCCCTCTACAAGAGTTGCAGCGGCTCACCCGAATGCGTATCCGCGCTCTGACAATCAGAGATCTAGAATATCCTGCTCTTCTCAAGCAGGTGCCGCTCCCTCCCCAGGTACTCTATCTACGGGGTCACTTGACCGAGGCGGACGGCTTTACGCTAGCCATTGTCGGAACCCGGAGAATTACCACCTATGGTGTTCAGACAACAGAAAAGCTGGCCTTTGCGCTGGCCGAGCACCATGTCACGATTGTGAGTGGACTGGCGTTGGGGGTCGATACTGTAGCCCATACAGCGGCCCTGGAAGCGGGAGGCCGCACCCTGGCGATCCTCGGATGCGGACTTGATACTATCTATCCTCCCCGCAATATGGCGTTGGCAAAAAAGATTGTGGAATCGGGCCAGGGAGCGCTTATCAGTGAGTTCCCGCCCGGTATTCAGCCCGAGAGCGGGAATTTTCCGGCCCGGAACCGGATTATCTCTGGACTCTCTCTGGGCGTACTGGTCACCGAAGCGCCTTTTAAAAGCGGGGCCCTGCTCACAGTTGGGAACGCGCATGAACAGGGGAGAGAAGTTTTCGCGGTTCCAGGCAGCATTTTCTCCAGAAGCAGCCAGGGGACCAATCAACTCCTCAAAGATGGTCTGGCCCATCCTGTGACCGAGGTTCAGGATATCATTGAAGCGCTCAACCTTTTTATGATCCCCCAACAGTTAGAATTTAAGGCAATTCTCCCGGACAATGATGAAGAACGGACACTGCTCGCGCTATTGAGCCATGAGCCCCGACATATCGATGAATTAATTCAGGCCTCAGGTTTGACCGCGACCACGGTCAGCTCTACCCTGATGATGTTAGAGATTAAAAGAAGTGTGCATCAGGTTGGTGCAATGCAGTTTGTCTTGAATGCACGTGGGGCATTATAAGTACGCACCATCTTTTCCCCGACTCGTCAAACAGACGTTTCTATCAAAGAGAAAAAGATGGTAAAAAAAGAAAGGGACGGGAACCTCTTATGGTCTCGAAAAGCGAGCAAGCCTGTTGTGAAAAGAAGAAGCTGCTCCTGTGCGGGGAGGAACTCGAATGGGGTAGATCGGGTCACGCGGGGACCCGTGGCAAAGAGATCTACCAACCTCCGTCGGAAGCGAAAACATCCAAGGATGCGCCCGCCCGCCCACGAGTGTGGCTGTGGTGAGGGGAGCACTCCCCACCACGGTTCGTTTCAGCATGAACTGATAAGATTGATAAAAACCATAGTTGACCTTTTCCGGAAGGTTTGTATATGATGTCTGTATAAATGGCTTGTTGATACAGTCTTTTTTAAAGATAAAGAGAGTGGCATGATCTATCTGGAACAGCTTTTGCAGGCAACCTCCGGTCAGCTTTTTAGCACCGGCAAACAACAGGTATTCGAGGCTTTTAATCACGATACCCGCCAGCTTCTGACCGGCAAGATGTATGTTGCGGTTCGCGGTGTCCGCACCGATGGACATGCCTACCTTATAGAGGCAGTTGAAGAGGGGGCCACTGGCCTGCTGATTGAGGAGAGCTTTCTGAAGGCTTGCGAGGAAAAGCTAAAGCAGCAGCTTACAAACGCTGGTGTGACTATTATTGTGGTCGCGGATACCCGATTGGCTCTGCAACAATACGCCGGTTATATTCTACGCCTCTGGCAACCAATGGTGATCGCTGTAACGGGAAGTACGGGCAAGACCAGTACAAAAGAGGCGATCGCTTCACTCCTCTCTACAGGCTTCGCAACATTTAAAAGTTGGCAGAACTATAATGATCTGCTAGGCCTGCCGCTCTCACTGGGTCGGCTGGAACCCCGTCATGAGTATGCGGTCCTGGAGCTGGCCTGTGACCATCCAGGGGAGATTGCTCAGCTTTGTAAGATTCTCCAGCCAAAGATTGGAGTGCTCACAAATATCAGCCCGGTCCAGCTTCACTATTTTGGGAGCGTTGAACACCTGGCGCGCGAGCTGAGCAGCCTTGTAACGAGCCTGCCAGCGGATGGGTTCGCGGTCATAAATCAGGATGATGAGTTAACACGTACACTGGCAATGGAGGTTCAAGCTCAAGATGTGCTATTCGTGCCCTCTCACGCGCGAGATAGATGTTTCGAGCGTGACGGCACTAGCTTTGTGCTACCAACACAGCATGGCGATCTCCATTTTAGTTCCCATCTACTGGGACCCCGACATATTTCAACCATCCTGGCAGCCTACACAGTTGGCAAGATCTGTAGTATGGGGGACGAGAGAATTCTCCATGCCCTGAGCCAACTCCAGCCCTTTCCAGGGCGGCTTAATCCCCTTCCAGGTGTTGAAGACAGTTTGATTTTAGATGATACGCATAATGCGGCTCCTGCTGCGGTGACCGCCGGCCTGGAAACCCTGAGAGCCCTGCCGGGCCGACGCAAGATTGCGATTTTAGGAGATATGCTGAACCTGGGTGAGTATAGCGAGACCGCTTATCATCAAGTAGGGATCGAGGCCGCCGGAAGTCTGGATTATTTGGTTACCCGAGGGGAGGGCGCGGCCCTGATTGCCGAGAGCGCTCAGCAGGCGGGTTTATCCCCAGAAAGGATTATCCGAACCTCCAGTCATGAGGACGCAGCCAGCATCGCTCGCCAGATCCTTCAAATCGAGCCTCCTACAGATGAGCCAGATCTGGTCCTGGTCAAAGGCTCTGAGGATACGCGAATGGAGCGCGTAACCGAGAGGCTCCTGGCCGATCCGGAAAGAGACCGGGAGATGCTCGTGCGCCAGACACCAGGCTGGAAACAGATTGTCGTGATGCAGACGGAGCGCCCAACATGGCTGGAGATTGATCTGGGCGCGATCGGAAAAAATACGCGCGAGATTAAAAAGATCGTGGGACCCGATGTCCAGATCCTGGCTGCTCTGAAGGCGGATGGCTACGGACATGGAGCTTTGAAGGTTGGGCGCACCGTTCTAAACAATGGCGCGAGCATGCTGGGAGTCGCGACCATCAGCGAAGGAAAGCCTCTGCGCGAGGCCGGGATCACCGCGCCAATCTTAATCTTTGGCTATGTCCCCCTCTGGCAGATGCGCGAGGCTGTGCGCCTGAATATGACAGTGACGGTCTATGCGATGGAGTCGGCTCGCGCCCTGGCACGAGCGGCTGAGGCCCTCAGCCACAAAACAAAGGTGCACGTGAAGATCGATAGTGGCATGGGGCGGCTTGGTGTCCGCACCGAGGCACTTAACGAGATCATAGCTCTGATTCGCGAGGTTAAAGATCAGCCCTGGCTTGAGCTTGAGGGGATCTTTACGCACTTCGCGAAGGCCGACTCACAAGATAAAAATCATGCGTATACACAGCTTGAACGTTTTCAAACAGTGCTGGCCGAGCTGGATCGACTGGAACTTCGCCCACCACTGACCCACGCGGCTAATAGCGCGGCTATGCTAAATCTGCCGGAGGCCCATTTTCAGATGGTGCGGCCTGGCATCGCCCTCTATGGTCTAAACCCCTCATCAGAAGTCCAGCTTCCTCCAGGCTTTCGACCTGCTTTAAGCTTTAAGACTCAGGTGGCCCAGGTCAAAATGCTCCCAACCGGCGAATGCATTAGCTATGGCTGTATCTACACAACCACTCGTCCGACGAGGATCGCGGTCATCCCCGTGGGCTATGCCGATGGCTTTCGTCGGGGCCCGAGCAACTGGGGAACCGTCCTGGTTCATGGACAGGAGGCTCCAATCCTGGGTCGCGTGTGCATGGATCAATGCATGATCGATGTCAGCGAGATCCCTGAGGTAAGAATGGGGGACGAAGTGGTGTTGATTGGAGATCAGGGTGAGGCCAGCTTGAGCGCGGAGATGGTCGCGGAACGGTTAGGAACAATTAGCTATGAGGTAGTCTCTGAAATTCTCGCCCGAGTGCCGCGCGTAGATTAAATGCTGTTCACAGGCCCACTACAATATGCAAGTGATGGACCTGTAAGACACTTCTTTAGCGGTTGAATACATTGTAAATAGCATTGACCGCAACAATTGTAACAGTCACCAGAATCATCGCTAAAAAGCCAAGGCCTCCGACGTTTGAATTTAGAAGGATACCTGCTAGTGGAATTAGGGAGAGAATAGAGAGGATTGCCAGCGCCAGCTTCCCAGTGCTCCCACCCTGGGAGGTCTTCACTTTGATGTTGCCGCTGTACATCTGCTGAGCTACCTGCTGGCTGATCTGCTGGGCCATCTGGTCATAAGGTGGTGGTGACTGGTTAAATGTACTAATCGGCTCTTGCGAAAGCTTCTGACCATAAGTGCCGGGATATGGCTCTGCCCCGTAATTATCAACGCCCAGCGCATTACCGGCGTATCCTCGACCGTGCTCCATTTCTTGCTGGCTCATGTACAACTCCTTCTGGGTAAAATTGCTTAATAATCCTTAAAACAATATCATTCTTACTTACGAAATAACACGAGAAGAGTTACACGGTCCCTAAAAGATGGATGGCTTTATGTAAAGATAATTCGGCCCCTTCCAACAGTAGTTCACTGAGATTGGGATGGGCATAAAGGATCTCCGAGAGATCGGTCAGGGTCGCTCCCATCTCGATCGCCAGGGCAATCTGGCCGATGAGATCTCCGGCACGCGGCCCGACGATACAGGCTCCCAGCAAAGTACCATCCTCGGCATTAGAGATCAAATGGACCGTTCCGAGATCGCTCCCCAACGCCAAAGCTCGTCCATTGATCGCTAAAGGCACCCGGCTACTCACCACCTGATACCCTGCCTCTTGAGCCTGAGCCCCTGTATAGCCAACGCAGGCAATCTCTGGATTGATCGCGATGATCTGTGGGATCGCCAGAGGCGCGAACTGCACACGCTGACCTGAACTGGCCTCAGCCGCGATCTTTCCCTGTTTAAGAGCGATGTTAGCCAGGGCCTGATTCCCGGTGCAATCTCCGGCGGCAAAGATCGCCGGGACACCAGTCCTGAGCATATTGTCAACTATAATGCCACCGTTGGCGTCAACCTTGATCCCGGCGTCCGTCAAATGCAGGTCAGCGGTCCCTGGTTGGACTCCAAGGCTCACCACGATCGGCCCATCCAAAAGCTCACTCTGCGGCATGGGATCTTGCGAGACGATTTGAATGCCTTGCTTGCGTAACGCGGACTGAACCAAACGCTGAGCAGGTGGCTCCAGAGCCTCCGGCACTATAACGCCACGGGTAAAAACCTTCACCTTTAATCCTAACCGAGCATAGATGCTTGCCAGTTCCAGCGCGATATAGTTGGAGCCGATCAGGTTCACCGCTTTTGGCAGAGCAGGCCAGGCCAGCGCCTGTTCAGGCGTAAAAATCCGGCGGTTATCAAAAGGATGATCCGCGAGTGCTCGTGCATGGGCCCCCACAGCGATGATGCACGAGTCGAATTTAAAGCGGTGCGAGCCGTATTCACCTTCAACCCGTAGCTCTTGACCATTAATAAACCAGCCGCGACCAGGGCAAAGATCAATCTTATTGCCCTCGACCAGCTTCCGCACACCATCAGCCAGCCGCTTAACGATCCGCCCTTTCCAGGCCTGCATCCCACTCCAATCAAAGCTCACATGTTCCGCGACAATCCCCATTTCGGCCAGGGCGACCGGGCTGGCCTGAGCATAGCGCTCGGTCGCTGAAAGCAAAGATTTCAGAGGGATGCAGCCCTGGTGAAGACAGGTGCCACCCAGAGGCCCTACATCCACCAATGTTACCCTTCGGCCCAATTGGGCGGCGCGGATCGCCGCCGCGTATCCCGCTGGCCCTCCACCCAGCACCAGAAGATCCACTGCTGTTGTCACATCTCCCACAACCATGAGCTTGCATCCCTTCTTTATGAAATTAGATCATATTCAGCAGTAGCTGCTGTGGGTTCTCTACCAGCGATTGAAAGCGCTTCATAAACTCACCAGCGGCCACACCATCGATCAGCCGATGATCAAAGGAGAGTGCCAGGGGCATCATAGATTTGACAACGATCTGCCCTTGCCGCGCGACAGCCTTCTCCTGTAGACGCCCGACCGCGAGAATCGCAACCTCGGGATAGTTAATGATAGGGGTACCACTACTCCCGCCATAACTACCAACATTATTTAGAGTAAAGGTGCTGCCAGAAAGCTCACGGGGCAGCAAACGGCGCTCCCGTCCACCGATAACCAGCCGCTCAATCTCCCGCGCCAGTTCTAGAAGTGTCAGCTTATCAGCATCACGGATCACCGGGACCAGCAACCCCTCCGGGGAAGCCGTCGCCAGTCCAATATGGTAGGAACGTCGATAGATAATCTCCCGTCTCTCTTCATCCAGGCTGGCATTAAAGATCGGAAACTCCTTCAACACCGGGATCAACAACTTGATCAGCAGGGGCATATAGCTTAGTCGGACCCCTTGCTCCTTAGCAATAGGCAGCAACGCCTCTCGCAAGGCGATCAACGCCCCACCGTCTATCTCATCAAAGGCCGTCGCGTGAGGCACCGTCCGCCAGGAACGCTCCATATGTTCGGCGATCCTTCTCCGAAGACCGGTAAGCGACTGACGCTCATCCTTGGGATTGGACTGGACGCGTGGAGTAGTCGTGGGAATGGGGGGCTCTGTTCGGAGCGGCGAAGCCGGCGAGGAAACAGCCTGCTCAACAGTCCAGGCTGACCTGGATTTCTCAGTATAAGCCCGCAGATCCTCCAGGGAGATCCGACCACCTGGAAGCGAGGAAGTAACCTTTTCAAGATCAATCCCCATCTCAAAAGCCTGCTTGCGAACAGCCGGGGAGGCCAGAACCCGTTTTGAAGAGATCTGCTCCGGGGCAGTACCATTAAGAAAGGTTTCAGTGTTTTTGATCGCCTCGGGCCTTCGCGCCGAAGCCTCATCAGAAGTCCGTGAACCGTTTTCATCAAAAGTCACCAGGACCTCACCAACGCTGGCAGTCTTACCATTTGGGATTAGAATACGCGAGACACGACCAGCCACCGGCGCGGGAATCTCCACCATCGCTTTATCCGTCTCAACCCGCAGCAACGGTTGATCTAGCTTCACGGTATCTCCAGGCTCAACCAACCACTGGAGCACCTCGGCCTCATGCATGCCCTCACCCAGGTCCGCCAGTCGGAATTCATGCATTCTCAAAATTCTCCTTATACAACTATTATGGCTCCAGCACCCGTTTCAACGCACTCAAGACCTTGGCTGGCGTCGGCATATAGTAATCTTCCAGGCCGGGTACTGGAAAGGGCGTGTCATAACCCGTCACACGCTCAACAGGCTTTAGTAATGAGTAGAGACAACGCTCATTAATCACAGAAATAACCTCGGCTCCAACACCACCGGCGCGCGGAGCCTCATGTACAATCACAGCCCGCCCGGTCTTCTCCACCGAACGCGCGATCGCCTCCTCATCCAGGGGCCAGATGGTCCGCAGATCCAGAATCTCTACGCTGGCGATCTGCTCTTTCTGCAACTGCTTCGCCGCCTCCTGAGCCACAGGCACCATCGCGCCATAGGTAATCACCGTTACATCCTCGCCGGGCTGCATCACACCAGCCTTGCCCAATGGCAGCTCATAATACTCCTCAGGTGTCTCTTGCCGAAACGAGCGATATAGCTTGATGTTCTCTAGAAATAGGACAGGATCGGGATCAGCGACTGCGGCGGCTAACAAACCTTTAGCATCATAGGGATTTGAGGGCACAACCACCTTAATCCCAGGGGTCTGCATAAAAATCCCTTCAAGGCTGTCCGAGTGCATCTCGGGTGTGCGCACACCACCTCCATAGGGAGCGCGCACCACGATGGGACAGGTAAACACGCCGTCGCTGCGGAACCGCATGCGGGCAGCCTGTGAGACCAGTTGATTCATACACACATACAGAAAACCAGCAAATTGAATCTCCGCGATCGGGTGCAGGCCATACACAGACATCCCTACAGCACTCCCAATAATCGCCGACTCCGAAAGTGGGGTATCAAAGACCCGGCGCTCGCCAAAGCGCTGCTGAAGTTTATCCGTCACGCGAAAGACGCCGCCATTGGCTCCAATATCCTGTCCGAACAGCACCGTTTTAGGATCGCGATCCAGGGCCAGATTGAGACCTTGATTAAGGGCTTCGATCATCGTCATCTGCATGAAAAGGCTCCTATCGCTCACGCTCAGAGGGGAGGGAATTGAGAAGATCCTGGCGCTGCTCTCGCAACCGGGGCGAGAGTTCAGCAGACGACCAAGCAAAGAAATGATCAGGGGCAGGATCAGGTCGGGCCTCAGCTGCGACCACAGCCTTGTTCAGTTCCTCTTCAATCTCCATCTGCATCTGCTCGATCTGGTCCTGAGAAAGCAAATTCCGTTCCAGCAGGAAACGCTCAAAACGGATCAGCGGGTCCTTCGCCTGCCAGGACTCAATCTCAGCCACGTCACGGTAACGGGTAGGATCATCAGCAGTGGTATGCGCCCCCATACGATATGTCAGCGCCTCGATCAGTGTGGGTCCCTGACCTGAGCGTGCCCGATTTACCGCTTGCTCCATCACATCATAGACCGCCAGAATATCGTTGCCATCCACCAGAACCGAAGGGACACCAAAGCCGGGACCGCGTGAGGCCAGAGTGGGCGCGGCGCTCTGTTTGTGGCGAGGGACGCTGATCGCCCAGCCGTTATTCTGAACCACCAGCACCACCGGTGCCTGAAATACCCCGGCAAAGTTCAGAGCTTCATTGAAATCACCCTCCGAGGTAGCGCCATCTCCGCAGACGCCGACCGCAACGGTAGGATCTCCCTGGATCTTCGCCGCCATTCCTAGACCGACCGCGTGCAGCATCTGTGTCCCAATCACAATCTGAAAAGGCAGGCAGTGGGCCTCTAACGGAAATTTTCCGTTAAAACCACGAAAAGAGTAGATCAGCTCCACCAGAGGCACACCCTTCACCATTAAAGAGGCGATCTCACGGTAGGAGGTCGCCAGCCAGTCCTGTGACTGCAACGGGGCCGCCAGGCCGATAGCGGTCGCTTCCTGACCTAGGAGAGAGCCAAAGGTGGTCGCGCGCCCCTGACGCTGCAAGGCGATAATTTTATTTGAGAAGGCCCGTCCCTGGCGCATCCAGCGGCAGAGAGCTAATAAGCGTTCGTTGCTCATATCGGGCATCTTACCAATAAGCCTGCCCTCAGCATCAAGGATCTGATAGGGTTCCAGGCCAGGATCGATCTGCTGTGTTGCCATATTATCCTCCCAGGCCGTACGGATACGGCCCTATCGACAAAAGGCTAGCGTTGGAAAATCCAGGGGGCCTCCTGATTGCGGCGCTCCTCATAGGTCGCGATATCCGTATCGTGGGAGAGCGTCCAGCCGATGTTGTCCAGTCCTTTTAGAAGCGCATGTTTGCGGAAAGAATCGATCTCAAAAGTGTAGACACGCTGATCCGGCGTGGTCACGGTCTGCTCAGCCAGGTCCACACGAAGCGTATAGCCCTCGGTCGCTTCAACCTCATGCAACAGTTGCTCGACCAGAGGCTCGGAAAAAGTAACGGGCAGGATACCATTGTTAAAGCAGTTGTTGTAGAAAATATCAGCGAAGCTGGGAGCGATCAAACAGCGGAAGCCATACTCGCGGATCGCCCAGGGGGCGTGCTCGCGCGAGGAGCCGCTGCCGAAATTATCACCGGTCACAAGAATGCTCGCCCCCTGGTAGCGAGGCTGGTTCAGCACAAAATCTGGATTGGGCTCCTGGGTATCCCCAAGGTAGCGCAAGTTAGCGAAAAGCACTTTCCCAAAGCCACTTCGGCGGATCGTCTTCAGGTAACGGGCGGGAGTGATCTCATCAGTATTGACGTTGGTACGATCCAGAGGTGCGGCCAGCCCCGTCAGCGTCGTAAAAGGTTCCAAGTTGATAGCTCCTCAATTCTTGAATGAACGTGATGCGCCCCCAAAGCACCATTTCTGCTCCTGGGCGCGTCAACGGTTTTGATTACAGATCCCGAATATCGACAAAATGACCGGCAACTGCGGCAGCAGCGGCCATCGCTGGACTCACCAGATGCGTGCGTCCACCCCGGCCCTGTCTGCCCTCAAAGTTGCGGTTGCTTGTCGAGGCGCAACGCTCGCCGGGAGTGAGCATATCTCCATTCATCGCGATACACATACTACAACCAGCCTCCCGCCAATCAAAGCCAGCCTCACGGAAAATCGTATCCAGTCCCTCAGCCTCAGCCTGTTTACGCACCTCCATTGAGCCAGGCACCACAATCGCCCGTACGCCCTCAGCTACCTTCTTGCCCTGGGCATAGCGAGCAGCCGAACGCAGATCTTCCAGGCGGGAATTGGTACAGGAACCGATAAAGACCGTATTCAAAGCGATCTCGCTGATCTTCTGATTGGGTTTCAGGCCCATATACTTTAGAGCCAGCTCGTACGCCTGACGCTTCAGGGGATCGCTCTCCATGGTGGGATCGGGCACAGTTCCCGCGACATCCGCGACCATACCGGGGTTTGTGCCCCATGTGACCTGCGGCCCGACCTCGTCAATTTTGATCTCCAATACCTTATCGAAATACGCTCCCTCATCGCTGGGAAGCCTTTTCCAGGTAGCGACGGCCTGCTCGTACAGCTCGCCTTTGGGCGCATAGGGACGGCCCTTCAGATACGCGAAAGTGGTCTCGTCGGGGGCAACCATACCGGCGCGTGCGCCCATCTCAATCGCCATATTGCAGAGGGTCATGCGGCCCTCCATGGAGAGGGAGCGGATCGCCGGGCCGCTAAACTCAATCACATACCCGGTTCCAACACCGGTCCCGAACTTACCAATGATCGCCAGCGCGATATCCTTGGCGGTCACACCGGGGCCGAGCTGCCCTTCAACGCGGATATTCATAGTTTTCGGCTTCATCTGGAGCAGGCACTGAGTCGCTAGCACATGCTCGATCTCACTGGTGCCGATCCCAAACGCGAGTGTACCGACCGCGCCATGCGTTGAAGTATGCGAGTCGCCGCAGACAATCGTCATGCCCGGTAGCGTAATCCCCTGTTCCGGTCCGATAATATGCACAATGCCCTGGCGGGAGTCGTTCATATCGAAGAGAGTCAGGCCAAAGTCACGGGCGTTCTGCTCCATCGTGGTAATGCAGAGCGCGCTCGCATTATCCACCACATCAATCATTTTGCGCCCCTGGACCGTGGGTACATTGTGATCCAAAACCGCGATCGTTGAGTCCGGTCGGCGTACTTTGTAGCCCGACTGCCTCAGGCCAGCAAAGGCTTGAGGAGAGGTCGCTTCATGGACCAGATGCCGATCGATATAAAGAATAGTTGACTCGCCTGGGACATCCCTGACGACATGGGAGTCCCAGATTTTATCAAACATTGTTTTTGCCATAATGCTCAGTTCCTCCGTTTTTAACGGTTTACCCGTCGTAGGAAAGCACATTTATGTGCGTCGTTGGTTTCCCAGCCTTGCCTTGCGCTGACTCCGCGATGTAGCGCATGTCCATCTCTTCCAGGGTCTTCTTTTTGCCGAGCAGCAGCTTCGCCATATCGAAGGCCTGATTGAGCTGTCCTTTTTCGAGTTGATAACCCAGCTCGCGCATCTTGGCGTCCAGAGCGGCCCGACCAGAAAGCTTCCCAATGTACATGCGGCGGTCTACAGAGGTCAGGCCAATGGATTCTGGTGTCATAATCTCATAGGTCCGCCTGTCCTTGAGCACACCATCCTGATGAATACCACCACCATGGGCAAAGGCGTTGGCCCCAACGACCGGCTTGGTCCACTGCACCTGCATGCCGGAGAGGCCGGCGACCATCCGGCTGGTTGGGACGATCTTTGTGGCGTCAATGTTCACATCCATGTTGAGATCAGCCGAGCGGGTGCGGATCGCCATGACCACTTCTTCGCTAGCGGCGTTTCCGGCCCTCTCTCCCAGGCCGTTGATGCAGGTATCAACGCGTTCCGCGCCGTTGCGCAGTCCCTCCATCGCATTGGCGACCGCCATACCTAGATCATCATGGCAGTGGGCTGAGATCCGCGCATTGGGAAACTCTCGACGGACATCCGCGACCAGTTGCCCAAACTCCCAGGGGAGCGCGAAACCCACTGTATCACAAAGCGTCACAAAGCGAACACCCTCTTTGAGGATAACCTCGCAGACCTCAAGAATAAAATCGTGCTCGGTTCTGGTGGTATCCTCAAGAGCAAAATCCACATTCTCGGTGTAGGTGCGAGCATGAGCCACCGCGTTCCGCGCCAATTCCAGAACCTCGGCTCGCGACTTCCCCAGCTTGACATCACGATGAATGGGCGAGACGCCAATAAACGGCTGAATCGCTGGCCGGGCGGCAATCTTTACGGCTTCCCAGGCCCGGTCGATATCCGCGAAGTTCGTTCGGGCTATCGCGCAGACATCCGAACGAGTGACGCGCTCAGCGATCATCCGCACAGACTGAAACTCACCGGGAGAGGAGACGGGAAAACCACAATCGAGCGTATCAAACCCCATGGCTTCCAGAGCCAGAGCAATCTGGAGTTTCTCCTCAGGAAAATAGTTTACGCCCGGCGTCTGTTCACCATCCCGTAGTGTCGTCTCATAGAATTTAATGATCCGAGGTGCCATAGGGGACTCCTTCGTCACTAGCATTTAGTATACCGCAAAGGCCGCTCCAACTGTGTGCGGGCTTTGCACATCGCTGGAGCGTTTTATTTGGACAGAATCTACAGAGTAACAATGAAACGTAGAAACAACTGACACCACCCACCAGCCGGGAAAGATTACTTTTCTGGTTGCCAGCTATAAGGATAGGTGGGATCATCGAACACACGCGCGTCCTGTGTATAGGATAGAGGATAAAATGTGTCGATCATCACGGCCAGTTCCTCAGTTCGCTCGGCCCCCAGACTTTTCTCAATGGCCCCCGGCTGAGGCCCATGTGGGATACCACGCGGATGAATTGTCATCGAGGAGCGCTCAACGCCCTTGCGACTCCCAAATTTGCTGTTCACATAGTACAACACTTCATCGCTGTCAATATTGCTGTGGTTATAGGGGACTGGGATCGACTGAGGATGATAGTCCAACTTGCGCGGAACAAACGAGCAGATTACAAAGTTGGGACCCTGGAACGTCTGGTGAACGGTCGGAGGCTGATGAACTCGGCCCGTGATCGGCTCAAAGTCAGCGATGTTAAAGACCCAGGGATACTCACAGCCGTCCCAGCCAACAGTATTCAGGGGATGGAAATCAAACCAGTAGCTTGAGATCCGGCGATTGGCCTGAACGCGAACCTCAAACTCGCCCCGCTCCGTATGCACCGGGAGCCTCTCCGGGCGACGGAGATCACGCTCGCAATAGGGGGAATGCTCTAGAAACTGCCCATGCTTGTTTAGATAGCGATGCGGCGGCTCAATGCTCCCCCCATGGGACTCGATCGTCAGGAACCGCTGCTCCGGCACATTCTGATCCAGGTTTAGTCGAAAGGTTGTGCCACGGGGAATCACTAGGTAATCCCCCTCGTGATAGGGAAGCACTCCAAAGTTGGTCTCCAGCATTCCCTGTCCAT
>CAXTTV010000115.1:0-15910 GCA_964247295.1 uncultured Ktedonobacteraceae bacterium | reverse complement strand
CTTAGCGTCATACTGCTCCAACCAGAGTGGTCCAAGAGCTGTCAGGCCAATGATATATTCATCACCCGCAAATACCATAGTTATCAGGCCCTGATCCTCCATCTCGCGGAAATCATCTGTGACCAGAAACCAATTGCGAAGCATTCTGGAGAGGTCGCTTTCCGGTAGCTGCTTCCAGGTCATCAAGACGCGCAAGACAGCGGCATATTTTTTACTACCATCGTCAACGGCGCGCATATACCATTATTCCTTCCTTGTTCCATGTTACGAGATGTGGACCCGCCGTTGAGAGATCTCCGGCATAGTGCCTTTCCTCAGTGTAACAAATCAGTAGGTAGAGAACAAGTACCAAAGCCCCCAGACAGGGCTATTTCATGCGAGAGAAAAGGGGTCCAGGGGTGCTGAGTATTCCCACTCATTTCCTCCCCCGCTTTCTCACCATCGAAGACAGCATAAGAGAATGAAATAGCTATGGCCTCCAGAGCCTCTAAAAAAGAGATATGATATAACCAGTACAAAAAAATCAGGAGGTCCATGGATGGAAACAGACCCCGTAGAGTCAGAAGAGATAGTAATCCAAACAGATATGGTGGTCCGCAATATTGGTCAACTGGTGTCAGTTTCGCAGAAGCCAATTAAAGGAGCCAAAGGCGCGTTGCAGATCCTCTCCAATGCGGCAATCGCGGTCCATAAAGGTCGAATTGTATGGATTGGATCAGATGCTGAAGCAGACACGCTTTTCATCAACCGAACGCGCACGAGCAGGGATGGGATTTCGTTGGTAGATGCACAGAAAGCGGTGGTAACTCCCGGCTTTGTCGACTCCCATACTCATATGGTCTTCGCGGGACATCGGGCAGAGGAGTTTCACATGCGACGTGCCGGCACCAGTTACTCGGTCTTGCTAGCTCAAGGTAAAGGCATTCTCAGCACTGTAGAAGCGACCCGCTCCGCTACAATAGAACAGCTCACAGAGCTGGCACAACAACGCCTCAATCGCCTTAGATCCTTTGGCACAACCACCGTCGAAATTAAGACTGGCTACGGGCTTGATCTTGGAACGGAAGAAGCCTGCCTGCGCATTATCAATAGTTTGAACTCTCTAGAAGATAGTCCACCGGACCAACACAATAGTATTAGGATTGTACCTACCTTTCTCGGAGCGCATACGCTACCGCCCGAATACCGCGATAATCGTCAGGCTTATATAGATCTGGTCATGAATGAGATGCTCCCATCATTTGTCGGACTGGCTCAATTCTGCGATGTGTTTTGTGAGGAAGGTACATTCACCGTTGAAGAGAGCCGCGCGATTTTGAAACAGGCTCGCGATCTCGGCTATCTTCTCAAAATTCATGCGGAACAATTGCATCCTACAGGCGCGGCCAGATTAGCGGCTGAGGTGGGAGCAGTCTCAGCGGACCACCTGGACTTCACGACTGATGACGATCTTAAAGCGCTTAGCGATGCTAACGTTACGGCCACCCTCTTACCTGGGTGCTCCTACACAATGAGAACGCCCTATCTCTCGGCGCGCCGCTTCCTGGATCATGGTCTGCGGGTCGCGATCGCCACCGATTTTAATCCCGGCACCAGCTATTGTGAGAATATGCAAATGATGCTCGGGCTGGCAATGTCCTCAATGCACATGAGTCTGGAGGAGGCTCTGACCGCCGCGACACTGAATGGAGCCTACGCACTCAGCTTGCAAGATGAGGTTGGTAGTATCGAGATCGGCAAACGCTGTGAGCTAGCCTTCTGGTCCGTTCAAGACTATCAAGAGATCGGATATCACTTCGGCACGAATCTGGTGCAGACCATCCTGGTCGCCTGACCGTAACCTGAAAAGGAGATACAGATGGCGGAGAAACTGCCAATTTTCGATGGGCATAATGATGTATTGCTTAACCTCTATATGCCGGAGCGTGGTCATGGGCGAGACTTTTTCCAGCGGAGCGAGATCGGGCATATTGATCTGCCACGGGCATTGGAGGGGAGGCTGGCCGGTGGCCTCTTCGCCATCTTTGTCCCGGCAGATCCCAATGAGCCCAAATTGGAGCCAGAGGTCATCATCAAAAAGGATAGCTATGAGGTTCCCTACGCCCGAGCTATAGATCCTTTCTACGCTCAGCAGACGACCATGGCGATGATGACTCGTCTGTTTCAGATTGAGCAAGAGGCGGAGGGAAAAATTAAAGTCGTACGGACAGTACCGGAAATCCGGCAATGTTTGGAGACGGGAACGCTAGCGATTGTGTTGCACTTTGAAGGGGCCGAGGTAATTGATCCAGAGCTTACTGCTCTAAACGTTTTCTATCAGGCCGGCCTACGCTCACTGGGCCTGGTCTGGAGCCGACCAAACATCTTTGCGAGCGGTGTGCCATTCAAATTTCCGGCCAGTCCAGACACCGGACCAGGACTCACCGATCTTGGAGAAAAACTTGTTCGCGGCTGTAATCAGAGGAGAATTCTCATTGATCTTGCCCACATCAATGAGCGCGGCTTCTGGGATATCGCGTCGATCACCGACGCCCCACTTGTTGTCAGCCATAGCGCCGTTCACGCGATCTCTCCCTCAGCCCGCAATCTTACGGATAAACAGCTCGATGCCATCAAAGAAAGTCACGGGATTGTGGGGCTCAACTTTAGCGTCCACGATATCCGTCCGGATGGCGATAACAATCCCAATACACCGCTCAGTCTCATGGTCAGGCATATCAATTATCTTGCTGAGCGGATCGGCATTGAACACATTGGTTTTGGTTCAGACCTTGACGGGACCCATATTTCCCAGGAGATCGGGGATGTCGCTGGCCTCCCTAATCTTGTCAATGCCTTAAGAGCGGAGGGTTACAACGAGACCGAGCTTAGAAAAATCACGCTGGAAAACTGGCTCAGAGTTCTTGATCAAACCTGGCAATAACGAATGTTTCACATGAAACGTTAGTGGCTTAAGGAAGGAATGTTTCACGTGAAACAAAACGGGCAGAGTCAATTTGTAGTTGATCTATTAGAGACGCTAAAAAAGGAGAGGTATCGGCCAGGGGCATGGGGACGTTTTCTCTGGGATTCTCGGAAGCAGGCCATTCAGATGGCCCAGGGAAACCCACAATTACAGAGATCCTGGTTGCGTTTCACTATGCTTATCATGGGGCTGGCCCTGTTGATCCTGCTTGCGGTGTTCTTGAGTGAAGGAAGAGATGCGGCCCTGCGGATGCTGCCAATCTTTGGACTCTGTGTGCTCTATCAACAACGAGATCTTTTCTGGCACCTTGGCCTCAATCGTGATCCTCAAACCGGGAAGCTTTTTCAAAGGATCGGGATCGCCAATAGCCTTACCTGGTTACGCGCACTTGGTGCTAGCTTTCTGCTAGGAAGAATCTTTAGTGGTTTGAATACATCGATTCCTTTAGCCTCTGGTATCTATCTATTTGGTATCGCGACCGACATTCTGGATGGGCAGAGCGCGCGCATCTTGAGAAGCCGGAGCCGTCTGGGTCAGCTTGGCGATGGAGAAACAGACTTTATGCTTTCCTTGACAACCACAATTATTCTCCTTCAGCATCAGATCCTATCTCTCTGGGTGGGGATCTTGATGGTGCTCCGTTTTCTCCTACCATTGATCGCGGCCCTGATCAGCTACTTTCTGCTGACAAAGGTACTTACTTTTGGCTCAACCCTCGTGGGGAAAATCGCTGGTTTTGTCCAGGTTCTCTATCTTCTGTCCCTACTCATCCCCATCATCTGGCTTCAAACACCTCTGCTCGGACTGACCATTCTCCTACTCGTTTTGGCACCGCTCGCACAACTTGGCCGTCATATCAACAATACCTGAAAATGTTTCATGTGAAACATAGGTATTTTTTGTACTGCTGCCCTCATGTTGAAGGGAACCTTTTTAAGGGCACTGAAGACGAAATGGTTCGAGGGATGGAAAAAGCCGTCGCACGGGTTCCTGGAGCGCAGGGCCAATAACGTTGTGGAGATAATTGATGATAGGTTGAGAACCAAGGTTTCTTCCCGTGAGTCCAATATAGCCGTCAGGGCGCACCAGAATCAGCGCGTCACGAGTGACGCCGTAGAAATGGTGGGCGTACCCATCGTTGTCGAGGAGTACATGATCACAGGATGCAGGTGTCTCACCTCAACGCGTGATTGTGTAGGTATCTTCCTCAACGTTGTATTAATAAGGGCTTGCATATTGCTGGAATCACCCTCAATAATAGCATGAGTGAAATAACTAGCATCTATGGCGTATTATTGGTTATATGTCTCTGGGCAACGTTGCCCTATGTAACTTCTATGACAGAGGGGGATCAGGCAATAATGATGCAAAAAATTTCTGCGGATCATGTGATTACGATAAATGGTCAGGCTTTGACCTCGCAAGAGATAATCTCGGTTGCTCGACATTTCACACCCATCAATCTTGGAGAAGCTTCCATCGGGCGGATTCAACAGGCTCGCAATCTAATCGATCGGTTGGCGGCTGAAAGCCGTAAAGTGTATGGCGTGACTACCGGCTTTGGACATTTAAGCCGGGTCCGCATTCGCCAGGATCAACTGGTGGATCTGCAACATAATTTGCTTCGTAGCCATAGCGCTGGCGTCGGGGAACCCCTGAGCGAAGAGGTCACCAGAGCCATGCAATTGTTGCTGGCCGCGAGTCTGGCGCGGGGTCATTCAGGGGTCCGCGTGGAGGTAGTACAGACGCTAATCGCGCTGTTAAACGCCAGAGTGACACCAGTAGTACCTTCGCGAGGATCAGTTGGAGCAAGCGGGGATCTCGCCCCTCTGGCTCATCTGGCCCTGGTGCTGATCGGTGAAGGTGAGGCAATATTCCAGGGGCAGCGGTTAAGCGGAGATAAGGCTCTGGCTCAGGCGGGGATTGCCCCGCTCCATCTTCAGGCAAAAGAGGGTTTGGCCCTAATCAATGGCACACACCTGATGGAGGCAATCGCGATCCTGGGAATCGAGGATGCCAGCGTTCTGCTGCGTTCCGCAGAGGTGGCCTACGCCATCAGCCTTGAGGGTTTGATGGGCAGCCATGTCCCGCTCGACTCGCGCATTCACAAACGCCGTAATCAGGCTGGGCAACAAGAGAGTGCTCAACGATTACGCAATCTAGTACAGGGAAGCGAGATTCGGGAGAGCCACCTTAATTGTCCGCGTGTGCAAGATCCCTATACACTGCGCTGTGGTCCTCAGGTATTTGGCGCGGCCCGCGACGCTCTCACGTATTGTCGAACAATTTTTGAGCGAGAGCTGGATGCCGTCACGGATAATCCCCTGATCTTTCCTGAAGATGGAGAGGTTCTCAGCGGAGGCAATTTTCATGGTCAGCCTCTAGCATTCGCTCTGGATATGTTAGCGATCGCACTCTGCCAGATCGCCAGCTTTGCCGAACGTCGCATCTTTAGTCTGATGGGTCCCCATGATTGGGATGAGAGCAGAGCACCTCTATTCCTGACACCAAATCCTGGCCTGAACTCTGGTCTGATGATTACTCAATATACAGCGGCCTCCCTTGTGAATGAGATTAAGATCCTGGCTCACCCGGCCAGCATCGACTCCATTCCCACCTCCGCCAATATGGAAGATTTTGTGAGTATGGGAGCTACCAGTGCCCATAAACTTCTGAAAGTGCTGGAGATGACCGGCCAGGTTGTCGCGATCGAGCTTCTGGCGGCTGCCCAGATGTTGGAATTCCGTAAACCTCTCAAACCTGGGCAGGGCGTGGAGCAGTCATATAAGATTGTGCGCACCTATGTGGAGCCTCTGGAACAAGATCGAGTGCTGGCCCCCGATATCGCGGCTCTTGCCCAGGCGATGAAAAATGGAGCGTTCGAGCAACTACCATAAGAATGTTTCATGTGAAACATTCTTAACGCATGACAACGCCCCCGTCCACTACCAATATCTGACCGGTGATAAAGGAAGCGGCGGGGGAAGCCAGAAACAGAGCAGCCTCTACGATATCAGTAGCGGTGCCCCAGCGGTGCATAGGGATCTCTAATTGAATCTTCTGACGAAAGTTTTCTGGACGATCCATCACCCAGTTGTTTTCTATCCAGCCGGGAGCGATACAATTCACGCGAACATTGGGGGCCAGCTCTTGCGCGAAACAGCGTGTCAGGGCCATAACCGCCGCCTTACCGGCCGCGTAAATCTGGCTAATAGTACCTGGTGACCCATCGATTGCATGGTCCCAACCGATATTAATGACGCTACTGCCACGTTGTAGATAAGGAAGGGCGGAGCGATAGCAGCGCCAGGTTCCCAGCACATCAACATTCAACATGCGCTCAAACCGCTCATCGTCGCTGAGGCGGAGCGTTTCAGATGTGTTAGCGCTGGCTCCGGCGTTATTGATCCAGACATCAATAAATCCTAGAAGCCGGTGGGCCTCTGCCGCCAGATATTCGATCTCCTCAACCTTTGTGAGATCAGCCTGGCAGAGAAAAGCTTTCCCACCATTCTGCTTGATAGAGGCAACCACCTCTTCAGCTCCCGGTTGCGAGTGGCTATAATGTACCAGGACGACTGCCCCTTCACGCGCGAATCGTTCTGCCATCTGGCGTCCGATGCCACGGCCAGCCCCGGTAACCACCACTTTTTTCTGATCAAATAGCATATGTCCATTCCTAACGTACCGGAGAATGCTCGCAGTTCTCCACTCTACTATACACGATGCTCCTATATATGCTACACTTTTGCTGTAAAGCAGGTCAATGCAGATCTGTTCTTCAGTGATAGAAGGAACATAGCCCAAAGCTTTTTACGAAGGGAGCACCACTGGTGAGCCATAATACCTCCTTAGAAGATTTTCCTCAGCCTTCAGAGACACGCTCAATCTCCGAGCAGCAAGAGCTTCTCAAAGAACTGCGTCATCGCGTGTTACAGCAGTATCGTCCGCTTCTTCAGCAGGGCTCGGGCCCGATTCGCGTTATGGCGAGAATGGTCAACGATCTGGAGAGACAGGCCCGAGCCTTACAGATCTCCGAAGAGGTGATCAAGAGAGGCATTGTTAATCGGACTATCGGCGATATCGATCTGCGACGTGTGATTGAGTGCGAGGGGGAACTAGGTGGACCCGGAGACTATCGGATGTTGGCCGATGAGTTAGGTATCGCGCTGCCCGGCGAAATTATCGCCGGCTATACCGCGACTGGTGAGACGTACTATTGGATACGAGAACAGATGCTGGATCTAGAGCGCGCGATCCTGGCTCGGGGCTTTGACATTCGGATCTACGATATTCTGGGAACTGGCAATCCGGTATTACGAGAGTGGCTAAGCCAGGATCTTTTGAAGTGGGGAATTCAGATCCCCTCTGAACAGATCTTTCTAGGCCTGGGCGCGATGGACAGTATTGACAAAGTGTTGCGTGGGTTGCGTCAGACGTTCCGGGAACAACAGATTGAAGATGTCGCGGTTCTCTTTCCAGCTCCCAATTTCACTGTTCCAGAGTGGCAGGCACGCTCCTATGGATATCGGCTCCAGCACTTTCAGACAAATGAAGAGCATAACTATAAAATGACCGGCGCTCAACTTAACCAGGCCCTTCAAGAACATCCCGACATCCGCATCATCTACCTTACGATTACCAATAATCCTACGGCGATGGCCTTCACTCCAGATGAACTGGATGATCTGCATCAGGTAGTTAAAGCTTACCGACAAAAGGGTCGTCAAGTTATAATGCTAGCAGATCTGGCCTACATTGGAACGGGAAAGCCAGAAGAAGATCTGGCTCGGATGTGCACCTTTGCCCATGAGGAGATTTTGCGCTCCACCATTTTTGTGCATAGCTTCTCTAAAACGCATACATTGACCGGCGAACGCTTTGGTTGGGTCAGCATTGGAGATCCACAGATCGCTCCAGCCATCGCCCCTGGCTGGACAAATAGTATGGCCTCGCTCCCAGCAGATTGGCAGCTACGCTTTATGGCTTTTCACCGCTTGATCGCGGCTCGCCCCTGGTTGAACGACAAGTTGAGAGCCTTCTACCGACTACGAAGAAACCGCTTTATAGATCAACTCAAACGCATTGACGAGGAGCAACATTTATTCGAGCATATCAACCAGGACGACGACGCCACCGTCTATAATTGGAGCAAAGTACGTGAAGGCGAGGATACCTTTTCAGTCTTTGAGAAAACGGGAATTGCCGGAGTGCCGGGCTCTGGCTTTGGCTATAGTGATAACCATATCCGTTTTTCGATCGGAGTGATCCCGATTCTTTAACCTTTTTCTTGACCCTCTATTCTTACAGGTGGTACTCTGTAAAAAGAGGCTGCGATAGGCCCCGCCAGATTCTAAAAAATATCCATAAAAAATGTTTCACGTGAAACGCTGGCGGACAATCATACCTAAATTTGGGTATAACTGCTGTAAACAAAGGAGACAGACCCGATGGCTACACGCATTGGTATCAATGGTTTCGGACGTATTGGACGCCAGTCCCTAAAGGCTCTTCTAGATCGCTATGCTCAGAACCTGGAAGTGGTGGCCGTCAACGACCTGACGGATACGCATACAAACGCACATTTATTTAAGTACGACTCCACCTATGGCCGCTTCAATGGAGAAGTAAAAGCTGGTGCCGATTCCCTAACGATCAATGGGCACACCATCAAAGTGCTGTCGCAGCGCGACCCGGCTCAGATCCCCTGGGGAGATCTGGGCGTCGAGATCGTCATTGAGTCAACGGGTATTTTCACGGATGCTACAAAAGCCACCGCTCATCGCCAGGCTGGCGCAAAAAAAGTCATTATTTCAGCTCCCGCGAAAAACGAAGACCTGACCGTTGTCATGGGCGTCAACGACAACATCTATGATCCCGCCAAACACAACATTCTTTCTAATGCCTCTTGCACCACCAACTGTCTGGCTCCGGCGGTAAAAGTGCTGCACGAAAAGTTCGGGATTGAGCGCGGCATGATGAATACCATCCATTCCTACACCAATGATCAGCGCATCCTGGATGTAGTACACAGTGATCTCCGTCGGGCTCGGAGTGCCGGTGTCAATATTATTCCTACAACCACAGGGGCGGCCCGCGCCCTCTCCCTGGTAATTCCCGAGATGAAGGGCCGTTTCGATGGTATGTCTCTGCGCGTCCCGACCGTTACAGTCTCGGTGGTTGATTTTGTCGCGACCCTGAACAAAGAGACGAGTAAAGAAGAGATCAACGAGACCTTTAAAGCGGCTGAGGCCAGCCATCTCAAGGGTATCCTGGGCTATACTGATGAGCCCCTGGTCTCGACAGACTTCCGTGGCGATACTCGCTCCTCGATTATTGACGGCCTCTCCACAATGGTGCTCGGCGGCAATATGATTAAAGTGCTCGCCTGGTACGATAATGAGTGGGGCTATGCCAACCGCGTCGCCGATCTCACAAATCTCGTTGCTTCCAAAGGCTTCTAAAGTGTTAGGGTAGGTCAGAAAAACGTATGAATAAAAAGACGATCCGTGATACCGATGTCATGGGCAAACGCGTGCTGGTGCGCGTCGACTTTAATGTGCCATTGGACGATCAGCAGCGGATTACTGATGATACGCGCATCACCGCTGCTCTCTCAACTATCCGTTATCTTACGGATAAGGGGGCAGCAGTGGTTTTAATGTCTCACCTGGGCCGACCTAAGGGTCAGGTAAATCCAGAGTTTAGCCTGAAACCAGTGGCTGAACGCCTGGGTCAACTTCTCAATCAACCAGTTCAGCTTGCGCCCGACAGCATTGGTCCCAAGGTGGAACAGTTAGCTTCAGGCTTAAAGCCCGGACAGGTTCTTTTACTGGAAAATCTACGCTTCCATAAAGAGGAGGAGAAGAACGATCCCGATTTCTCTAAACAACTGGCGTCTCTGGGTGAGCTCTATGTGAATGATGCCTTCGGCTCAGCCCATCGAGCTCACGCCTCAACGGAAGGTGTGACAAAATATCTTCCCGCCGTATCTGGTCTCTTGATGGAGAAAGAGCTGAACTTTTTAGGATCAGCCTTGGAGAATCCTAAACACCCATTCGCGGCCATCGTTGGTGGTGCCAAAGTTTCGGATAAGATCGCGGTCCTGGAGCGTCTCATTGGTCTGGTCGATGTGCTTTTAATTGGTGGGGGGATGGCGAATACCTTTCTTAAAGCTCAGGGTCATGAGATCGGTGACTCCCTTTTTGAAGAGGGCAAGGTAGAGACTGCGCGCACTTTGGAGCAGCAGGCGGAGAAACGCGGCCTGCGATTATTCCTGCCAGTTGATGTGATGGTTGCTGATAAATTCGCCGCTGACGCCAATGCGAAAGTCTTACTCTCCAATGATGTGAAGCCCGGCTGGCGCATTCTCGATATCGGTCCAGAAACAATCGCGCAATTCCGGGACGCCCTTGTCGACGCCCAGACCATTGTCTGGAATGGAACAATGGGGGTTGCCGAGATGGCCCCCTTCGCGAAGGGAACCGATGCGGTCGCCCAGATGCTGGCCCAGCGGACCAAAGGGGGCGCAACCACAATAATTGGTGGTGGTGACTCAGCGGCGGCGGTTGAAAAGGCTGGCGTTGCCGACAAGATGACCCACGTCTCTACTGGTGGTGGAGCCTCTCTGGAATTTCTGGAAGGGAAAACGTTGCCGGGCGTCGCCGCTCTAGAGGATAAATAGGATAACATAATGGCTACACGTATTCCTATTATAGCCGGCAATTGGAAAATGAACTACGGCCCTGAAGAGGCAAGTAGCTTTGCCAAAGAAGTGATCCCTCAGCTTGGAGAGATCATAAAGCGGCATGCCAACGTTCTCACAATCCTCTGCCCACCAGCAATCTCGCTTTCTGTAGTAAAAGCCATTCTGGATCAGGATAGGCACCCAAATATCGAGCTTGGAGCCCAGAACCTTTATTTTGAAGAGGATGGGGCTTATACAGGTGAAATCGCGCCCGATATGGTCGCGGAGCTCTGTACCAGTGTGATTCTGGGCCATTCAGAGCGCCGAAATATCTTTGGCGAGACCGACGATCTCGTCAATAAGAAAGTGCTGGCGGCCTTCAAATACAACCTGCGCCCAATTGTCTGTGTTGGCGAAAATCTGGAACAGTACGAAAAAGATCAGACAGAACAGGTTATTCGTACTCAGCTTCAGGGAAGCCTGGCAAATCTTCCGACTGCTCAGGTTCATAATCTCGTTGTAGCGTATGAACCAATCTGGGCTATTGGAAGTGGAAAAGCCGCAACAGCAGAAGGGGCCGGTCAGGTTATCCGCCATATCCGCCAGGTGCTGAGTGATCTCTACGAGAGGGAAGCCGCAGAGCAGGTCCGCATCCTCTACGGTGGAAGCATCACCAGCTCTAATATCACCGAATTTATGATTGATCCAGAGATCGACGGGAGTCTGGTTGGTGGCGCAAGCCTTAAGCCAGATTTCGCCGAAATTCTGAGTCAAAGCATGAAAGCAAAAGGCTGAGCAAGATAAAAGACTACCTTTCGAGGAACGGATATCCTTGTGATATCCGTTTTACATTTTATCAAGGATAAATGGGTGCTGGTTGAACTTTTGACCGGTCCATTCGTTTATAGTGTTGGAAGCGTGGAAGTTTACTCTCCATTATTAGGAAAGAAGGGGTTTTTATGAACGAGCGACCGGATACTCCCGATGGCAACTACTATGGGCAACAGCAGTACGGCCAACCTCCTTATGGACAGCAACAGTATGGTCAACCTCCTTACGGTCAACAATATGGACAACCGCAGTATGGCCAGCCTCCTTACGGACAGCAACAGTATGGCCAACCGCAATATGTCCAACCGCAGTACGGCCAACCGCAATATGGCCAACCCATATTCGGGCAAGTCGTTGGTAACAAAGATTGGTTAACTACATTGCTTCTTTGTGTATTCCTGGGGCCCTTAGGTGTTCACCGCTTCTATTCCGGAAGTATAGGAATAGGACTGCTTCAATTGTTTACCGCTGGAGGCTGCGGCGTCTGGTGGATTATTGATCTGGTAATGATCATTACCAATAGCTATAAGGATGGCAACGGCTTCCCACTTGCGCGGAACGCTTACTAATTTCTATGGCGAAAAAAGCATCTATACAGTGGCAGCCACTCTTCTGGCTGCTGCTGCCACTAACCTTCTGGCTAATCCCTACCTCATGGCTAGAGAAAGGTCCCTCCCTCTGCCTGATTAGCTTTGTGACTGGAAGACCCTGTCCAGGTTGCGGCATGACCAGAGCACTCTCTTGCTTGAGTCATGGGCAGGTTCGGCGGGCGGTAGCATACAACCGTTTCTCAGTGATCGCCTTTCCTCTACTTGGATATATCTGGCTAAAAACGCTTGTCAGAGATTACCGGCCTGGACGCTAAAAAAATGGAACATGCTGTCACGATCCACCAGGCAGAGGCGTATATCTCTACAGAGATTAAAAAAAGTAGATGCGCCGATGGGCGGGAAGTGAGATTTTTATGAGTAGCGACAAGGTTACCACGAAAAAGCCTTCGCGTCGATATAACACACCAGATTATAGTTATCCCACCAGCGATATAACAGCACTCTCCGCGAAAGCTCTAGAAATTACCGATAGATTAACCCAACGTTATGGCGTTTCTTCCTGGTCTAAAAAAGATCCTCTGAGTATGCTGATCGATATTATTCTTTCACATCGAACCAGGCATGCTAAAACGACTGCCGCTTATGACAACCTGAACAAAAAAATCGCGACCTGGGAGGAGATGCGCGATGCGCCAGTAGCCGAGGTACAGGAATGTATAGAGAATGTGAATTGGCCGGAGGTAAAGGCACCTCGGTTACAGGCGCTGATGCATACAATCACTGAGGAGCGAGGTGAGCTGAACCTGGACTTTCTCAAGGATCTGCCTGTACAGGAGGGCGCAGCCTGGTTAGATCACCTGGATGGGGTCGGACCGAAAACCACTGCTTGTGTTCTCCTGTTTACCGTGCGTAAGCCGATTCTACCAGTGGATACCCATGTTCACCGGCTCTCGATCCGGCTGGGCCTTATCGGGCCAAAAGTCAGTGCCGACAATGCCCATCCACTTTTGCAGGCATTGTTACCTCAGGACGCCCAGATCATCTATAACTTTCACAAAGGGTTACTGCGACATGGGCAACGGGTCTGTGTTTATGATCACCCCCACTGTCAACAATGCCCCCTGACCGATCTCTGCGATTTCTATAAAAATGTGGTCACACCTGATGCTAAACTGGCAACCTGATGCTACCATTGTTTTCCTAAGAACGACGCTCAAATAGCGATCTTCCAAGCGCGATCAGTGCCAGCATTCCGATAATCATCAATGTAATTTCGTAAGCAGGATGTGAGGCCTGGATCGCGCTTAGATGTGTCACGAAAATAAATAGGATCACTAGTAATACGTATCCTGAGAGCACTACCCCCAGCCACTGGATTTTTCCCCTTCTTTGCATACCTACCTCTACTTTCAAACGAGTCACCAAAATTTATGATCTACTTTGATTTATTGACTCCCACAATTATGATCTTAATAAAGATACCATAGAAGAAGGTTACTATGCAGAAAAGCGTACAGCACCCCCTATTTTCGTTTAAGCACATCTGGCGGAATATAAGGCAGATTATAATTAGCCTGCTCATACTGGCGTTGGGTGGTCTCCTCTACTGGTTGATGCCGATGCCCGCGACTGAACCCTCGCTCAGTGCAATGAAAAATAGTGCGCATGTTATCGTCACTGAGAGCAATGATCTGATTAGATTTCAACCAATGTCACCGGCCAAAACCGGTTTCATCTTTTATCCAGGAGCCCTGGTAGATCCTCGGGCCTATGCCCAATATATGCACAGGTATGCTGATGCTGGCTACGAAACCTTTATTGTAAAGATGCCGTATAACTTCGCCTTTGCAGGTGGAGATCGGGCGGAGGATATCATTAAAGCGTATCCACAAATTCAAAGATGGGCAATAGGCGGCCATTCATTGGGAGGAGTTAGCGCGAGCCAGTTCGCAGCCGGGCATCGAGAGATCAAAGGGATCATTTACGATGGCTCATACCCAGCAGGAAATCAAGTACAACAGCTCAATGGTAAAGAGGTTGCCTCAATCTATGGAAGCAACGACGGTTTAACCCATCCAGCCGATGTGCAAAAATCGAGAAGCAACCTACCTCCCCAGACAAAATATGTTGAGATCCAGGGAAGCATCCACAGCTTCTTTGGAGATTATGGTCACCAGCCCGGAGACGGGGAACCAACAATCAGTCGTGCACAGGCTCAGCAGCAGATCATCAACGCCACCCTTGATTTTTTGCATAATCTTCCTGACTGATTGGACTACCAAATATGACGGCGCGGCGACAAATTATCTCTACTTTTTAACAGGTACCTTTGAGACCACCAATAATAAGCTTAAGCACGTATATTTGCCCTTATGCTACAATAAAAACAAAAAGTTTCACATGGGGCAAAAATTCGTGCATCTCTCAGATCAGGAGATCGGGCAGCTTAAGTTTCAGCCGTGCCGTAAAAAAGTGTCTTTGCGAGTTCGACCTCTAACTCAAGAAGATCATCAGCAACTTCAAGGTCATATCCAGACACTTGAGGGACCGATCAGTTTCCAGACAGGAGATTATCTGGTACGGGGCCAGCAAAGCGAGGAATGGCCGGTCACCTCTCAGCACCTTGAACAAAACTATCAAAAAATTTCAGGGCCTGATCAGCACGGCTTTCTAACATTCCAGGCCACCGATATACGGGAGGCCAGCCAGATCGCGCAAGAATTTAGCATTGCTCATGGGGAGGGAGAAAGCCTCAGAGGCAAAGCCGGGGATTATCTGGTGCGCTCAGGAGATCAAGCCTGGATCGTCGATCGAGAGATATTTGAGCAGACGTATGAGCCCGCTTAAATTTTCTTACTCCTTTAACCGATAAAAACACCGCCTTTTCACAGACATCCGAGAGAATAAGACCGTCCTATTCCAATTTAGAAAGCTCCAAACTAATCTCATCCAGGGAGTAATTGCCTGGATACTCCTGCATTCGCTTCAGTATTATTGGCTCATTTACATAATGCAACACCTGTAAGATTCGGGCGCGCAGGGGAGCCTGCTCATCAAACAACGTATTTAAATCCCCCTCGACCTGTTTAACTGCTGAAACTTCCTTTTCTACCTTTTGGTTTTTAGAGAGTGTAGAAAGCGATGGCGTAAATGAGACAGGTTGAGATTCACCATAAAAATTGAACTGCTTATTTATATAAATTAGTACACCAGAACTATCTCCATCAAGTTTTTCTAGGGGATGGGGAGCTACCTCGCCATCTTTATAACTACCAGTGCGGCGAATCGTAGGGAGTACCTCATGAAAGACCCATCGTTTAAAAAGTTCTCGCTTCTGGCTTGCGCGAAGTGAAGACCAAAGCATATAATCCTGGTTCATTTACTGTCCACAGTTGTTGTATTCCTGCTAATGTAGGGATGGATTGTTTAGTCTTCTCATCATCCTCCCTATCTAATTCTAAGATATTACAGACATCAATAGCGACAAACCAGATCTGACTATCTTTATCAATAAGTGTCCGAATTTCTTGTTCTTCAAAATCAAACACTCTTATATTTTGTTGCATTTAAATCCCTTCCATCCTATAATCCAATAGTCCTGGAGTTTAGGCCAGGGCCAGAGCTGGTCGTGCTTCCAACACGAGCCAGCTCAGATTCTCAAATGATGCGTCATAATCTTAAAAAGTATATTTCGTATTAAAGATTTTTAGTGCATATGTTCAAGGATATACTATCGTATATTTTTTTTGTCAAGTTATTTTACCTTTGATTTAATCATTAAAAATAAACCTTCTATTAAAAATAGTTCACTCTTAAAACAACATGAGTCATCCCGAATTTTGATACCGTTGGCGAACCCTTCAAACTAGCTCGCTA
>CAXTTV010000114.1:7067-15923 GCA_964247295.1 uncultured Ktedonobacteraceae bacterium | reverse complement strand
CGCGTAACTAGTACTGGGGTGTACCAGATCGAGCCCCGCACTTATAACGACAGAACTGAAAAGGAGAAACAATAAAGGAATCGAGGGGTAGCGCAGCACTCTTTCTCTGCTGGCTAACTGCTTGGGGAACGTAGGCATCATGGATTAATTCTTCCTCCACTACTTGACCAAATATGTTTTTCCATAAAAATCGTAAACAAAATAACTATTACTTTATCTTTAAGTGATAACCCGCTTTTCTTCTCTTTTCAGTATGGGAGAGCTCTTAAATAAAAAACATAAATTTATAGTCAACAAATAAAGCAGGAGCTGCCCCATGTATTGGGACAACTCCTGCCTGAGATCCTTTCTTTATAGAACTAGATTTGGTGGGCCGAGACGACCAGACGCAGGGTGGTCTCATGCCGCTGAGGCACCCAATCGCCCGCGCAGGTGATCAGGGTTAGCGTGTTCCTCGATCCATCCCCAAAGATCTGCTCGTCCGGCGCTTTCTCCGGCGTGTAGTACCGCAAGCTATCCACTTTGTAGCTCACCGTTTTCTGTCCCGGACGCTCGATGCTGATGATCTGCCCCTGTTTAAGGGTGTGTAGATCCCAAAACACCGCCGGCGCGCCACTGGAGCGGTCCAGGTGCCCGTCGATGACGACATTGCCATCACCGCCCGCTTGCACACCGTCCTGCAAGAGACCCGCGCCCGTCCATTGATTAACGGTAGGTGCGTTCATACTACCATCCTTGAGTATCCCGACCTGCTCAATCGGCGCGCTTACACTAATCGACGAGATCACTAACTTACCGAGCTGCTTATTAAAGATCTCCAGACTGTTGGGGACAGGCTGGCCTAGAGGATCGCTACCGACCGCCGGGAGCTTAGGAGTCTTTTTGACCTTGACAGTAGTAGCCCCGTCATTAATCAGCTTACTCACTCCATAGGGGAACTTAAGTACCGCTGCATTGCGGAAGGTGCCAACGGCCTGAGCGGTCAGCTTGCCAGTAATCTCGATGTCTGACAGGGTAGTACCGGGGGCGATCTGAAAGGAACCAGAATAGGTCGCAGAGACTGTGGCGCGGCCATTCTTCACATTGACAACAACTTTCCAATCTTTCCCTTTAGCGCTAACATCAGTCAGCCCAACCGGGATCGCATCAGTAACGCTGAGCTGATTGTCTCCAAAAACCGGCCCGGCGTTTTTGTCGCTACTCACGCGGAGCAAGTATGTAATTTTCTGGCCCACAAAGTAGCTGGCAGTACCGCGATGATCTTTGAGCAAGGAGAGTGTAGGCTGGAGCCCCACCTCAATGGTATCGGTGCTAGAATCGTTGAGGGCATTATTATCGCCTGCAGTCGCCACGATCGCGGTATTCGCCAGAGTATCGCGAACCTTACCGGAACCAACCCCCGCTTTTGTGAGCCTACCGCTGACCGTAATCGCGGCTAAAACTCCATCGCCATGCAGCACTTGATGATTGGTCGCGGTCAGAGTCGCGGGGCTAGTCGTGTGATCCAGGCTCGCCGTCCAGCCGCTACCGACAGGAGTTGTCACCTTCAGATTCTCGAAGCCGGCGGGAATCTGATCCGTGACAGTAATCACGCCTGTAGTATTCCCAGCATCCGGCTTGTTTTCGACCGTAAGCTTATAGGTCATGGTATTGCCAACGGTGAACGAATTGCCACCTTCATGGGTCTTAGAAATTGTCAGATCGGGCGTTGGCGGAGTAGAGATTGTATTGCTATCGCTATTATTAGAGGAGTCGCTATCTCCCGTAGTCGCGACGGTAGCCTGAGTGGTTACCTGGTCTGCGGCGGCAGTAGTGAGGGTGCCTGTCACGTCGATGGTATTCAGACAAACGTTTCTCGCAAGCTGTCCAGCATAGGTTGCGGTTACCGTCGCAGGACTGGTCGTGTGATCTACAGCAATCTGCCAGCCGGTCTCTTGAGAGGTCGCGGCCAAGTTATCGTAGCCGGTTGGAATTGTAAAGGTAACGGTGGTCCCGACGGTAGTCGCGCCCGAGCCTACGTTGCAGACCTCCAGATGATAGGTGACTTGCTGCCCAAACTGGAACGCGTCCCCACCATCGTGCGTTTGCTTGATCGAAAGATCCGGCAGCACAACTGTGACCGCATTGGTCGAGACATTATCAGCAGGATCGCTATCGCTGGGGGTCGCCACCTCGGATGAGAGCGTCAGCGCACCGCTGGCGTCAGTAGCCACATTACCAGTGAAACTAAAGGTCGCCAGACAGTCCCCACCATTCAGAGGGAGCGCGACCCCCCGATAGGTCGCGGTCACCAGCGAGGGGCTGGTCGCGGTATCGACCGAGAATTTCCAATCGGCGGTGTCCGTTGCCGTTACATTGGTAAAGCCCTTTGGAACCGTAATGGTGGCGTTCACAGGAGATCCTTGAAGAACCTGTCCGGACCCCGCAGCATTACAGATCTTATCCGAGAAGGTCAGGGTATCGCCCGGTTGGACCAGACTGTTGCCAGCGTTTGTCAGCTCATTGGTCAGATCGGGTCCAGAGATAAGTGAAACGCTATTGCTATCGCGATCATTAGCCTGATTAGTATCCGCAGGCACTGAGATCTGAACAGGGGTATCAAGGATTGGCGCGGCCTGACTGTTAAGAGTTCCAGAGACATCGACCGTCCCGACGCAGGTAGGTGTCGTGCCAGAGGCCGCAGCAATTGCTGCTTTATAAATCCCAGTAATCGTGATCGGGCTGCTCGACGGATTTGGCGGATCAAACGACCAGTTGCTATCACTGCTGGTAAGGCTCATATTCTCGAAACCGGGAGGCAGAACAAAGATAAGACTGCTCGCACCCAGAGTTGGGCCTGCCCCTAGATTACAGACGGCTAGATGATACGTAACCTTCTGACCCACCTGGAACGAGTTTCCACCATCATGGGTCTCATTCACAGAGAGATCCGGAAAAGCAATGTTCAGGGCATCGGTGCTTGTATTGTTTGCGGGATTGGCATCGCCCTGCGTGTTCACCGTCGAAGAGAAAGTAAACACAGTTCCCGTTGGCGAGAGCCCGTTCATCGCCGCCACAAAGCTAATGTCAGGAAGACACTTGTTGTCCGCCAGGGGCAAACCATTTCCTCGATAGGTCACATTTTTGCCATCGGAGCTAAAAGACCAGTCAGGTGAACTAGTGGATTGGACATTCGTGAAACTGGAGGGGAAGATCAATGAGACCACAATTTGAGAACCAGGAAGCACCGCACCAGATCCCGCGACATTACAGATCCTGTCAGTAAAGTTTACCTTTTGACCCGGCGTAAAACTATTCCCACCAGTATGACTGAGGGTACTATTCAGATCTGGCTGAGCCGCGATCGCGATTGTATTGCTATCGGTATTGTTGCTTGTATTAATGTCTCCTTGCGTATCCACAGTGACGGACGTAACCACCGAGGGAGCGGCGGCAGTATTCAAGGTCCCTACAACATCAATCGGAGCAAGGCAACCCAATCCCCCACCAGCAATAAAGCCATTATATAGAACAGTTATCTGCGCCGGTGTTGTTCCCCCTGAAGAGCCCATATTGATATTCCAACCAGGATCAACTGAGAACACCTTCAGGTTGTCATAGCCCGCTGGAACATTGAAAGTTACCGTAGTTGGAGCATTCGTTGCGCCGCTACCAAGATTACAGACTTGCAAATGATAGACTACCGTCTGCCCTATCTGATAGGTGTTTCCCCCATCATGTATCTCCTTAACAGAAAGATCAGGTATCTGGGCCGTCACAGAGTCTGTAGCGGTATTGTTATTAAGATTGAGATCATCAGGAGTTGTCACCACAGAAGAGATCGAAAGAGATCCACTGGCTGTGCCAGCAACCTTCCCTGTAAAAATAAAGTCTGGAAGACATTGGGAGTTGTTCAGCGGGAGGCCGCTTCCCTGATAGGTTGCGGTAATTGTTGAAGGGCTGGTCGCGGTATCCACCAGGAGTTTCCAGTCCGAGGTACCTGACGCAGTCACATCACTAAAGCCGGTCGGAACCGTGACTGTTGTGCTCACGGACGAGCCAGCAAGCAGATTACCTTTAACATTACAGATTTTGTCCGAGAAAGTCACTGTCTGACCCGGTACAAAAGTATTGCCACGTGTATGCGTCAATCTGTTACTTAGATCAGGGCTATCTATGAAGGTAATCGTACTGGTGGCTGTATCATTAGCAGAATTGGGATCAAACATAGAGAAAACAGTAGCCGTAGCATCTATGCGTTGAACAGATAGATCGAGAAAATCAAGATGAATGTCAATCGTTCCAACGCAGGTTGGCGTACTTCCATTCGCTGCCGGGATAGATCCATTATAGAAAGCATCTAAAACACCTGGACCATTCTGAAAATTCCAGGCACTATCATTAGAGGAAGCTAATAGAGGTGTAAAGTTCAATCCTGTTGTAGAGAAATGAACTCTAATTAGACCAGTAGCAGCATCTGATCCTTCGTTACAAACCATCACATGATAAATTATTGGCTGTCCAGGCTTTTGTGTATCACTTCCATCATGCATCAGCTTTATAGAAAGATCGGGCAGGCCCGAAAGCACAGATTTTCGCGGTGCGGCAGCATAACTTGCGCTCGGATGGATGATATTTAGCCCCACATCTGCACAAAGAGAACATATCAAAAGAAATAAAAGAGATAATGAAGGGAACCGTCCGGGTCGCCTTCTACGATTTAGAGAAGAAGGAGATTTATGTAACATCAACTGTCTGTTCCTTCACTGCATACAGCAGTATATTTACGCAAAAAAGCGCAGAGAATCACTTACATTTCCATCTCTAGAAGAAGTTTTCTTATCTTCTATTTGCAGTATGTACATGCTCTCAAACATAAAATACTAATTTATCTATCCATAAATAAAAAGAGTCTCGGTAACCGTGGAGTTACCGAGACTCTTTTTATGTTTTTATTGGGTGGAAAAAATCTTTTTAGCTGTTTCTAGAATAGTTTTTTTTTGAGCTTATAGGCATCCTCCTAGCATTTAGAGGCCATGAACGCACAGGGAAAATGTGTTCCTTCCCGCGGATAAACTATCGGGCTATTAGAAGGGATTGCCTCCTATTCTGGGATCGCTCCCGGTTGGGGGCAACGTCGGGATCTGCTGCACTTTGATGGTTGTTGAGCTACTCGGTGTTTTATACCTAGAGAAGGGTCCTTTAACGGTCGCGACATTACGAAAATTGCCCTGAGCCGCCGAGGTTAATCTGCCTGTGATATCCAATTCTGGTAGCACTATACCAGGAGCGATCGGATAGCTTCCACTATAGGTGGCGGTGACGGTGCTCCGACCATTTTTCACACTAACATTGACCTTCCAGCTTTTGCCAGAGGCCTTCACATCTACAAAGCCAGCCGCAATGGGATCGAGCAGCGTCATAGGATTGTCAGATACCACAGGTCCACCAATCTTCTCAACGGTGATCCGCAGGAAGTAGGTGACATGCTGACCGACAAAGTAAATGTTGCCGCCCCGATGGCTCTTAAACACGCTCAGAACAGGCGTGGCAGCAACCTTGATGATATTTAGATCCGAGTTGTTGAACAGGTTTGAGTCGTTAGGAGTATCAACTGTAGCACTATTGGTAAGCGTTCCAGAGGATTTCCCTTTGCTTAGAGCGGAGGATGTCAACCGACCACGAACTGTAATTACGGCCAGCTTCTCACCTCCCTCAACCGGAGCCGTACCTTTATAGAGTGCGGTGATGATTGCTGGACTGGTTGTGTGATCGATTGTAACCCGCCAATCGGCGCTACCACTCGCTTTGAGATTAGAAAAGCCAGCGGGCACTTGATCTGTAACAGTGATATCGCCGCTGGTTGGGCCAGCACCCTTGAGATTCTGTACCGTTAATTGATATTTAATGGTATCACCAACGGTAAACTCATTGCCGCCAAAACGCGATTTGGTGATAGCCAGATCGGGCTGGGGTGCAACATCGATAGTAATCGAGCAGGAGTCATTCTGGGCATTACTATCGCCCGGAGTGCTCACAGTTGCCGTATTCTCAAGCTTTGTAGCCGCCTTTTTTGTCAGGGTTCCCGTCACGTTAATGGTATCCAGGGTAATATTACTCTCAACTGGCGTCTTATCAGTCCAGATTGCCGTCATGGTCGCCGGGCTTGTTGTAGTATCGAAAGTAATGCTCCAGTTGTTGCCAGTTGCTTTGAGATTCGTAAAACCGGCGGGGATCGCATCCGTTACTTTAATCTCTCCAGTAGTTGGACCGGAAGTCTCCCCATTCTGGACAACCAGATCATAAGTTACCTTCTGGCCTACCTGGAAGATATTGCCACCTTCGGCGGCCTTGGTAATGCCCAGATCTGGTGGAGACACTGATCTGCTAAGGGTAGAAGCATAGATTACACCAGGATTAAATAAAACCATAGATGCACTACTAATGAGAGAACTCACCAACAAGAAGAGGAAAATCATTGAAGGATAACATATGTCCCTCCATCTTGGCCTCATATATGACATATATTTCATACGTAGAATAACCTCCGAGGATAAAACAAATTTTTCTACACAAAAATCAGGGACAAAAGACAAATTACATTTTTAAAAGAAAACACTTCTGACTTCCTTTTTCATTATGGTAAACATCTTAAACAAAATAAATGAATATAATGGTTTGCACATCAAAAGACCTCGGAGACTTTTCTTAGTCTCCGAGGTCTTTTATCACTTAGCTTTATATATTCGACTAGCCTCTTCCCTGTCCTCTCGTCGTTGTTAAAGGAGAAGAGTCTGAACGCTGCGTATCCTTCTCCCTAGATTGATCGTTCTCAATCATTAATTGCATTGGTTCATCAAGAAATGTTTGCACCTCTGACGCCACCTCTTGAGCATACCCCTTTTGATCTGCCAGTCGCATCAAACGGTAAACTAATTCTCTAAGATCGCGTCCGGTGTGAACATGCTCTGAATGTTCACACCAATCATATGTTATGTCTACATCAATGGGCAATTGTTTTGCTAAGCTCTCAAGGTGTTCGGCCTCATGGATCGTACAGACCTGATTGCGGCCCAGGCGTTTGGACCAATACATTGCTCGATCGGCCTTTTGTAACAACGCTTCCATAATTGTTGTATCCTCAGGACACGAAGCCACACCGACACTGACCGAAATCTCTAAACCATTCTCAAAGCCTGGGATGGACATCACCTGAGAATTAACCACCTTGCGAATCTGCTCAGCGGTGAATAGAGCATCCTCGGGACCCAATTGAGGCAAGATCACCACAAACTCTTCTCCACCATAGCGTCCCAACATATCTTCGGGCTTTAGCACACTCTTGATGCGCTTGCCAAGCTCAATCAGAACCTCATCCCCTATCCCATGACCATAGGTATCATTAATTTTCTTGAAATGGTCGGCATCCAGGAAAATCAGTGATAGAGGATGCCCGAAACGCTGGACCTGGGCAAGTTCCCGCTCCAATTGCTCATTCACAGCTCTATGATTGGGAAGCTCAGTCAGCCCATCGATCAAAGCCAGACGGCGAATCTGTGCATTCGCCTCCTGAAGCCTGCGACTGATAACCTGGAACTGACCGGCGGCAAGCGCAAAGATCAGAGTTCCGATGTGCCCAAATATAATACTCGCGAATATCGGTTCCGGGGGGGGCCAGATAAAATCTACGTCAAAATAGACCTTCACCGAAAAAAAACAGAAGAGCACCAACCAGCCAAAAAAGCCACCTCGGCGGTTTCTCAATACAATCCCGATCCATAAAGGCACGATACAAAAGCTCCCATATGCCCCCATACCATAAAAAGTATTTGTCCGCACAAGATAAGGAGAAATATAAAGAAACAGGATTACAGAAATCACAATCCAGGCTAACGGGCCCTTTTTAAGCTTCTGCTTTATATACGCAGCAAATGATTCAGAAAGTACAGATTTTCTCAGCATATCTCCCCAGTATCTTAAGCCGAAAATTCTAGATCTGTCATTTGACGGTCTAACGTTTTCAAGCCAATAGGCGAACGTATATCTATCCTTATCGGCAGAATGGCTCTTCTATTAAGATCCAGGAAAATAGCTGAAATAATTTTACATTTTATTGTTAGCATTATTGGGTCGGTGCCCAACACGCAAAATGCCACCGGCACTTCCAATACTTAGAATACTTCCCACACTTCCGATGCTCAGGATACTGCCAGAACTTCCAATACTTAGAATACTTCCGGCGCTTCCAATGCTCAGAATGCTACCTGTACTCGCGAGGCTAATCAAGCTTCCAGCACTCAACACTCCCAGAATACTAAAAACGCTCAGCAAGCTGATCTTGCTTCCAAAGCTTAAACCCTTATTTTCTTCGGCCACTACTTGCATAGTGTTATCAAAAGTTAAAGGCATACTCATACACCCTTCTTTATTGCTATACTACTTAGATGTTTTACAAATATGTCGTCGTGACGACATATTTGTAAAAATGCTACTGTCATCACAAAATCAACTTATATTGATGCTATTATTTGATGTAACGCTCTAGCGCTCATCGGCACCAAGCATCGGACCGATAATTCTCACCAGACGGGCCAGCAGGCTGGCGACCGGAGGTAGACCCATCACAGGTCTTAAAAGAGAGAGCGAATCATGGACAAAGCCAAGCATCTGAGTTGTACGCCTGGTCTCGGGCGTTAGATCCTGGAACCAGAAAAGCAGCAGGCCCATCTGTAAACCATAAAGAATAGTTGCCAGATCAGCAATCTGCTTCTGGCGCGGTGCATCCTTTGATCCCAGAACCAGATTCATGTAGATTTGTCGCGTCTGTTGACGGATTGGCAAAGAGCGTTCTCCAAAAACGCTGGTAGGAGAATAAGG
>CAXTTV010000114.1:0-7057 GCA_964247295.1 uncultured Ktedonobacteraceae bacterium | reverse complement strand
ATTCAGCGAGGCTCCGAATGAACCACTAATTGCGTCCCTATACAGTAACATAGTAAAGAACATATTCTCGATGACTAATTGAAAACGATCAGCAACTGTCCCAGCCGGAAGCGTTTTCTCTTGCTCCTTCATACTCCGAAAAAGCCGCAGATAAATCTCAAGAATCAGGTCATCTTTACTGGCAAAATATCGATACGTTAATCCAAGGGAGCTTCCTGAAGCGACAGCAATCTCTCTCATTGTTGTCCCTTCATATCCTTTTTCGGCGAATAACTTTAGTGCCGCCTCAAGAATTCGTTGTCGGGTCTGTTCAGCCTTTTTGCTCGTACTTCGCCCCTGCTCCAGGCTCTCCTTCATAGTCTCCCTCCTGCTTATCTCCTCTACAAGGCTACTACCATCAGACCTATTATGGTTAAAGACTATACGATTATGCTGCCACTTCTGGCCTTGTGTCAACCCCAACAGCCAGAATTTTTAGCTAAAAAGAACTAAAAAGAATGAATAATTCTCTAAAAAACGTTTTTTAGAGGTTGGTGTCGATAGGAAGCGCAAAGCGACTGACTGGAGGAGTATATAATAGAATGAAACAGTTTATTGATACAAGTAATTTAAACCTTGCTCAACTGTATCTGTTTATCAATACAGGTAATTTGACCCGTTTTCAATTCATATAGATACATTAGAGTTTTGAAGGTACCTTTTATTACTATATTTCTCTACTCTTATCTGGAGGTTACGGAATGAAACGGAATTCTTCTGGCCGCTTTCTCTTGATCGGTATTTTAGTTCCTGGCATATTGATCTTTTGGTGTGCCAGCGTTTTCAGCTCACAACTTTTATATGGGGCCAACCAACCTTCAATCACGGCTCAATTAACAGCAACCTCCTCTAGATTCCCAAAAGCAACACCATCACCTGGGCCACCAACCCCGACACCACGACCACTCACATTGCGAGATATGGTGAAAGGCAACGCTTACTACGTTCAAGATATGGACTCAGGGAAGGTGCTTACTAGCAGTAACGAAAATGCTAAACTGCCGATGGCGAGCACAACAAAAATCATGACGGCAATAGTGGCATTACAAAATGGAAATCTTGATCATCTCGTGCCGATTGGTCAAGACTCACATGATCGCGTCTTTGTAGATGGTGCCAGCGGAGCAGAGCTGGCGGTTGGGGATAAAATTAGCTTGAAGGATCTTCTTTATGGTTTGCTGGTACCCTCGGGAGCCGATGCGGCCACCGCGATCGCGGATTATATCTCTGGCTCGCCCAACGACTTTACCCAGCAGATGAATCAGCAGGCCGATCAACTAGGGCTTACACATACCCATTTTGCTAACCCCGACGGACTGACGGTAGCCGCCGATCAACATTATTCTTCCGCCGCCGATATGACAAAGCTGTCTCTCTACGCGTTAAACAACTACCCACTTATAGCAGAAATCGTGCAGACCACAAACTATCATGTCCCACCCACACTTAACCACCACTCCTACGATTGGAATAACACGAATGTGCTACTCTCTCAGTATAATGGCGCTTTCGGAGTAAAAACCGGTTATACACAGGCTGCCGAATGGTGCCAGGTTTTCGCGGCTAATCGCAATGGTAAACGCCTGATCGGGACAGTACTGAAAAGTCCTACCAGTGACCGCCGCGACCAGGATGTTACCGACCTGCTGAATTGGGGCTACCAGCACGATAACTAGACAGCGAGAAATTGTTGAGATTGAACAACATCATACATCTCACGAATATCATCATAGTGGCTATCCGTGATTGGTACGAAGCGTTCAATATTACCAGCACGCAGCAGCTCTGCAGACCAGGACCGCTCGTGCATTTTAATCAATGCATCTTGCAGGCGTTTCTTTAGATCCGCGTCCAGGCTCCTGGACACAACTAGAGGAGGAATGGTCGATGGTCCAAGCATCCCAATAATTTTCAGGTTCGCAGCCAACTCTTTCTGATTTCTAAGTACCACATCCAACATATGCGAGTCTACGGCTGCTACATCGGCTTTACCCTCTAAAACCAACTTTAAAGACTGGTAGTGCGAACTGGTCTCAACCTGGCATCCAAAGTAATCTAGATCATACCCTTGCTTAAATAGATTGTAGCAGACCAGATTGTAGCCAGAATGTGAGTTCCTTTCATTAAAGGCCCAGGTGCTTCCTTTTAAATCTTCAAAGCTGTGATAGGGCCAATCCTTCCGTACTATAATATCTGAGAAGTACCAGGGTCGCCTCTGGTAGCGCTCACCTTCAAGAACAGGCGCGGCCAGGAGCTCAATGGATTGGCCTCCGAGCCTCACAAGCTGGATATAAGCCAGCCCACAGATAAATGCCAGATCGATCTGACCGGTCGTAAGATCCTCAAAAGACTCGCCTACAGTCAGAAAAGTCGGTATCTTGAGCTCTCGCTCAAGGTAATCTGTGATTGCCTGATAGGTTTTATAGAGGACCGGCGAGAGATAGGAAGCGCAAATCAAAGCCGAAGTTTTCATCGTCCGCCCCCCTGTGTCACAACATTATGCTCAAAATCATATCGCTTGACGAAGAAATTGGTTTGTTCGGCTGGTCCAAAAGTATAATATCGGGTAGCCTGTAAACACATCTTGCTGCCTTTCAAACCACCTGGCATCTCTCCAAAGTGCAGCCGTATCCATTCATAATAGTCTGGCGCGAGGAGACGGGAGGCATATTCGTGGATTGCAGGCATCGTAAAGTCCCCATCAGCAGAAGCAAAAAGTACGAGATTAAACCAGTTTCCATCACTTAATTCTAGAGAACAATAACTTAAAAGATCGGGATGTCTCGCCATATCCAGCACTAATTGCTGATCACATGCAGCAATTGCCTGCTCTATAGACGGATCAACAATCGCTCGCCTCTGGCTAACAAATCCTACAAATTTTAATTCGCGCTCTAACTGTCGCGGATGGGTATACAGCGCCAGCCTTAAGACACGCTGCTCAAAACGAGGGTAAACAATATAGGGAAGTTGTGTAATCTGATATCGAACAAATTCTCTCCCCAACTCCTCTACGCGTCGGGCCAGGTATTCTAAAACAGCAAGATCCTGCGCATCATTGTTTAAGTCACGCAAAGTTACTTGCGCTAATTCCTTCTGCATTGACTGTCTCCTTAAAATTATAAATTTTTGTTGCTTGCACAATGAAAAGGGGGATTATTTACAGCAACAACAGAGACAGTTAAAAAAATAGTAGCTATTCTTTCGGGGATGGGTAAGAACATGAGGACTGGAACAGTGCTGCTCATCCAGAGCACTATCCAATGGAAGAATGAGGAGAGGATCTGCTACTTTTTTCACGGGATTCCCCTAACTTGATATAGTTGATTAATAATATCAAGTATAATCGCTAGTATGAGGGCCTGTCAAGAGGAATATATTTATTGGGGTGCAGTCCAGATGTTTGCGGAGTCTGTTGGTGAGTAGAGAACCGGTTCACGTAGCGGAGGACGGCCTGTCGAGCAACGCGAGATGTGCCGCAGGCTAATACGTCCGCCTAGTAGACAAAAAGGTGAGGTTCTCATTTAGGGCGATGCTGCCATAAGGTAGTAGGTGAACTACCCTCCCTATGGCAACAAAAATGATCCTCTATTGAAGAGCGGATGTTATTGGTATTATAAAATCTACCAGCGTATCCGTACAGCTCTTAACAGGCCTGCTGCGTCACTTCGTCAAAAGAGGTGTAGCCCTGAGGGCCGCCTCCAAAGTTGGGAGTGCCATCGGCATTCCAGGTCTGCGGTTGCGCGAAAATCTTACGATCATCCCAACCATCTGCTTGCTGGGTTTTCGCATGATAGACCAGCCAGTTACCACCATTAATACCTGGCACCGGTAGTGAGATATGGCCAGGGCCGTAGACCCCATGCCCAGAACCAAAACCAGCCTGAACCTTAGAATAAGACTGATAATTGCCCATATCCCCACCATTATAGACAAGCATTCCCAAGTTATAGGAACTTGTCCAGCTTGCATTCGCACTGTAAATGATTGTGAGTTTGCCATTAGGACCAACAAAGGCCTCTGGCCCCTCCTCGATCGCCTGAACAGAGGTTTCCCAGGGTTGATCGGGATTAGCGATGAGCTTACGCGTCTCATCCACATGGAGCGCGTCTCTCATGTGCGCGATATAGATCTGCTGAGGCGCAGACCCGCCATGGCCAGGAGGCGTACCGGACCAGATCTCATAGAGGTTATTATTATAGGTAAGCACTGTCGCATCGATCGCCCACTCATCCGTGGGGTCCTCTACTTTACCATAGAAATTCCATGGTCCCATGGGATCGCTCGCCGTGAGAGCGAAGATCCGATGCGTGTTATTGATGGCATTAAAATCACCGAGGTCGCGGCCCGCAGCGAAATAGATAATCCATTGTCCACCAATGTTCTCTAATTCAGGGGCCCAAACCTGAGCACTGTGATCTGTTCCAGGAGGAGGGGTCCATATGTCATGGCTCTCCGCCGACGCTAACCCTCCAAGAGTCGAGGCCGCACGCATCGAAATAGTCTTTGTGTCAGACAACACCAGGTAATATAACCCATTTGCATACCAGATAGAGGGATCAGATCCATCTACAATTGGATTTAGTAAAGTACAGGCGGCTTTAGCTGGCTGTGGCTTATTCACAAAAATCGCCATCACAACCAGGATCAGACCGATGATCAAAGAAATACGTACTACACGACTATGGCCGGTCAACCAAGATATCTTTTTCATGGCACTCCTTGCGCATACTCTCAAACGAACACCATTGTTTGATAAGATTAGACTATCCTACGAGCGATTGAACTCTACAACAGTATAAAGCAGAGGCCTGGCAGACCTCCTTTTTACTACGTTGTAAAATAGGATTATGGAACAGTAACATTACAACACCATTTACGTCAAGGTTCTCGAAATTCCATCGAATGACCTTCCAGGCAACAACATTATCAGTATGAAAAATGCTCATAAGATTTTTGCGCTGCCTTTTTTTACATAATGAGAGGAAAAAAGATAAGAAGATGGTAGCTATAACCGCTACCATCTTCTTGAGACAAGAGGAGAAGACACACTTAGACAGTAGGGTTGTTTGCCTTGATTGGCTCAATTTTCTCTACGCGCTTTTTCGCGTAGAAATCCCAGCCGAGTAAAATAGCCATAAGGCCGGCCATAATATAGACCTGGACCAGTACAACGATCTGTAACGAGCTGTGCCAGATCAGTAGGCCAACGACCTGGGCAATCCCTGCTAGCAATACCAGATAGCTTCCCCGGCCATTTCCAAGTGAGAGATAATAACTCACAAAAACGTTTGCCAGGGCGTAAAAGGCGGTTGCTAGGGCATAAAGCCAGAGCAGTGGCGCGATGCTTAGATAATCTTCTCCAAATAATAGCTTGACCACCAGTTGTGGTTGCCAAAATGTTCCCAGAGTAATACAGATGGAGACTGCCGCGATAATTCCTACGGAGATCCACAACAGCGGTCGGTAAGCTAGACCTTTTTGATGTTTCTGTGTCACCATCGGAAACATCACCATTACAACTGACCAGGTGGCGAAAAATACCATGCGCCCAATCAGGGCCAACGCCGCATACAAGCCAGCAGTATGTGCGGGGAAAAAGCTTTTCACGATCAAAACATCGCTATTGTTAATCACAATCTGACCGATCAATCCCAGGATCACTGGACCAAAATACAGCGTGATCTTGGCCTGCTCGCTTTTGTTCAAACCATCTGTATGCAGCGGTAAACCCTTTTTCGATTTTAACGCGATTACCCAGGCGGCGATAAATGAGAGCGTGAGCGCCGCTACGGCTCCGTTCACCGCCAGACCTATGCCAACAAGCAACACAGCCCCAAGCAAGCGCATCCACATTTCAGCCTGATTGCTGAGGGCCAGCCAGCCGAAGTGAGCGCGACCCTGAAGCACACCACGGTCAACCGCCATCACAAAGAACAGCGGCATCCCGACGCCGAGAATCACGAAGGGCCAGAAGCTACGCATATGGAATATCTGCGTGAGTAAGGGAGCGCCAGCAATCAATATCAGCGCCATTGCCCCACCCAGCACAATCGCTCTTTGGGACAACCATCTCCGCAATGCGATTATCGAATCTAACTGGCCCTTCGCCTCGTAAGAGGCAGCGAATCGCGCTGTAGTTGTGGTTAAGGCAGTAGTAGCAAAGGTCGCAACCAGCATCAACGTGACAATCAGACTAAGATCGGAGAAAAGCGATGGGCCCAACCAGCGCCCAAGAATCAGGTTGAAAACATAGTTTCCCAGGTTTACCAATGTTGTGCTGATGAAAAAAGCTAAACTCGTTAACAGCAGTGGCCGCTCCCTCAACCAGATAAGGAAGCTTCCAGGCTCCCTAACCATACGCTTAAGCACACTTACTTGTATCATAAGGATAGACAACTTTCGTCAAGTTAAAGGAGCCGCTTTCCACAACAACCAGATGTTTCTATTTATCTAATTTGACATAATCTAAAGACTCTTTAAAGCCTCCTCGACGGTAGGAGCGATATCAAACACTTTATCGAAACGAGTCAGGCGTAGAATTCTTGTTGCGGCTTCTGACTCAGGCATCACCATTTTCACATCCCCGTCTGATTGTTTGGAGCGTTTCAGAAGGCTAACCAGAACGGCCAGACCAGAGCTATCCAGAAATTGAACGTGAGAAAGATCCAGCACAAAATGACTGATCCCCTCAGAGAAAAGCTTATCGATTCTCTCCCTTAAACCTGTCGCATGGAAAGCATCGATGCGGCCACTCAACTCAATTACAATCTGCCGAACAACATGCTCATGTGTCTCAAGGTTCATATAGCACCTACAAATTCTTAACTAACAGCCAATGGTTATTGCCATCGGCCTCTCTGGTGTACTCTACCTTATCCATAAGATTTCGGATAATAAACATGCCGTACCCATGAATCTGGCCCTCATCTAGATCAGGTTCTTTAAGCTGGAGCTCATCAAAAAACTTCCCGCCATCCATCATCTCTACTACCAGTTCACGTGGTTTCTCGCTCAT